>CANGZP010000057.1 GCA_947458475.1 Cyclobacteriaceae bacterium | reverse complement strand
CCTCCAATCCCTCAGCGTGAGGTGGATGGTAATCCTAATATTAAACAAAACAGAGGCTACTAAAATCAGAAACTATGAAAAAGTTATTTTCGCTATTCACTCTGGCCTTAGTTCTTGTATTCTCTTCTTGCATTGAGCAAAACTACCCTGTTTGGGAAGATCATGTAGTTGAGTTTCAGGATGCCGTTGACCGTACACCACTTGCTGGTCAGGTCTATCCAAGAATTACGGTGGCCAACACGGTTGGTACAGTAAATCTCCGCGTCAACCTGGTAGGTGCGCACAGACCTTCGGATGAGATCATTACCTACACAGTAGCAGCCGAAGGCACTACAGCAGTAGCAGGAAGAGACTATGTAGCTCCTGGTACTTTGACAATCCCTGCTGGATCCAGCTTTGGAACCTTGACAGTGAACGTACTCAACACCGGAAGAATTGGTGGATCTGTAGACATGTTACTTCAGTTAGTAGGTAACGATGAGATAGGCAATAGTGCCAACTACAATAAAGTACAGATTAGAATTACCCGATAATTCCAAATTGGACAACTGTTAATTCTTCTATAAAAGACCGGATTTATCCGGTCTTTTTTTTTACTTTGAAGCATGAAAAAACTACTCGCACTTTCCCTCTTTCTCGGGTTTTTGCTCCCGATGAGTTCCTTTGCCCAAATGGCTTTACTTCGTGATAATGGAACAGGCATGCCAATTACAGCCAACCCGTACCTAGGTGTCAAAGGGTCGGCGTATTTCGACGAGTTCAACAAAGGCATCATTTACCTGGCTACTGGGCAAAAAGTAGAAGGTTTGCCTATTGCTTTAAATGCCTACGGCAATACCTTGGAATACAAATTGGAAGGAAAGCTTTTTGCCTATACCCCTGACAAAGTAACGGGCTTTTCCTATGCTCCAGAAGCGGGTGGTAGCGAATACACTAGCGCATATGTGGTGCCTACCCTTAAAACAAGGCGATTTTTGAAAGTCCTAGAGAAGGGTACCTATACGCTGCTTTTCCATGGATACAAAATCATGACAGATGATCCTTCTGCTACCTATGGTGCGCAGGCATCCAAGGTGTTCCAGGATCAAGAGGAGTTCTTTGTGGTGGTGAATGATAAAGTGATGTTGATGAAAAATAAAGAAAAGGATTTACAGCAAATCTTTGGAACCGAGTTAGCCAAAGCCACGGCATTCATCAAATCGGAACGAATCGATTTCAAAAAGTCAGGAGACTTGCAGGATTTGATTCGTTACATGAATCAAAACTAACTCGTTCAAAAGTTCATCAAAAGTCTCCCAAGGTTATTGGGGGACTTTTTTTGTGGCTTGGGGAGAATAGTTATCCGGATCAATGAAGAATCAAGTTTGAGGATCAATTAAGTGAACTGTGGACTGTCAACTGTGGACTTTTAGCGACCATAGATCCCCATTAATTGCTACACTCAGCCACTAGTTTGATTGCGGATAATCATCTATTTTTTTTTACTTTTGTGCCTTAGTCCACTCATGACATGATTTACGTTTCGCGAAAGGAACATTTTAATGCTGCGCACAAGCTTTGGAATCCGAACTGGTCTGATGCCAAGAATTTTGAGGTTTTTGGTCCTTGCGCCAATGTGAATTGGCATGGGCATAATTTTGAGTTAATTGTGACGGTCAAGGGTCAGCCAGATCCAGAATCTGGTTTTGTAGTGGATTTAAAGGAGCTCTCAGAGTTGACAAAACGCTTGGTGATCGATCGGGTTGACCACAAGAACCTGAACATGGATGTAGATTTTATGGCTGGCAAAATGGCAAGTTGTGAGGTATTGGTCATGGAATTTTGGAAGATTTTAGCTCCAGCGGTAAAAGAAATCACACCGAAGGGAGCTTTGTATAAGTTGACCCTGTACGAGACTCCGCGGAATTTTGTAGAATACCTAGGAGAGTAAGGGTATAATTCAGTTAAGTTTTTGGGAAGTAGGCCGAATCGCCTACTTTTATTTTTAGTTCAGCAGCGCGCAACGTGAATAAAATCTACATCATTTCTGGAGAACGGTCAGGGGATATGCATGCAGCCAATTTGGTGGCGGCCATGAAATCCCAGGGTCCATTGCTTCAATTCCGCGGAATGGGTGGGAGCTATTCCAAAGATTCGGGTGTCGACTTGGCTCTAGACTATGCCTCAGTGTCTGTGATGGGTTTTTTGGAAGTGGTTTTTGGATTCCGAAAAGTACTCAAAGCCTTGGCCTTAATAAAAAAGGACTTGCTCGCCTTTCAGCCTGATGCGTTGATTTTAGTCGACTTTGGAGGCTTTAACATGAAGATCGCAGCATTCGCCAAGGAAAATGGTGTTCCGGTTCATTATTACATTCCACCGAAGGTCTGGGCTTGGAACCAGAAGAGAGCATATTCCCTCAAAAAAAATACGAACCAAGTTTATTCCATCTTACCCTTTGAACCGGCTTTTTTTGAGAAGTTTGGGATGCAGGTAGCGTATGTGGGCAATCCACTTCTGGATGAAATCAAAAAATTCAAGGTCCACGATTTTTTCTACCAAAAAAATAACTTGTCCTTTCGGCCTATCATTGCTCTTCTTCCTGGCAGTAGAACGCAAGAGGTAAAGGGCATGCTTGCAAAAATGATTGCCTTGGTACAGGACTTTCCTCAAGCACAATTTGTGGTCGCTGGTGTAGATAGCCTGCCAGCTGCTGTGTACGAGTTGGCTTTGACACGAGGCATTCAGGTGATTTACAATCAAACTTATGACCTGCTTTCACATGCCACCGCTGCCGTGGTGACTTCGGGGACAGCAACATTAGAAACAGCACTTTTTAAGGTTCCTCAAGTGGTCGTGTACAGCACTTCTTGGGTTTCGTATCAGATCGGCAAACGATTGATCCGGGTCCCTTATATTTCCTTGCCCAACTTGATAGCAGATCGCCGGGTAGTTCGAGAGTTGATTCAGGATGATTTTTCAGTAATCAATCTTCGTAAAGAGCTCAATAGCTTGCTGTCTGATGCATCGTATCGGCAGGAAATGCAAGCTGGTTACGCCTTAATTCGTGAACGAATAGGGGAGCAGCAAGCTTCTGTGCAAGTAGCGCACTTCATCCTGGAAGCAACAGGAAAAAAATAAACCCCGAGGTGGTCGGGGTTTAAAGTTAGGCAACTTGCAGTTGTTTGAATTTGGAGGTGTCAAACTTTGACCTAGCGTAAGCCTCGTCGATTACTAAGGTAGTAATGCTGCTATCCGATGGGATATCGTACATCGCATCGGTGACGATGGCTTCACAAATAGACCGAAGTCCGCGTGCACCCAAGTTATATTCTACTGCTTTCTCTACAATAAAGTCCAAGGCTCCTTCCTCAAAGGTCAAGGTCACCCCCTCCATTGCCATCAGCTTTGCATATTGCTTCACCAATGCATTTTTGGGTTCGGTAAGGATACGCTTGAGCGTATCTTTATGCAGTGGGTCCAAATGCGTAAGAACGGGAAGTCTACCAATCAATTCAGGAATTAGACCAAAAGCCTTGAGGTCTTGGGCAGTCACATACTGAAGCAGATTGTCTCGATCAGCTGTCAAACTTGCAGTAGAAGAGTTGAAACCCATGGGCTGTGTATGGAGACGCTTTCCGATGTGTCTGGCGATTCCGTCAAATGCACCTCCGCAAATGAAAAGAATGTTTTCGGTGTTTACCGCGATCATTTTTTGATCCGGATGTTTCCTGCCGCCTTGAGGCGGAACATTGACTACAGTACCTTCTAGAAGCTTTAGTAAAGCTTGTTGGACTCCTTCTCCACTCACATCTCGTGTGATGGAGGGGTTATCCGATTTACGCGCAATTTTATCCAGTTCGTCTATGTAAACAATCCCTCTTTCGGCGTCCTCTACTTTGTAGTCTGCTGCTTGCAGCAATCGGGTTAAGATGCTTTCTACATCTTCCCCAACATATCCTGCCTCGGTAAGGACGGTGGCATCTGCGATGCAAAAGGGCACCTCTAGAATTTTGGCTAGCGTTTTGGCAAGGTAAGTTTTGCCTGTTCCGGTGTCACCCACTAGGATGATGTTTGACTTTTCGATGGTCACCTCATCTGCTTCTTGCTTTTGCTGCAAGCGCTTGTAGTGATTGTAAACAGCCACGGTAAGCACCTTTTTGGCATCTTCTTGCCCGATCACGTACTGGTCAAGGTATTGGGTAAGTTCCTTTGGTTTTTTAAGGTTGAAGGCAGGTTTGGAACTAGAATTCTTGTTCTTCTTGTCCTCACCAACAATTTCAAAGGCTTGTTCAATGCATAAATTACAAATGTGGGCAGAGATGCCCGACACCAATAGATCTACATCTTTTTTATTTCTACCGCAAAAGGAGCAGGTGGTTTGAGCCATTAGGTGGTTTTTTTAACTAGTACCTCGTCAATTAAGCCGTATTCTTTTGCCTCTGGGGCTCTCAACCAGTAATCTCTATCGGAATCCTTTTCAATTTCTTCGAAAGATTTGCCTGTGTGATTCGCTAAAATTTGGTACAGCTCCTGACGCATGGCTAGAATAAGTTTCAAAGAGATTTCCATATCGGAAGATTGACCTTGCATGCCGCCCGAAGGCTGGTGAATCATCACGCGGGAATGCTGTAGCGCGGAACGCTTGTTCTTCGCGCCACCGGCCAAAAGTACTGCTCCCATGGAAGCAGCGATGCCCGTACAAATCGTGGCAACATCTGGACCGATGTACTGCATGGTGTCGTAGATGCCAAGACCAGCAGTAACTGAGCCTCCTGGGCTGTTGATGTATAGGAGCACATCTTTTTTGGAATCTACTGATTCCAAGAAAAGGAGTTGCGCGACAATAATATTAGCAATATGATCGTCTACACCGGTACCGAGAAAAATGATGCGGTCCATGATCAATCGCGAAAACACGTCGATTTCTCTGAAATTTTGCGGACGCTCCTCAATTACCGAGCGAGTCATGTTTTCAATATGTGTGGTGTATTGGTCAAATGCCGTACCACTGACGCCTTGGTTATGAATGGCGTATTTTCTGAATTCTTCCTTGTTGATCATGTCTTGGGTTGTTCTAGGAGACAAAACTAAAAAAGTCCTTTAAAAAAGGACTTTTCAATATAAATCATAATTCGATTACTTGTCCAAAAGTTCCTTGAATTCATCAATCGATAAATTTTTATCGGTCATTTTTATCTTCTCTTGGATCAATGCTAGCACCTTTTCATTTTGTACGGAGGTCATCAAATTCATGTAATTCTGACCTTCGTTTCCTTTCAAGTAGTTGTCTACAAATAAGTCCATGCTAGACTCCATTTGTGAACCCAAACCAGAGGATGCGAATTGTTCACGGATCATTTCCTTTGTTTTCTCGATCACATCTGCATGCTCCGCCTGAATGGCATGTTCTTTAGCAACTTGATTGGAGATCAATGACCAAGAAAGTTGTTTGGCATACAATGGATATTCAGCTTCCACCTCGGCCTCAGTTACTTTTCCTTCGTTGGCTTTGATCAACCATTCTTTCAAGAAAGCATCAGGAAGCGATAAGTTGGTTTTCTCAACAATTAGTTTTTTTAGTTCCTCTTCGGTGTAGACCTTAGATTCTCTATCGTAGCTTCCTTGAAGGGTTTCTTTTACTTTTTCTTCAAACTCCTTTTTGCTTTTCACTTGATCTGGACCGAAGATTTTATCGAAAAACTCCTGGTTGAGCTCAGCCTTCGCTTTTCGATTGATGTTTTTTACGGCCAAAGTGTATCCGCCTTTTGCAGCATCTGCTTCTTCGTCTGAAAGACCAAAACCTGCAGTCCATTCGTCTTTTTTAAGCTCTTTTGCGTCAAACTCCACTACTGCTTCCTTGCTTAGGCCGATGAATTTGCCCCCTAATTTTTTAGAAAGTTTGGTAGTGTCTACTGAAGTTGTTTTTGAAAAATCAGTTGCAGTCGATTTCAAATCTCCGTAGATAAAGTCAGCAGCTTCAGAAACTTCTGGATTGGTGCTTTCGCCATATTGAGAAGTGAGGTTGTCAATCGTTTCGTCGATCAGTTTTTGATCTACTTTGATGCTGTAGTTGATTCCTTTAATTGATGAATCTAGTTTTACATCGATTGTCTCAACAAACCCAATTTTATATTCGAATTCAAAATCCTTTTGATTTTTCCAGTCGATGGATTCTTCTCCTTTTTCCACAGGAAGTGGCTCACCCAATACCTTAAAAGTTTGTTCCTTGAGGTGATTATTAAGGGATTCTCCCAATAGGGTATTGATTTCTTCTACTAGTAGCGATACGCCATACATGCTTTTTACCATGGTGATTGGCGCTTTTCCTGGGCGGAAGCCTCGGATAACAGCCTTTTTGGCGTAGTCTTTAAGTTTAGCATCAACCTTTGGTTGATAATCTGCCTCAATTAGCTTAATTTTAATAGAAGCTTGATTTGCGGTGTGCTTGTCTACTGTAATTTCCAAAGTATGTTCAATTAACTGGTGTTGAATTAAAAACCCTCAATCTCTTTCCTGCTAAGCAGGGTAGGGATTGAGGGCTAGTAGGGTGCGGATAGAGGGACTCGAACCCCCATGCCTCGCGGCGCTAGATCCTAAGTCTAGTGCGTCTACCAATTTCGCCACATCCGCATGTGACCAATTGAAAATAGGTACTCATTTCCAATTGTGGATGCAAAGGTAAAGACATATTCTAATTTACTGCAAGGCAATGAAAAAAAAATTCCAAAAAATGTGGAATCCTGTTCCAATACCTATCAAATTTGAACTCAAATAAAATCGCAAATGATCCAAGCTGATGTAGCGGAAGAGCGGAATGAAATCCTCAAACGATACCGTAGATTGCTTCGACAGGCAAAGCCTATTTTAAAATCGGGAGATACCAAGCTGATTAAGAAGGCCTTTACAATATCCTTGGAGGCGCACAAAGACATGCGTCGAAAGTCGGGTGAGCCCTACATCTACCACCCTCTTGAGGTGGCGCTAATCTGTGTGGAGGAGATTGGATTGGGTACTACCTCCATCATCTCTGCCTTGCTACATGATGTTGTAGAAGATACAGACCTGGAGTTGGAGGACATTGAGCGCGATTTTGGATACAAGGTCATGACCATCATCGATGGGCTTACCAAAATTTCTGGAGTATTCGAATACGGAAGTTCTCAGCAAGCGGAGAATTTCCGAAAGATGTTGCTCACGCTGTCGGATGATGTCCGTGTGATTTTGATCAAGTTGGCGGATCGTTTGAACAACATGCGAACACTTGGCAGTATGCCTCGAAACAAGCAACTGAAGATCGCTTCCGAGACCATGTATTTGTATGCGCCTTTGGCACATCGCTTGGGGCTTTATGCAATCAAATCAGAGTTAGAGGATTTATTTTTGAAGTATACGGACACCGAATCCTACCAGGATATTGTCCACAAAATCAACGAATCAAAAAGTTACCGCAATAAATTCATCAAAAGCTTCATCCAGCCAGTAGAGGATGAATTGATTCGTCAGGGATTTAAATTTACGATTAAGGGAAGACCCAAGTCCGTCTACTCTATTTTTAATAAGATGAAAACACAGGGCATTCCCTTTGAGGAGGTGTTTGACCTGTTTGCTGTGCGGATTATTTTAGACAGTGAGCTCGAAAACGAGAAGGCAGATTGTTGGCAGGCCTATTCCATCGTTACTGATTTTTACCGTCCCAACCCCAATCGTTTACGGGATTGGATTAGTACGCCGCGTTCAAATGGCTACGAATCCCTTCATACCACAGTGATGAGTACTACTGGACAGTGGGTCGAAGTGCAGATTCGAACTGGCAGGATGAATGACATTGCAGAGCGGGGATATGCTGCGCATTGGAAATACAAGGAAAAGGATACTTCCGGTAGATCTGGACCAGGTCTAGACGAATGGATCAATCAAGTACGGAGCATGCTTGAATCCAATGATGGAAGCGCCATTGAATTCATGGATGACTTTCGGGGGAATCTATTCAATGATGAAGTATTTGTCTTTACTCCCAAAGGTGATTTGAAGGTATTGCCAACGGGTGCATCTGCCTTGGATTTTGCTTTTGAAATCCACACCATGGTTGGAGCAAAGTGTATCGGCGCCAAAGTGAATCAACGCCTAGTTCCGATCAGCTATAAACTGAAGAATGGGGATCAAGTAGAAATTTTGACTTCCAGCAAGCAAAAGCCTACGGAAGATTGGTTGCATCAGGTGGTTACTTCTCGCGCCAAGGCCAAAATAAAGGATGCCTTACGGGAAGAGAAAAAGTCAGCTATCCTAGATGGAAGGGAGATTGTCCAGCGCAAATTGAAATCCATGAAGTTGGACTTCAGCTCCGAGGTAATCGAACAGCTTAGGGCCTTCTTTGACTTGAAGACTGCGAATGAGTTTTACTACCGAGTGGGTAGGGGAATCATTGATCCTACTTCCATCAAATCATTTAAGGATTTTAAAGAACAGCAAAAGCAAAAATCAAAGACCACCGAAAAGGTAAAGGATGAATCCTCCTTCACCAAGGAGATTAAGAATTTGAAAGGCCCTGAACACGATCAATTGCTGATTGGGGAAGACATGGATATTGTGGATTACAATTTGGCTAAGTGTTGCAATCCTATTCCTGGGGATGAAGTTTTTGGATTTGTCACGATCAATGAGGGCATCAAGATTCACCGAACTACCTGTCCTAATGCGGTGGAGCTGCTCTCCAATCATGGCAATCGGGTAATCAAAGCACGCTGGACCAGTCAGCGAGAAATCGCATTTTTGGCAGGTTTGCGAATTTTGGGAACAGACCGGGTAGGCATGATCAATGACTTGACGAAGGTGATCTCCAATGAATTGAAGGTGAACATGCGTTCGATAACCGTAGATTCTGATGGGGGTATTTTTGAAGGCACCATCAAGCTGTATGTCAACAATACCGAGCACTTAGATCAGCTGATCAAAAACCTAAATCAAATTGAGGGAGTAATAAAAGTTTCACGATTTGATTGATAGCATCTTTTCAGTTGTACTTGCGTTATATTTGAAAAAAATCAACCCACATGGCTTTGAATTCCGCCCATTTCGAAGAAGTAAAAAAGATTTTTACCGCGTATTTAGAAACTCAAAAACTTCGTAAAACTCCAGAGCGCTATGCGATCTTGGAGGAGATTTACAGCCGCACGGGCCATTTTGATGTGGAAGGACTGTATATCAGCATGAAAAATAAAAACTATCGGGTCAGTAGAGCGACGGTTTACAATACCTTGGATTTGTTGGTGGAGTGTGATCTAGTGACCAAGCATCAATTTGGGAAAAATCTGGCTCAGTTTGAAAAGTCATATGGTTTTAAGCAACACGATCACCTGATTTGTATGGATTGCAATCAAGTGCTGGAATTTTGTGATCCACGAATCCAAACCATTCAAACTACCGTTTCAGAGGTGTTGAATTTTCAGGTGGTTCACCACTCCCTGATCCTTTACGGAAACTGTAAGAAAGAAAATTGTCAAAATAAAAAGAGCTAGTATGAAACTCCAGTTTAGTCAAAAAAAAGAGGATCAAGTTCACTACCTCTTTATGGAAGGGGATTTGATTGGGGATGAGATTGGGCCAAGAATTGCCGAGCTGGTAAGTGATTCGGTGGAGGCAGGTATAAAAACTATAGTCATCGATTTAGAGAAAGTGAGGTACATCAGTTCAAGTGGTCTGGGACTGCTGATAACCTTACTCACAAAAATGAAAAACGCAGGAGGGGAGCTACTCCTAACTGCCCCATCAGAGCATGTCAAAAAATTACTGCTGATTACCAAGCTCAACGGAATATTTAAAGTTTTTGACTCGATTGATGAGTTGGATTTTAAGGCCAACTGAGATTTCAAGTTCGAGCTATTTTTACTACTCAGGCCTGCTTCGCAGAATTAATACCAGCTTTGTTTGGTTTTCTATCGCGATATCGCAAATTTCGGCCTTTTAAAATCTTAGTGCACTGTATAGATTCCGCATCAAATGAAGATGGATGTATTGTTAGGCCTCCAATGGGGCGACGAAGGAAAAGGAAAAATTGTAGATGTATTGGCACCTCAGTATGAGGTGGTTGCTCGATTCCAGGGAGGTCCAAATGCAGGGCATACCTTAGAGTTTGACGGAATCAAGCACGTGCTGCACCAAATCCCCTCGGGAATTTTCCGCTCCCAGATCCTCAATATCATCGGCAATGGTGTGGTCTTGGATCCTATCATTCTCAAAAAAGAAATCGAAGCACTCGGAAAGTTTGCAATTGACTACCGAAAGAATTTGGTGATTTCGAAAAAGGCGACAATCATCATTCCGACACACAAGCTTTTGGATGCTGCGTATGAGCAAGCTAAAGGAGATAAAAAAATAGGTTCCACACTCAAGGGGATTGGACCCACCTACCAAGATAAAATTGGCCGATCTGCACTTCGAATAGGGGATGTACTCAGTTCTGATTTCAGAGAAAAATACACAACATTGCTTGACAAGCACAAGTCTACGCTTTCCTTTTATAATTATCCTCTGGATGCTTTGGAAGAGATGGAGCGTCAATTTTTTGAGGCAATCGAATTTGTCAAAACACTTCCTTTGATCGATAGTGAATATGCAGTCAATGATGCCTTGCAAGCAAAGAAGCGTATTTTGGCTGAAGGAGCTCAGGGTTCGCTATTGGATATAGACTTTGGTAGCTATCCATTTGTGACAAGTTCCAATACCATGACCGCCGGAGCTTGTACGGGTTTGGGCGTAGCCCCTTCCAAAATCGGGGAAGTCTTCGGTATTTTCAAAGCCTATTGCACTCGAGTGGGTAGCGGTCCTTTTCCAACGGAATTAATGGACAGTACTGGCGAAGCGATGCGCAAGGAGGGAAATGAATTTGGAAGTACGACAGGCCGTCCTCGCCGTTGTGGATGGTTGGATTTGCCTGCCTTGAAGTACTCCATCATGATCAATGGCGTGACGCAGTTGTTTATGATGAAGGCCGATGTGCTCAATATTTTTGAAGAGATTAAGGTATGTACGGCTTACGAACTGCCTTCTGGAGAGCAGATTGAGAAGTTGCCATTTGAAATCAATGAATTGGATGCCAAGCCGGTATACAAGACCATGAAGGGATGGAATTGTTCCTTGGATGGGGTTACGGAATACGAAGAATTTCCAGAAGCGTTAAAAGAATATGTAACTTATTTGGAAGAACAATTGAATGTGCCAATCAAATTGGTGTCCATAGGCCCAGATCGTATTCAAACAATTATGCGATAAGGGAGGTTCACTTCTTGCAAAGCGCTTGACATTACTAGGTCAAGCGCTTTTTTTTTAGATTTTGACTTCCGTTATTTAGGATTCATTAGGTGAGGTCGGTGAAGCAAACTTTCTACTTTCTTCTTGTTTTCTTGGTTTTAGCGCTCCCAACACGGGTTGCTGCTCAAATTGGCTTTCCTTACTGTGAAACTTTTCAAACGGCCAGTACGCAAGCACGAACAATTTTTGGAGGAAATGCACAATTGGTTCTTGGTGCTGGCGTATTGAGGTTGACGAACAATCAAACCAACCAGCGAGGCTTTATTTATATCGATGTTCCTTTTCCTTCGACCTACGGGCTAAAAGCTGAATTTGAATTTTTTAGTTACGGAGGTACGGGTTGGGGACCTGGAGTGGATCCAGGGGATGGATTCAGTGTCTTTTTGTTTGATGCGGAAACAGCGGTATTTAATTCTGGAGGTTTTGGAGGTTCTTTGGGTTATGGTCCTCGCGGCCAAGAGCCTGGCTTGTCAAATGCTTATTTGGGAATAGGCTTTGATGAGTATGGAGGGTTTGGCACCACTGCTGGGGGGCTTAACGGAAGCTTTCCCAATCAACCGCCGACACAGTTGGTGCCAAATTCTATAGTGGTTAGAGGTCCAGGAAATTTGTTTACTGGTTATCCATTTGTTATTGGTAAGAAAACCATGCTAGATGGGCCAGATGGATTAAGTCCTACCGATCAATTCTCAATTAGTTCTGGAGGGGTTGGAACATCTCGTGTTACGGATCGAGAAAAGCCAGGTTACAGAAAGGTGTTTTTGGAATTACAGCCTAATTCGAATGGCCCAGGATTTTTCATCAAGCTTAAGATGGAGGTGACAACTGAGCCCAATAAACCTCGAATGGTTACTATTTTCAATAGCCCATATTCATTTATTGCTCCAAAGAACCTAAAGATAGGATTTGCTGCCTCTACAGGAGGATCAACCAACTTTCACGAAATCCGGAATTTGATTGTAGAAGTGGCGGCAGGAGAGTCTCTCAAAGATCCTGAGGGGATTGATATAAATGATTTTTCTTCCTGTGCCGGTCAAAAAAATCAATTTTACATCACTGATTCTGAGGTTCGACTACCGAATGAAAATAGTTCCATCCGTTGTTTGCAGTTTTACAAATCCTTGGATGAAATAGAAACCGAAAATTCGGACATCTGTTCCCAGGCCAGGTGCTTGGAAGAGAATCGAATCAAGATTTTCCCTGAAGGAATTTTTGAAGCCACGGATCAAGCGGGAGGGTTTACATTTCTTCCCAACGAGGAGTTTATTGATCAAGAGGTAACGGTTTACTATACCATTACTGATAATTATGGTAAAACCTCCAAGGGAAATTCAATTACACTCTTAATCAAAGAGTCGCCGGATCCGATCACCCTCCGTGCTGATGGTCAGGTGGGTACTCCACAGGAAGTGGTGATTTGTGAGGGAGATGCCATTGTCCTTCGAGGGGAGGGAAATGAAGTGTATACTCGATTTGAGTGGAAAAAGGATGGGGTTTTGGTGGAAGGTGCCACGCAAGCAGACTTGCAAGTAGACGACATAGGTATCTACGAAATCATCGGATATAACCGTAAAAATTGCCCTGCAATCAGCAACACCCTAAAAGTAAAGTGGGTGGAGTATCCTGAACTGAAGTTGAGTCAACCTGTGGTTGGCTGTACCATAGGTCAATCCTTGGATATTGGCAGTTTTATCAGTGGGTTTGATGCGGAGCGATTTGACTACCGATTGGTAGGGGAGGGCTTGGACTTAGAAAATGAGGAATTAAAGAAAGTAAGCACTTCAGGGATGTTTGAGTTGCAGGTGAAGCCCAAGGGATTTAACTGTTATTCAGATCCATTTCCTGTAGAAGTATTCATTCAAGAGAAAGAGTTGGAGGTAAATTTTGATTTCGGGGTTGTGGGGACAGGAATCAAAGACGATGCAGGAGGAGGCATATTTCCCGATGACCAGATTCAATTCACTGATTTATCCGAAGAAAGAGCGGTCAAGTGGGCATGGGATTTTGGTGATGGCGTTAGTTCTATAGAAAAGGACCCAATTCACATTTTTGGAAAAAAGGGAGAGTTTGAGGTGGTCTTGGTAGTAACGGATAAGTATGGCTGTAAAAATAGCTTTACCCAAAAAGTAAGTATTACCAAGAGCTATCGATTGATGGTTCCCAATGCATTTACGCCATTGCAAGAAGAAAATGAAACCTTTGTGCCGAAGTTCAAGGGTATTGCCTCTTTGGAGCTTTCTATTTTCAACCAGTGGGGGGAATTGATTTACCGAAGTTCCGATTTGAAAAATGGCGGTTGGGACGGTACGGTCACTGGAGTGCTCCAAGAGGCAGGTTTTTACTTTTACAGTTTAGTGGGTAACGCGACTGATGGAGAAAAGGTAGAGTCAACTGGTAAATTCAGGTTGATACGATGAGAAGGCTTTTTGCATGGGTAGTTTTTTTTGGTTTGATCCCTGGAATAGTTTGGGGGCAGGATGTGCAGTACAGTCAGTATTACGCCAACCCTATCTATTTAAATCCTGCCTTAGTGGGGAGCACAGGGTTGACTAGGCTTGGGGTAAATTTTAGAAATCAGTGGCCTGCCTTGGACCAAACGTTCATTGCCTACACTGCTTATGTGGATCATTACGAGGAGCGATGGAATTCAGGGTTTGGATTGATCTTACAAGGTGCCAACGAATCATTTACAGAAACAAGTTGGAACGAGGTAGGCTTGGCCTACAGTTACCGGCTTCAGCTTTCAGCAAACAGTTTCATTCAGGCGGGGATGCAGGGGAGCTTCATTGCACGTGACGCCTATTTTGGGCGGGTGGTATTGGGCTCACAGTTGGATATCAATCGAGGTAGCATCGATTATTCAGGGAGTGGATTTGCGGGAGAAAGTCAGGTGCGTGATTTGGATGCGCACGCAGGCTTAATGTATTATGGAAAAAGGGCTTGGCTTGGAGCTTCTATGGCTCATCTTCTTCAGCCCGATATTAGTTATGTAGTGGATGGTACGAGCCGTTTGCCAAGGAAACTAAGTTTGCATGGAGGGTACCGATTTAATTTAGCTCCAGGGAATATCAACGATTACTTTAACAATACAGATCAAGAGCGTTCTTTTTCGGTAGGCTTTAATTACAAGCAGCAAGGACAGTTTTCTCAACTGGATCTTGGGACGGAGTTTTATTTCGAGCCCTTGGCTTTGGGGCTATGGTACCGTGGTCTCCCTACGAAATATGGTTTACCGAATCATGAATCTTTGGTTGCGATGATTGGTTTGGGATTGAAATCTGGTTTAGATGTAGGTTATAGTTTTGATTTCCCTATCTCGGCTTATGGTTTAGGGCGTTCTGGCGGCTCCCATGAGGTTTCTGTGCGCTATGTTTTTTCTTCGCAATCTCCTGCGAAGAGGCGCTATCGATCCTTGCCTTCTTTCAGGTATTGAGTTTGAAGGAGTGTTGAGGGACTTGGTTTGATTCAAACGAATTCACACTTCATTTTTTTTGCGGTAGGAGAGTAATTTTTTTCGTGTCATTTTCAGTGCTTTAGCCTTGTTTTACACTTATTTTTCGGTTGAGCGTTTGTACTCGGAATAAAAAGCGGCATCTTTGCACTCCCAAAAGGCGGGAAAGCTGCCGGGATAGTAGAGGGATTGAGATTGAAATCGCGAGCTGAGAGGATAAATGGTTTAAAATTTATTTTCTTGAATTAGTTGTGCTGAAGTAGAGTTTGATTACCTTTGCAACCCTGTTCAGAAGGAACGGGAAAAAACAAGCTGAATAAATGGAGTTGTGGCTCTGT
>CANGZP010000056.1 GCA_947458475.1 Cyclobacteriaceae bacterium | reverse complement strand
TGATCAAAACCCACATTCGCAAGCAGGGATTCTACATTACCGAAAAAGATCCCAGCGATGAAGAGCGAATGACTCATCCAAAAATCGTCAAAGTAGGCACTTCGATTTCCTACCAAGCATTCCGTACGCCCATGGACTCTCCAACTGGAGCCTGGTTGCGAAAAGCCATGAACCGTGCTTTTGGACAGGACCCGGTACAGATTCGTATTTCCGGGGGATCAATCCCGATCTCTCCTTTTGTGGATGCGCTTGACATTCCTGCTGTGACCATCCCTACAGTCAATGCGGACAACAACCAGCACAGCCCCAATGAAAACCTACGATTAGGGAATTACAAGGAAGGAATTCGGGCGATTATGAGTGTGTTGACGGAGAAAATGTATTGAGTGAATTAAGATTATCCGCAATTACTTCAGTGGTTCAATTGGAATGGTACTTTGCGGATTATCGTTCATAGACAATAGGCCACGGCCTACAGGCTTTCAACTGTCCACAGCTCATGTAACTGAACTTCAAATGGTATTTTTTACCACGTGTTTATCTATCGAAGTAGTTAAACCCGTAGCAATTAAATATAGGATCCGCCTCAGCTAATCTTACCTAAAAACTGCCTCAATTGTTGGTGATAAAATTAAGATTAAGCTTTTTACACCAAAACTGTATCTCAACACGATCCGCCGAGGCGGATCAAACCTTGCATAACCCCAGGTTTAGCTGCCGCGGCAGCTAAACCTGGGGCTAGCAAACAGAGCATTCCGCACAACCCGCCACGTCGGGTTGAACTGCCGCGGCTGGTTGAACAAAATCGAAGATTTAATCAAAAAATTATATTTGTTCGCCCTTTCCGGAAGATTTCAAAATCGATACGCAAGAGAACTAATTAAGAAAAAATTAGTAGAAGTGGGAGTCTCTGGGTATAAAAATACTTGATCCCTACTTCGGTAATTACTCGCTTCGATTCTCCATAGCAATCCTTTCCAAATGGAGTAATCCATATTTACAGATACCGCAGTGGTAGCAAAACCATTCGGGTGATCATTTTTCACTCGGATACCTGTTCGATCTTGGTAATATTCAATCCGAAGTGCTGATTTCAGTTTCTGATTCCACTTCACCTGACCAATCACAATTGGGCTAAACCAAGGGTCATAGATCGAACTTCCTCGAAGCCGTTGCTGTACACCCATGTCCATCCCTAAGGTCAAACCAAACGCATCGCTCACTTGAAACTGGCTATACAGATTGGAAAAATATCGCCTCCTTCTGGTTGCATCAGGATCATCAGAACCTAGAAAAGTACTCCAATTGATCAATATAGTATCCTTAGGACGAAAGGCTACCTGAGTTCCAAAGGAGGGTTTGGTACTTCCCTCCACATTCGTAATTCGCTGCCACCCGTTGAAGACCAACGCAGAAAAAAACCACTTTTCAGCGGGCTGAAAACTCACCTTGCCACCGGTTAGAAAATAGGGGGTATTTTCTGCCAAAATAGAGCGCGTCAAGGTCCAATTATCCGTAGAGATCGCACTTTCAAATCCAATATGGGAAGGAAGCACACCGGCATCTAACCACACATTGCCTTTCTTGGAAAGCAAAACTCCTGCATTTGCCTCAAATACATGTTTCAGTATCCCAGGTTCCTCTGCATAATTGTCTACGGAATAGGCTCCAGCATGAAGCGCAACATTGCCTCGAAACTGCCCTTTGGTCATGGCGATTTTTATCAAACCCAAATTGAGTGCTACCTGATTGTGTCGATTATGGCTGGAAAGAAAGGGCAACCGCATCTTGCTTTCGGGTAAATTGAAATCATATCCATAAAAGAAATCGACCACTCCAGAAACGACTCCCTTGAACTCATTGGAAGTAGAAATGCTGTCTTGCTGACCCAATACCGGAGTACTTGTACTCAACAAAAAAAAGAGGAGGCTAAACTGCCAAATCCGCTTCATCACCATGCGATTTATTTCTGTGAGCTAAGATAGCTAAACCCTATGCAAAGGATTCTTAGTTTCATCCAAAGAATTTAGTTTTATAAACAAACTCACCTCTCCGATTTCAAGACCAATCTCAAGGTATCGTAATCGTACTTGCCTTCAAAGTATTCAAAATAGGCCTTTAAGGAGCCTGGTTTTTCGGCTACCCCTTGGATTTCCCAGATCGCTTCCTGGGAAACCAACGCCTCGATCTGGATTTTTCCAGTCTTTACCCCATGCGTCAGGTGATTGAGGATGGTCCCAGGAGTTAGTCCTCGATCGGATGCTATTTCTTCTGGAGTTTTTCCCTCCAAAAAAAGGCGAATCGTCTGTTCCTTTGTATCCTCCTTCTTCTCTTTCGTGGGTTTGGGTTTAGAAGACTTCTTCTTTCCGGTCTTATTTTTTGTAGCCGAAGCAGCAGGCATTGCTTCTCGAAATTGGGACACGAGCTGCTGACGAACTTGTCGGATTCGCAAATCCACTGCATCCAAAGATCCAATTCCTTCGCCTTTAAAAATTCCTTGAATCAGTATACTACTTCGCGCGATGGCTGTGTACTTGGAAAGAAATTCCAGTTCCAATTCTTCCATGGATTCCTGGTAACTCTTCACCCGTGATAGCCGCTCAATTTTCACCAAATGACGCAGCAAAATCTTCATCCCCTCCAACAACAACTCTAAATAATAGGCAGCCCCTTTTTCCAAGCGTTCCAGTAAGCGCTCCTCTTCCTTATTCTGAATCAAATACTGCAGCTGCTGACGGAATTTACGGGTGTTTTCCCGCTCCACATCCAGAAGTCGGTATAAGGCTGGTAGGTCTGCCTGCATCGCTTCGTCTTCAAACTCAAGGGAGGAATCTTGATCTTTTTGAAACTGGATCAGTGCCCCGATCAAACTATCCAACTCAAAGGTTTGCTCCACCAATTGAAACAAATACTGTTGTTGGTGTACCTGTAGGAGCTCCGATAAATCCTTCTGACTAGACCTTTCTTGCGTAAATCCAACCACCTTTGCGTCCGAAAAAATCACTTCAGTTTGAATGCGCGTGCGCAAAATCAATCCTTCCAAACTCCGAAGTCTACTCAGTGCCACATAGACCTGCCCCGGCGCAAAAGCCTGACCTACATCTACAATGGCTTTATCAAAGGTAAGCCCCTGACTTTTGTGCACGGTCACTGCCCAGGCTAGTTTGATCGGATACTGAGAAAATGTACCAATGACCTCCTCTTCCAACTCTTTGGTTTCCGAGTTGAGCTGGTATCGTTTATTCTCCCAATCCTCCTTTCTGAGGACATACTCCTCCTGCTGATCATCCATTCGGACCCGTACCTCATCAGCAGCCAAATGAATCACGGTTGCTAACTTTCCGTTGAAATAGGATGCGTTTCCTGAAGAATCGTTTTTGATAAACATCACCCGAGCTCCTACTTTCAGTTCCAAGATGGGAGGCAGTGGAAACATGCTCTCAGGAAATTCTCGGTCCAGATCCGCATCGTAAAAAAAGGAAGGGCTAGCCAAACTTCGAAGCTCTCGCAAATTCAGTTCGTCCGCCTTGTAATTGTGAGTCGTCAGCGTGATGCAAGGCATCAGTTCCTGAATCTCATCCAAGGTTTTATACTGTTGGTTGAGCTGGCGCACATCCTCTGGGGTAGATTTATTGTCCCGCAGGTTATTCAGAATGCGGATAAAGGTTTCGTCTTGCTGCCGGAAAATCTTGTCCAACTCCAAGTACACCATCCCTGATTGCTGCAGAGCTTTGGCTTCGAAAAAGTGCATGGAGTTGTAAAATCGACTCAAAATTGTCCATTCTTCGTCCTTGACCACGGGAGGCAATTGGTACAAATCCCCAATCAACAGCACCTGAACTCCCCCAAAAGGAACCTGATAGTTGCCCTTCACACTGCGCATCCGGTAGTCAATTGCATCCAGCATATCGGCGCGTAGCATACTGACTTCATCAATCACCAAGAGGTCAATCGCTTTAAGCACCTTCCTTCTCAGCTGGTTCAAAGGATGCCGCCGTGCCAAGGTTTGCTGGGTAAAAAACCCTTGCCGATCCGTGAAATTTCCTTCCGGCTCACGTGTAGGCAAATAGGAACCAAAGGGCAGCAGAAACTGCGAATGGATCGTCACCCCCTTGGCATTGAGAGCAGCAATGCCCGTAGGGGCTAGGATGACATAGCGTTTGTGCGTACGCGCCGCAAGGTCCCGAAGAAAAGTTGTTTTTCCTGTACCCGCTTTACCCGTCAAAAAAATTGGAGCTCCCGTCGTATTTACAAATCTCGCCGCTAGCTCCAGTCGGTCCGTAGAACTGTTCATTCCACTAAATTAGGTTATTGTTGCTTACCTTGAGGAGCCTTAGTAAAATTTACTAGTAATTTTCAGGGAAGACGCAGTTTGCGCAACTATGTCCGGCATTACTCCACATTTCCATGTACATCCATCCGCTCAACTCCTGGGAAACCGAAACTGAAGTCCAGGAATTTATTCAAAAAAACGCTTTTGCGACGCTCTATTCCCAAGTGGATGGAAAGCCCTGGGCAACGCACCTTCCCGTATTTTTGGAAAAGAAATCAAATGGAAAGTTCATCCTTCATGGACACCTTGCCAAAGCTAACCCTCAGTGGAAGCACCTCGCTCAAGCAGAGGAAGTATTGGCGATATTCCAAGGTCCCCATGCCTACATTTCTTCTTCTTGGTACACCCACGAAAATGTGCCAACTTGGAATTACCTAGCTGTACACGTATATGGAATGGCAAGGCTAATCGAGGGAGAGGAACTTTTGCATCACCTAAAGTCCTTGGTAGATCAATACGAAACTGGTAGGCCCAATCGGGTGCAGGTAGAAACCATGACACCAAGCTATTTGGATGGGCAAATTCGTGCCTTGGTAGGCTTTGAAATCGAGATCAAGGAGATACACGCCAGCGCAAAACTTTCTCAAAATCGAGACGATGAAAACTACGAACGCATCTTCCAACAGCTCGAACAAAGTTCCTTAGCGAGCGACCAGGAAGTGGCTGAAGAGATGCGGAAGCGAAGAGAAACTAAGTAAATCAATGTACCAAGTACGAAGTACAAGGTACCAAGAACACCTAGGAGCACGATTCGCGTCCTAATTCAAATCCATACTTTGTACTTAGTACTTGGTACTTTGGACACTCACTTCAGCATTCTTTACTCAGCGTAGGATATTCGACATTAGTAAACATCCCGTATTTCGTACTTCGTAGATCATCTTTGTACTTGGTACTTGGTACTTAGTACTTTTCTAGACTCGTACCTTCGTCGTTCCTCCACCCTTCAAAGTAATCTCCACAGGTGCATTGGTTTTCCAGTGTCCTCCCGTAAAGTCAGGAATATCAATGGAATTGGAACGGTTGGCTACAGACCACTCACTCATCGGGGTGATGCAACTCCACAAAGCAGCATCGTACACATCCTGATCCAATGGAAGTCCATTGCGCAAGCAATCGATCAGCCTCCAGTCCATCATGAAATCCATGCCTCCATGGCCTCCAATCTGCTTGGCTAGTTCACCAACTTTCTGGACAATCTCCGGAGTGTATTTTTCTTTGAGCGCCTTCATCTCCTCTTCTTTCATCCAGCTATGGCCTTTGGCCACTTTTTGCTCAGGGTACTTTTGTGCATATCCCTCCGTGCCACTCACCACATGTAATCGTGAATAAGGTCTTGGGGAGGTTACATCGTGTTGAATAACGATGCTTTTCCCAAGCTTCGTTTTTACGACGGTAGTATTCATATTGCCTCGATAGGTCTTTGCTGCATAGCCATTCCAGAAAGAATCCTGCGCTGCCAGTTCCTGGGCTTTTTTCTGCATCTGAAAATCATTCGAGGACAAAGAGGTCAAGTAATCCATCTGATCTCCGCGATTGATATTGAGAAGCTGGCAGATTGGACCCAAACCATGTGTGGGGTACAAATTTCCATTTCGGAAGTTCTCCTCTAGCCTCCACATGCCTTGATAGCCCTTGTCCTTGTCAAAGTTGAGCCATAGCAAATCGTGGATGTACGCTCCCTCTACGTGCACTACCTCCCCAAAGAAGCCCTCACGAGCCATCTTTAAGGTCATCAGCTCAAAGAAATCGTAGCAGCAATTTTCCAGCTGCATGCAATGTTTTTTGGTGCGCTCAGAAGTTTCTACCAGCTGCCAGCACTCTTCTAAGGTGCGCGCTGCAGGCACTTCCACCGCTGCATGCTTGCCAGATTCCATGGCAAATACTGCCATTGGCGTATGCCATTCCCATGGAGTTGCGATGTATATCAAATCCAAATCTGGGCGCTCACACATTTTTTTCCAGGCATATGGCGTACCTGAATATCCTTCTGGACGATGAATCGTTCCTTCCAAGGATTTTTTGGCTTCTTCCACTCGCTCTGGAAGCAAGTCACAAAGTGCTTTGATTTCTACTCCTTCTATTTTGCTCAAGCGATCTACCGCACCCGGTCCACGCATGCCCAAACCCACTATTCCTACCCGTACCACATTCAATTTGGGGGCAGCAAAGCCAGACATATTGAAGGACTGCATTCGGGCGTTTCCGTAAGCTGCCTCCAGAGGCAAAACTTTCATGGAGTCTGCCAAGGTGCTTCCTGCACCAAATAATCCTAGGCCTGCGAGCCCTGTGGTCTTTAAAAATTCTCTTCTTCGATTCATGGGTTTGTACTTTTTTGGGTTTGCATCCCCTAGTTACTAAAAAATCAAAAAAAGTCCCTACCGCCAATCCAAAAAAAGGAAGACCCCTACTCGTTTTCTGGAAGCAAAGAGGTGCGGATGTTTTCTAAGTTGATTTCTGAAAGCTTCACCAAAGCCCCAGTCTCATACAAGACCTGCATGGAATCCAATGGGGTTTCTTTACGTGCTGCCTTTAGATTGTTGTAGTCTTGAAATCGGATACCCCCCACTTCTCGGTTCGCTCGCACGTCTCGCATACGTACTCCTCCCCCATCGGTATGGTAACTGTAGGCCATGTAATCCATGCGCGAATCGTCTACCCCAAACCAGTACAAGAACTCATCTTCAAAATGTTCTCCACCACCCTCAGCTTGGAATGTCACCTTGACCTGATGGTACTCTTTCCCCTTAATCGTGGTTTTTCCGAGGTAGGTTTTGATGGCCGCTGCATCATTCAATCCATAAGGCAAGAAAGCAAAATAGGCCACTGAATTGACCGATCGTGAAAATGCACCAATCCGCTCTTCAGTCAAGGTATCGATCAACACTCCATTTACCTTTCGTGTAAATCCCGAATTATTCAAAACATCCACTACCTGTCCCGTAGAATCCGAAAATTCTCTACTGTACTCAAAGGCAGTGGATGACTTGAAAATGGAATAATGTGTTCCTCTGAAATCAAAGGTGATGGCTGTTTCTTCATAAAGGGCTCCCCCATAGGCAGCGATAGCTGCATCGACGATCTTCTCTGCCTCTGTTCTGGAATCGCAGGAAATTCCAAAAACGGTAAAGGACAGTATTGCGAAACTGAATGCTAAAATTTTCATAACCGTATTTTTTACAAGATGAATAGTGCCTCTTTAAATAAAATCAAAATGCTAGAAATTAATACTCCAACTCATAGTTGGAATAGCGGTACTCCGCACGAAGAAACAAACGCTTCCCTGCCTCATCTACCCGCCAACTTTCGCGAGTGCCATGAAATATCATTTTCTCCACCTGCTCACTGGACAAATCATAAATTCTACTGCGGTGATCTTTGAGCTGCACCTCATTGCCCAGCATCTCAAAGCTTTTGGAGTCAAAATAGTACCACCAGGTATCTGCATCTGGACCATAATCCACACGGATGGAAGCGACTTCTGTGCCATTTTCAAGGGTCTTTTTTCCCTCGTAAATTAGTTTCCCTCCCTTGTCGAGCAACTTCCAGGGCTGTGCCACGGTGTAAAATGCCGCATCAAAATCCTTCTTTTTGGCGGCTAAAAAATCTGGGTTCAAGACCTCATTCTCTCCCATTTGGTACCGGAAGATGACTCCATCCCAACTCATCCAATGCGCTATGCTATCCTTGGTCCAGCTGATTTTCCCCTCAAACCGTGGAGAAAATCGAAACTCATGCCACTGATCCAATTCGGATTCGATATTCCCCGCTGAATCCAACATCCGCGTCCACTTTCGAAATTTGATCCCTTTCAAGTTCTCCCAACCTTCCCTACCTCCATGCGCTACGATGGACTTGTCCAAAAGATCCATCGCCTGTTTTTCAGGACTTGGGGTACAAGCCGTCCATGCAAACAGAATTACAAAAAATACAATCGCGTTTTTCATCTTTCTAAGTTAGTAGTTCTTTGCTTCCGAAAATAGTCCAAGTACAGACCTAAAAGAACCAATCCATATTCTAGCATCAAAAATAGGGCTTGCTCCTGAACAGGATTTTGGCTGTAGGCTTGGTAAGAAAAAATTGCTCCAAAAGACCAAAGCAAAAAGGCCCATTGCCTCGTCAATACCGACAAGCCCAAACCGGGCAACAGGTACCAAGGATGGACTACCGGCTGCAGGATAAAGTACAACAAATACAGTTGCACCCAAAGGCCAATCATCCCTTCAAAGGTAGCCTGAGACCGTTTCCAGGACATCCAAATCACCCCTGCAAGAGTAATCACCATACCAAGTTTAGTCAGGATGCCAATCGTATTGTAACCCACTAACCAATTGCCCATTGCCCGAAGCAGGTAGTACACCGAAGCATTAAACTCAAATTTCCCTTGATACAGCTGCAAACTTTGAAAGAAATTTTGCCATGAATTGCCAAGTGCGAGAGGTAAAAAGCAGAGCAGTCCTATCCCAACTGCCATTCCCCAAAAACCAAGGGATTTCCGTGTCTGCTTCCAAAACAAGAATGCAGGTGCAAAAAGCAAGGGGAGCAATTTCATACCAATCGCCAGCCCCCAGAACATTCCCGAGAACCCAAGCTTCTGCCGCGACATGGCAGCAAGAGATGCTACTAGAAAAAATAGAACCAGCCCTTCAAAATGAAGATTTCCTACCACCTCCAAGATGACGAGCGGATTTAACCAGTAGAAAATGATTTGTTTTTGGGGAAGGCCCAACCTTGAAAAAAGCCAGCAAAGCAGCGAAAACACACCAACTTCACCAAGCAACAGTAATAACCGAAGTGCCAAATAGCCTTTTTCAAGATGGCCCTGAGCAAACTGTGCTGCCCCCCAAAATAGCAACTGATTCAGGGGAGGATAAACGGAATAATAATGCGGCGAATTCAATTCCTCAAAAAGTTGGGTCAGGTAAACCGCTGCCCCTGCCCCTAGCTGCTCTTGTACCTGCGCTGGGGTCAACAGGTAAGGATTCTGACCTTGTCGTAAAAGCTCCCCATCCCACAAAAAACGGACGCCGTCCTCCGACCATTGCGGAGCAAAAAAGAAAAGGGAACCGCGAAAGATTAGCCCAACACCCAATAGCCACCAGAAACTATCCTTTCTCCAATCCAGGAAATAACTCCCGAGCATTGCTCCAAAAGCCACTGCAAAAAGGACGAAAGTCAGGGGGAAATTTTCTCGAGGCACTTGCGCCAACAAAATCAGCGCAGTTCCTAGTAGAAGTAGCGAAGCAACTTTTAATACCGATTTAAAATGAGTGCTCAAAGTCCCAATTCCTTGCGAAGGGATTCATACACCTTCTCATTTTGCTTCCAATATGGCAACTGCCTCAAGTGAATGCGCGTAGCCGTAGTTACTTCCTGCTGTCCATTTGCCTTGGTCCAAGTTTCTGTAAAGCCCATAATCTCGTACGGAAATAGTTGCTGGTAACGGATAGCGATCTTCCTTCCAATTTCCCCATACACTACCGTCAATTCGGCTTGATCCAAGTCCAATGCTTTTCGTGAAACAGTTGCCTGCTCACCTTTCAAGGGAATATGAGCAAAGCGCTGAAAAATAAGGCTCGGAATTAGGGTCAGATTGCCAAGGGGAACCAAATTGGGGTTCAAGCGGAGCAGTGTAAACAGCTCCTCTTCCGTTTTGCCATCTACCTTGGACTCCAAATCCCCCTCGGATTCAAAATAAGAAAATTGCTTAGCCGTATATTTTCCATTCTTGTAATTGAGCTGCGTAAAGGATTGCCCACACCACTCGGTCACGGATGCCGTCAACTTGGGCGCTGGGCTTTCCTCGTAAACGGGGGTAAATACCGATAGCATGGTGTGGTAAGGATATACGCCCGTTACAAACTCCCTTGTCATATTCAACTTCAATACCTTCTGGGCATCGGATGGCCTATCCTCAGGTACATCCAATTTTACCTGCTTGCTTTTGGAGAAATCTTCCGTGACAAATATCATTACCGCCTTTCCCTGACGTAGCTCCCCATACCGGCTTTGCTGCAAATCAAACACATTGACTTCTGCAGTTCCTTTGTACCAGTAACTTGCAAACTGAGTTTCAACTACCCCTTCTCGACCTTCTGGAGCACAAGCGAGAGATGCTACTCCAACCAAAAGAAGCACAAAAAAGACAACAGGCTTTAGTCTTGATTTTTTTTGCATGGGTATGGAATTTGAACGAATTGTAAGCGTCTACCGAAAAGGGCGCCAATACTTAAATATCGTGAAAATTATTTTATATCCGGCCCCAATCATACCTTTCACCGTACCACTCACCTTCGAAACTCCAATGCGCTTTCGGTAGGTGACTGGCACTTCCAGGTACCTGAGTTTGGCTTGATGTGCTTTGATCTGCATCTCAATAGTCCATCCAAAATTCTGATCTACCATTCCCAAGGCCAGTAATTTACTCCAAGAGATGGCTCGAAAAGGCCCTAAATCAGAAAATCTGGCGCCATACATCCAGCGCATCAAGAGGGTAGCAAGCCCATTTCCAAATACTTGAGGGAAGGTCATGGATCCTGCTTCGCGCTGGCCCATGGACCGGGAACCGATCACCAAGTCCGCTTTGTTCGCTAGAATTGGAGCTATTAAATCCGCTAGTTCCTCGGGATAATCGCTGTAATCCCCATCCAAAAAAACCAGAATATCAGGTTGAACTTCTTGGCGTTTGATCCATTCCATGGCCGTCAAACAGGCCTTGCCATAGCCTTTTTGCGGTTCAAATACCACCTGAGCACCCCCTCCCATCGCCACTTCGGCGGTGCGGTCGGTGGAGTTATTATTGGCCACCACCACATGCCGCACCAGCTTGGGAATATCCCCAATCACTTTAACGATAGACTTTTCCTCATTAAATGCAGGAATGATGACATCAATAATCGGCCTTGAATTCATAAAACTTAACGGGTACGCAGGGAGGAAATAAACACTAAACTATACCCCAATGCCAATAGCCCATGAAAAGGGAGAAATAAATAGGTACCGTTGACAATCCCCAAGACCACCATCCCTCCAAATAAAAGCCCCATCCCTCCTTCAAGCCAAGTGCTTACAGGCAGAGAACGTAGGCGGTAGACATTGGAATGCAACGAGACAGATCCAGACTCCAAATTGAATTTTGGGGTTCGGATGAAAGGCGATTTTTTACCTGTCAACCCTTCCCATACTGCCTGGGAGTTATGCAATGCAAATGCCATAGAAACGGCAAAGAAGAGTGGCAATTTCCAAATGGCTTCTGCTAATCTGCTCCAAGAGAAGGCCTGAGCCTTGAGGTAAGACAGCAAATACACCCCTGCCACTATTACAAAGCCTAACATCGAAAATCCCATAGGAAGCAACAGCTTCGTTGAGATTAAATTCAAGTTTATTGCCCACCAAAGTCCTATACTGCTGCAGCTGGTCAGCAAAATCGCAATGAAAATTGTGGAATTGAAAAGGTGGGCAAATGCATGGAATTTGATGTGCCAAGGATGATCCTCCTGAAACACCTTGCCCGCATGCTTGACCGCACATTCGGCCCCACCCTTCGTCCAACGGAATTGCTGGGACTTGATCGCGGAGAGAATGGGAGGAAGTTCGGCAGGGGATTCGATTTCTGGCCGGTACACAAACTTCCAGCCTTTCCGCTGCGCGCGGTAACTTAAATCCAAATCCTCCGTCAAGGTATCGTCATGCCAGTTGCCGGCATCCAGAATGCATGTTTTTCTCCAAATCCCAGCTGTACCATTGAAATTGATAAAGGCCCCTTGCTGATTTCTTCCCTGCTGCTCGATTAAGAAATGGGCATCCAAAGCAAAGGCCTGAAGCTCCGTTAAAATGGAATAATTCTGATTGAGATGCGTCCAACGACTCTGAACCATCCCCACCTGAGGGGATGAAAAATAGGGCAAGGTTTTAATTAAAAAATCAGGATCCGGCACAAAATCCGCATCAAAAATGGCAATAAACTCGCCTTGAGCATTAGGTAAGGCTTCTTTCAAGGCTCCCGCCTTAAACCCGGTTCGATTGGTCCGGTGGAGGTAGTCAAAATTCAATTTGGGGTAGTCCAATACCTTTGCCTGAATCAAGGCCCCTGTCTCATCTGTACTATCATCCAAAATCTGGATTTGAAGCAATTCGCTCGGGTAATTGAGTTTGGCAATTGCATCAATCAGGCGCTCGACCACATAGCGTTCGTTGTAGATGGGCAGTTGCACCGTGACCTTGGGCCACGTGTTTGGCGCTTGGGGAGGAGCTTGATTGGACTCCTTTTTGAACTTAAAAAAATGAACCAATAAATGCCCTTGTGCCAGACTATACAGGAAGATAAAAACCATTCCCAAAAAATAGAGCAGCGCACAGGTATAAACGAAAAACATTTACGACCTCAGTTTGATGGAATCGTTGCCAATCAAAAACGGAAACTCGTGGATTCGGTCCTCCTCTGGACCATTTTCCAACTTCAATACCCCACGAGGACAAACCGACGCACAGACCCCACAACCTACGCAGGAAGATCGTACGATATTTTGACCCTGCTGTGCGTACGCTCTGACATCAATTCCCATTTCGCAATGCGTTGAGCAATTGCCACAAGAGATGCACTGTCCCCCATTGGTGGTGATTCTAAATCGAGACTTAAACCGCTGTACCAATCCCAAATAAGCAGCCAGTGGACAACCAAAACGACACCAAACTCGATTGCCCATCAAAGGGTAAAATCCAGTTCCAACGACCCCAGCAAAAGCAGAGCCTATCGCAAATCCGTACATGGAATGCAATTGATTCGTCACCTGTCCCAACAGGCTGAAGGAGGTAAAATAGTTGACAAGCGTAAGCGTGGTCATTACCACAGCCAAGGCCAGTACGCCATGGATCATCCAGCGCTCCCATTGCCATGCCTTGAGGGACTTGTCGGACAGGTGCCTAAATTCATCACCAACGGTTTCGGCCAATCCTCCACAACCACAAACCCAAGAACAATACCAGCGCTTGCCATAGAAATAGGTAAACACAGGTACACCGATCACGATTAATAGGATCCCCCAAACCAACATAAATAGGCCCAATCCCCCACTAGAAATAAAGGTGTCTAGCTGGTAATCGTAGAAAAAATCATAGTCCAAAGGCCAAATATTCTTAAAATCAAAGTAGGGTTTATTCAACAATACAAGCACCTCTGGAATTAGAAATGCAAAGGCAGTTTGAAAAAATATCAAGGACGCAGTTCGAAGCTGCTGGTAGCGGTTGCCTCGGTATTTCAACAACATCCGAACTCCCATCACACCAATTGCGAGCGTATATACCAGCCCATACAAAAACCACTGGCTGGCGGGACCCCCAGATAGGAATTTGGAAATGGGTTCCACCATCCACACCAACGGGGCTAGGTATGCCGGAAACCAATACAAGACCACATAAAACAAAATCAAATAGCTGCCAGTCAATAGACCCAACAACCCTTTATTTTTCAAAGAGGAATGAAAGACCCCAGTATGGGTTAGACTATCATGCGACGAACCATTTCCACCAAGATTATATAAGATTCCTCCCAAGACAATAAGGCCTATGGACAAGCCCAAACTAGCCCAAGGGTTTGTTTTGCTCGGTCCATCCATCGCTGCTTTGGCCAATACAAACCCGTAATCATCCCAAATTACCTGGTCCCAGGCTTGCTTTGCTTTTAGCTCGTCATTGTAGGGCTTGAAATAGGAGGAATAGGCAGTTAAAAAGGAGTGGGTCGACGTGTAAGTTTGCCCATACATCGGCTGCACCAATTCCGCAAGTTGATCTCGGTGAATGTCCTTGACGGATGACCGTAGCTGCTCTTCACTTAGTCGATACTGACTTGAAAATGGCAGGATAGTGAAGACAGACATCCCCACTACAAACAAGATTAGGCCGATAACTTCGATTTTTCTCATCCCCTTGCTCCGAAAATTTTCTGTAAAAACGACCGTTTCGAGGTGGAAATCGACACCCCGAATTGAGCTTGAAAAGCCTGTTGAATCTCAAGGTGGTAGGGGGCATAGAATTCAGGGTCAAAAACACCTTCTTCAAGCCTTTGGATCACCTGCTGCCCGGACCATTTTTCTCGAATTGCCCGATCAAAAAATTCATGCCGTAGTCGAAATCCTAGGTTGATCACCCCTACAATTTTTCCCGCTTCATCCAATTCCATTCGAAAGGAAACTTTCCCTAGACGGTGCTCCCAATAGAAACAAGAAACTCCGGCTACAGCTTCAGGACTAACTATCCCATACGTTTGGTACTCAATTGCAAAGAACTTGGCGGAATTAAACCAAACCCCAGGTTGGTAGGAAACCGGCTTGTTGTAAAAATTATAGGCTAAGGTCTCCCCATGCATCCTTCCGGTGTACCATACCTGTTCCAAAGTCCGTCGTCCAGGACCCGGCGGCTGTTCAAACTCTGCACAATCTCCTATGGCATATACATCGGGTACCGAACTTTCAAAATATGCATTGACTTTTACCCCTTTGCCTACCGCTAAAGATGTACTTTTTAGAAAATCTACATTTGGAGTTACTCCAGTAGCGATCCCTACAAATTCGCAAGGGATTTCCTCCCCTGTCATCGTAACCACTGCGCGAACGCTTCCCTGTTCGTCAGATAAGATTTCCTTCAATTCAGTTTGGAGGCGCAAATCAATGGAATGTGCTGAAATATGTTTTTGAACAAGTAGGGCTTCTTTTTCGGGAAGTACTTGCTCCCAAAATCGGTTCTCTCGAACCAAGAAGGTAACCGGGATTTTCTTGTAGGTCAACATCTCAGCCATCTCAATTCCAATCAATCCCCCACCTACAATCACTGCGCGTTGAATGGGTTTGCTCGTGGTGGCTTCCATGGTTTCCAAGTCTTGCTTGGTATACAGCCCTTGAACTCCCTTCAGGTCCTGACCTGGCCAACCAAAAAAAGCCGGTTTGGAACCCGTGGCCAAGACCAAAATATCATAGGTTAAGGTTTCCCCAGAGACAAAACCCAAAGTTTTGGTTTCAAAATCTAGGGTCTTCACCCACTCTTG
>CANGZP010000055.1 GCA_947458475.1 Cyclobacteriaceae bacterium | reverse complement strand
GGATAGGTTTCCTGCAGGAGCTGTGCCGCTTTTTGGCTTCTCACTCCACTTTGGCAGAAGCAGAGAATCTCTTCGGCCTCCTCAAAGCGATCCAATTCCTTGGATAGGGTGGAATAGGGCACTTTTACCAAGCCTGTACATTCTAGCGGAGGCTCTTCTCCTGGTTCGCGCACATCCACAAAAGCCACATCATGCCCCATCAACTTCATGGCCTCGTTCCAGCTGAGCTGGGCGATCCCCTCCGAAGCCAACTCGTAATTGCGCTGCTCAAAGTCTGACCATGAACTAGGCACTGCAGAAGCTGCGCTAGGCTGAATTTCAACCTCATAGCTCTGGGAGTTCAGGCTATTGAAATACAAGACTCGATTGGTGAGTGGCTTACCTAAGCCAGTAAGCACCTTGATGACCTCGAGTGCCATCAAGCTCCCGATGATGCCCGGGACCACGCCCAAAACACCGGTTTCTGCACAGTTGGGAATCTCGTTGGCAGCGGGTGGTTGCGGATACAAGTCTCGGTAATTACAGGCACCTGGGCCCTGATTAAATACTGCTACTTGCCCTTCGTGCTGGTGAATGGCACCGAATACCAGTGGCTTTTTCAAAAGCACACAGGCATCGTTGACCAAGTAACGGGTAGGAAAATTGTCGCTGCCATCGACCACCACATCGTAGTGAAAGATGAATTCTTGGGCGTTTTCTATTGAAATAAATTCAGGTATCGCCTTCCAGTGGATGTCGTTGTATTTTTCTTGAAAGTAGCGCACGGCTGTTTGCGCCTTATTTTTTCCCAGGTCCTGCTGGCCAAAAAGCACTTGGCGGTTGAGGTTGGAGAGGGCTACAACATCCCCATCCACCACACAAATTCTTCCAACTCCTGCAGCGGCCAGGTACAGTAAAGCAGGGCAACCCAGCCCACCTGCTCCGATGACTAGAACGGAGGCATGCTTGAGTTTGGCTTGACCTTCGGGGCCAAAGCCTGGTAGCGTCACTTGTCTTTCAAATCTATCCATGGGTTTAGCCTCCAGAAAAAGGGGGAAGTAGGGCAATCTCCTGCCCTTGGGAAATGTCAGTATCTGTTTGCAGGAATTTCCGGTCCAGCGCCATTCGGAAGGTCATGCCTTTCAACTCAGGAAATTGTGCAAGCAGCTGCTGCTTCAATATTTCCGAGGAACCCGGATTCTCAATTTCAAGGGAATTGGTGCCCATCTTTTCAGCGAGCATTCCAAAGGCTTTGAGGTGAATTCGATCTGGCATGATTGAGTTTAATTAAATACTAAATATAGGAGATTCTAAGGTATTGCTGAGTAAGTCAGCCATTAAAATGGCCGTTAGGATTAGAACCTACCTACAGCACATAGCAATATGTGCCATTAACCCATGATTTTAACTATGGGAAGACAATCATAACTAAAGATACTAGAGAGTCTCCAGCAGCGTCGGGCACAATTCGGTCATGCCTACGGCATTTGCCAGCACACAGTTGTTTCATCCCCGCCAATGAATTGGCGGATTAGGATTAGCTCGTCCGCGGCTGCGGACTTAATTAGAAAGGCATTACAATTGATGGGAGATAAAACCATTAACTTCCATCATCTACTTCTAAGTCTGCCGTAGCGGACGACTCATACTAACCCATGGTTTCAACCATGGGTAGACAATCACAACTACTGTTACGGGGAAGTCCCAAGCGGCGGACGATGCAATACCTAGTGTGTAATATCCTACCCAAAAATCAACTTCACCGCAGCAAAGGCCAATACAAAAGCCAAGAGGTAGGTCAGAAATCCGGGAGTCCATTTTTTAGCTCCGAAATAGGCGCCCAAGGCACCGCCGGCTACGGTCAGCGGAAGTAGCATCCAGAGTTGGGGACTCAGCTCCACTTGAAAAACGGAAGCCCCTAGAAATCCAGCAATCGAATTCACAAAAATAAAGAGCGCACTTACCGCAGCGGTTTCCTTCACTCCCGTCCAACCCAAAAGGAGCAGAATAGGCGAAAGAATAATCCCTCCACCAATGCCAATCATCCCGGAAAGCAGGCCAATACTTCCTCCGAGGATAGCTACCATCCAGGGCTGCTGGGTGAATTTGGGTTGGGCGGATACCGGAAACAGTCCTGCAAATTTAAGCACCGGAAAAAGAAGCAATACCCCAAGCACCTGCTTGTAGATCCCAGTATCCAACAAAATCCGCCCTCCAAAGTAGGCTGCCGGAACGGATAAAATCACCAAAGTCAGAAATAGTCGGGTGGGAAATTCCACCGATTTCCGGTAGTTCAAAAAGGAAATCAGGGAAACAAATACATTCAAAATCAAGGCAGAAGGACGAATCTCCTGTGGAGCAAAGCCCATCAAAGCCAAAATCATCAGGTAACTACTCGCTCCTCCGTGCCCCACAGCCGCATACACAAAGGCCGCAAAGGGCATCAACCCGTACAAGAAATAGTCCCAATTTTCCATGTTACCAGGGATAAAACGGTACTAGAGTGCCTTCCTGCAGGGAGTGTTGATCCTCATTGATTTGGATCAAACCATCTGCCGATCCAAAAGAAAGGAGGTTGAAGGATTCTTGGCCAGGTAAGACTTCCACCTGTCCCGCTACCAAACGCGCTTTAAGAAATACGGTCAACTTCACCTGCTTTTCCCAGTTGGTGGCCAAGGGATAGGTGATTGAATGCTCCCAAGCGGCTGGATTCCCCATCCACTGACCTAAACTCGGCTTCACATACTGCATGAAGCAGGTCAGCACAGAGGCTGGGTTACCTGGAAGGGCAAAGATTAATTTACCTTCTTTAATTCCGGCCAAAAGAGGCTTACCAGGTTTCTGCTTGACTTTATAAAACAAGGTTTCTACCCCGTTTTCGGCCAATCCTTCTTTGACAAAGTCAAAATCGCCTACCGAAATTCCTCCTGTAAGCAACAACACATCGGAGGAGGCTAGCGCTTCTCCAATGACCCGAATGACCTCTGTAGGATCATCTTTCACTTTATACACCTTCACGTCCGAGATTCCCAATTGACTCAGGTAACCCAGAAGAGCGGGTCCATTGGCATTGTAGATTTGTCCAGGCTGCAAAGCCTGCCCTAGCTCCACCACCTCATCGCCGGTAAGAATGATACTCACTTGAGGTGCCGCAACAACGGAAACCTCTTCGATCCCTAATGAAGCCAAGAGTCCAATCGTTCCTGGGGTAATGCGTGTGCCTTCTGGCAAAATCAACTGCCCCTGCTCACACTGTGATCCTGCTCGGCGCAAGTTCATTCCTTGGGTCAACTTTTCTCTTTCAAAAAAAATACGATCTCCTTCTATCCGCACCCATTCTTGTTGCACGATGGTATCGGCACCTTGGGGAACTGGTGCACCTGTAAAAATCCGAACGGCGGTTCCCTTTTCTAGCGTAAAATCCGGGAAAGCACCTGCCTGCACCACTTGAGCAAGAAGTCGACTTTCTCCCTCATCCTCCCAAGCAATAGCATAGCCATCCATACCCGAATTGTCAAAGGAGGGCACCTGCATGGGCGCATACATGGGAACGGCAGTCCAGTACCCAAGCGATTTTTGTAGGGGCAGCAGTACTTTTTTCCTGGCAAGGGAAAGACCTTTCAGAATTTCTTTGGCTTCTTGAACGGAAATAAATTCTTTCATTATCCTCCTATGTTGATCATGCTGCGATTTTCGATGGCACCAGGGTCTGCCTGGCTATAATCTTGGCTAAACTGCCCGCCCAAGGCCGCATGTTTTCTGGCGAGCGACTGCAGAATAAGGGGAGTTACTTCCTGTCCTTGGCGAAGTGCTCCGAGCAAATCGAGTTCCTCCTTGCCAAAGAGGCAATTTTTAATCTTTCCATCCGCAGTGAGTCGCAGACGGTTACAACTCCCACAAAAGTGCTCGCTCATGGTGGTGATGAAGGCAAAGGTTCCCGCATAACCAGGTACCTGGTATTTTTTAGCCGTGTCGTGGGTTTTATCCTCCAGTTTGACCACTTCCACGTCCTTTTTAACCAATTCGAGCATCTGGGCGGCTGTGATTACTTGTTTGGCTTGCCAATGATTGCCAGTAAAGGGCATAAACTCGATGAATCGAACATGCAAAGGAAGGTCTCGGGTCAAGCGGACAAAGTCGATTAGCTCCTCTTCGATCTGACCCTGCATGGCTACTGCATTGATTTTAATGCGAAACCCTTCTTGGAGGAGTAGCAGGATATTGGCCCAAACCTGCGCAAACTGGTCCCTGCGGGTAAGTTTGAAAAATTTTTCGGGTTGGAGGGTATCCAAACTCACATTGATAGAGCGAACACCCGCCTTTTTAAGTGCTTCGAGGTACTGTGGAATCAAGATTCCATTAGTGGTTAGGGTGAGTTCAACGGGAAGTCGAGCAAGTTCCTCCAAAATCTGCCCAAAATCCTTTCGCACCAAGGGCTCGCCCCCAGTTAGTCGGATTTTTTTTACTCCCAGACTCACAAAAATTTCGGCCAGCTTCACGATTTCTTGGGCGCTCATCAGTTTGGACTGCGGCATCCACTCCATTTCCTCCACCGGCATGCAGTAGCTGCAACGAAAATTGCAGTGATCGGTCAAAGAGATCCGCAAGTAATCGTGTACACGTCCGAAAGAATCTTGAAGCATGGTACGATGTTAGGAAAAATTAGGGATTAATGGTAATTGTACTAAGTACAAGGTACAAAGTACCAAGTATGGTATTCTTTTCCCCTCTTGATACTTGATACTAGCGACTTGATACTTATTTAATGTCGAATGCTGAACGCCGATTGAAGATTGAAGAAGTGGAAAATTTGGCTTCACAGGTTGTATATGGTACCTGTTACCTGGTACAACTTATAAATATTACCCTTTATCCTATCCCTCCTTTCCTAAATAAACTTGGGCTGATGCCCGCTTGTTTTTTGAAGAAATTCGTAAAATGAGTGACTTCGGAAAAGCCTAGTGAATAGGCGACTTCGGATACATTCCAGGTGCTGTGCATAAGCAACACCTTTGCTTCCTGCAAGATCCGTTCCCCGATCAATTGAGTAGTCGTCTTCCCGGTCATTTCTTTGACTGCCCGATTGAGGTGATTGACATGGATATTCAATTGCTGCGCAAAATCTGATGCCGCCCGAAGCTGAATAGTTGCATGACTTTCGTCAATGGGAAATTGCCGTTCCAATAATTCCAAAAAAATCGAAGCAATTCGCAAGGCAGCAGTTCCATGCTGAGTTTGCTGTACCCCTGCTGGCTCCAGTTTCATCCCAAAGTGAATCAACTCAAAAACTAGATTTCGAAGTGAATCGTATTTGTATTTGTACTCGGAGTTGAACTCTGCCTCCATGCGCGCAAAAATCTGCTCTACTTTTTCCACTTCCTCATCCCCCAGTTCAAAAACATGGGTTCCAGAAGGTTGAAAGACCTCATACTGTTGAATGTGTCCAAAATTTGAGAAAAAGTGTGCATTGAAGATGCAATACATCCCCGATCCCTCGGAACTTAAATGATCCCATTTGTAGGGCACCAATGGATTGGAGAAGGATAACGCTTGTTTTTTGACCTCATAGACCCGATCCGCAAAATGCACGGTACTGCTCCCCTTGAAAAGCATGATTTTGTAAAAATCCCGTCTTCGGTACGGAATTGCTTTCAGTTTCCCTTCCAAATAGGGCTTTACACTAAATAAGTTGAAATGCCCTAAATCGTTTTTTAAGTTTTCGGGAATCCAATTGAACTTCCTTCTGTAAAATTCTTCCAGAGATTCGATCTTTTCCATGTTCCTTACTTGGCTTTATGGTAAGGGGTGGAGAAAAGGTAGAGCAAACCCACATTCCAAATAAAATCATCCCCAGGAATGGTTGACTTGATTTTCTGGTTGACCAATCCTTGAAATCCGATTGGAAATCCCGGCTTGCTTACCGTAAAATTGGAGGTAATGTAGGTACCTGAATTGTCATCCACCTTGAGGAAAAATAACTGAGGATTGACGCGCAGGTTGAAGTCCCCTCCTACGGGAATGTTCGATACTACTGTATTGAGTGCCAAAAAATTGGAGTTATCCGGAGGAATGGGATTGAAACCATGCCCACGAAGGTAGTACAGGCCCATGCTCAGTCGCTTGGAAAACTTGTACATCGGTGCCACCTCCATCGCTAGAAATCGCTGGCTTACAAACATGGATTTTTCTTGCCCATTCACCTTCACTATTCGCTCAGCAAAAATAAAAGCAGGATGCGCTCCTAGGGTAAGGGTAAAAGGCTTGTCTTTGATGGCCTTGTAGCGACCCCAAAACACAAAAGACCAAGGCTTGCCATCCATCCCAAAGCGAAGCATGGGATCAAAGGAAAAGCGCTCTCCGCTCAAACTCAAATCAAACAAAAGTGCTGGTCTGCCCAAGGTAAAAGAAGGAATGATAGACACCCCATTGTTGGTGGCAGTAATCACGCCCCCAAATTGACCTGTAGGCTTTGCAGGAGTTTGTTCCTGCGCATTCAGGGATGGAGACACGAAAAAACTTGCAAAAATCAACAACAGAAATCGCTGTTGAAATTTTTGATGAAGTATAGTTTTGGCTAACTCAACCATCCAATTTCCTGTAAAATGCATCAGAACCTCTTTTTTAGGACACAAAGATGCTACTTTCAAATAAAAATTCTTTACCATTTATCAAATGAAAACTTATGTTTTTCAAACAATTTCTGGTTTCACTACAAGAGATTTATTTCACGCATACGATTACCTTACTCCTCTCCATTTTGAGGAAGGAGACTTTGCCTTACTTTGTATTTCCATCCTTTAATTTCCTAATTTAACAGCACCTAGTTTACCTTAGACTTATATGAACTTTCGCCCTTCGAACTTTCTTTTTCTCTTCTTTCAGTTGGTACTTTTTCACCAAGGAATACATGCCCAAACCATCTTTTTTGAAGGAAGAGAATTTGAACTCTCTCATGTCAAAGCCACGGTGGTTCAACTGCGTGGGGAAAGTGTGCTGAGAATTGAACGAGACCTAAATTCACTTCCCTTTGATCCCACCCGAATGGGAGCAACGGTAGACGAAGCCACCTTTACCAAGCTGAAAGGCCTTGATATGGACAATGGAATTATTGAGGTAGAGGTTTTGAGCCGTTTGCTTCCCAACGCACCGGCATTGGCAAGAGGTTTTATTGGTCTAGCCTTTCGAATCAATGCCGACCGCTCGGCTTTTGAATCCATCTACTTACGACCAACCAATGGAAGAGCTGAAGACCAATTTCGACGCAACCATACCATTCAATACTTTGCCTATCCTGACTACAAATTCGACAAACTAAGAGCCACTACCCAGGGGGAATACGAAACCTATGCGGACATTGGGCTAGATGAATGGATACGGGTAAAAATTGTGGTAAAGGACAAGACGGCAACCCTCTTCCTAAACGAACAAAAAGCACCTGCTTTTTTAGTAACCAAAATGCTAGGCTCAACTACTTCAGGCTCCATTGGCTTATGGGTTGATATCGGCACAGAAGGCTTTTTTAAAAATCTCAAAATAAGTAACCTAGGAGATTAAATCCTAGGTTTTGACATTGGTTTTGAATCCAATTGTAGCGTATTCTTGCAGCTTGTTTGATTTATTCAACTATTGGTTTGATTTCGATTGGTAGAATCACTGGAATTAAAAGAGTATTGAACTAAAATTTCAACTGAATCCCTCCTTTTATGAAAAAGATACTCCTGCTCACTTTGCTAGTTTTTGGGTCAATCCAAATCAGTTTTAGCCAAGAAGTAAACCCTGTAGATGAAATTAAAGCCCTTTCCCTTGCCAAATGGCAATGGATGGCAGACAAAGACATTGCCAAACTAACTCCCCTATTCCATCCTCAAGCCAAGTTTGTGCACATGAGCGGCACTTGGAATACCCCTCGGGAACTTGAAATTATCCAGTCAGGCAGTATTTGGTACAAAAAAGCCGACATCAAGGATACCGCTATCGAGCTGATTGGTAACACAGCCATCGTTTGGAACCGCATCACGCTGCATGCTGTGGTTGGAGGTAATGAGGTGTCTACCGAATTTACCGTCACAGAAGTGTACCAGCGCGAACAGGATAGCTGGAGAATGCTCGCCCTCACCTTTAGCAGTGTACGCGATACGCATCAACTAGCTAAAGGCAATTGATGAAGTTGAACTTAAATATTTCTAAATTTAAGTTTATCCGACAGGAAATTACCCTAAGCCAATCCACAAACCATGGCACAATTTACACTTCAAATCAATGGAACCTCACGACAGGTAGAGGTTGACCCCAACACCCCACTACTCTGGGTGCTGCGTGACCACCTACAGTTGGTGGGTACCAAATTCGGTTGCGGGATGGCTCAGTGCGGCGCTTGCACCATCCATTTGGATGGCACAGCAGCCCGTTCCTGCTCTTTACCTGTATCGAGTGTCGGCAATTCAGCCATCACTACCATCGAAGGGCTGTCCGAAAATGGAGACCATCCAGTGCAGCAAGCCTGGATTGAACACGATGTGCCCCAGTGTGGGTATTGCCAAGCAGGTCAAATCATGACCGCAGCAGCTTTCTTGAACCAAAATCCATCCCCTTCGGATACGGAGATTGAAGCAGCCATGAACGGCAACATTTGCCGATGCGGCACCTACCTGAGAATTAAAGCAGCCGTAAAGACAGCATCCCAAAACAGCTAAAAAAGAAGCCATGTCCACACTAAATCCAAAATTAGACCGCCGCTCCTTTTTAAAAGTCTCAGCCCTCGCAGGAGGAGGCATGTTGCTCAGCTTCAGTTGGCTCGCGGGCTGTAAACCTACTCCTGAGCAGTCACTGATCTTGCCTAAGGAATGGTTTGAACTCAATAGCTACATCAAGATTGGGGATAATGGGGTCGTCACCCTGTATTCGGCTAATCCAGAATTTGGCTCCAATGTCAAAACTTCCATGCCCATGATCCTGGCTGAAGAGCTAGGTGTAGACTGGAAAATGGTACTTGTGGAACAGGCCGATTTTTGGCCTGAACGCTTCCAACGGCAATTTACGGGAGGTAGCCAAGGCATCCGCCAAGGTTGGACTCCTCTTCGAACAGCCGGAGCCACTGCACGACAGCTCCTAATCAATGCTGCAGCACAAACCTGGAAGGTACCAGCCGCAGAAATTACAGCTACGGCAGGCCAGTTGGAACACAAGGCTTCTGGAAAAAAAGCAGGCTACGGAGAACTAGCTTCCTTAGCTGCTACCCTACCCGTACCAGAGGAAGTTGCACTCAAAGACCCGAAGGATTTTACACTCATTGGAACATCCAAAAAGAATGTAGATCTAGAAAAAATCATCACAGGTACCCCGCTATTTGGAATTGATTATCAGATGGAAGGAATGAAATATGCAGCTATCGTTCATCCTCCAGCCTTTGGCATGAAGCTCGCCTCTTTTGATGCCTCATCCGTAAATTCCTTGCCTGGTATCCTGGATGTATTTTCAATTCAGCTATTTAAGGACGAGTACGTACGCAACTTTTTTGATACTGCTACCTTTCCCGAGCTGGTTGCCATTGTAGGTAATTCCACTTGGGAAGTCTTACAAGCCAAAAAATCACTCAAAGCCACTTGGGAAAAGGCACCGGAATCGAGTTTCTCTATGTCTGGATTTGGTGGAAACCCTTCAAAAGTCAAGGTTCCTGCAGGACTAGAAAATACGGAAATTCATTTGGCTAAAATGGCCGAATACACCAGCAAACCAGGTAATGTTCTCCGCAGAGATGGGGATCCAGAAGGAGCATTTAAGAAGGCCACCAAAATCCTTGAAAAAACCTACATCGCTCCATTTCTAGCACACAATACCATGGAGCCAGTCAACTGCTTCGCGCATGTGACAGCGGACAAAGCAGAAATCTATGGACCTACTCAAGCCCCAGAGTTTATTATTGGCACGATTGCTTCTGCAATCGGACTTCCCAAAGAGAAAATCAGCATTAAACTTGCTCGTATGGGCGGTGGATTTGGATTGAGAGCTTACAGCCACCACATGGTCGAAGCAGCCTTGATTTCGCAAAAGGCAGGAGTCCCTATCAAAATGGTGTACAGCCGAGAAGATGACATGACCTATGGAATCTATCGTCCTAGCTATTCTGCCACCTACAGAGCCGCTTTGGATGAGAAAAATCAGTTGCTCGCGCTCCATGTGAAGGCGGGTGGAGTCCCCGAAACCCCCATTCATGCCAATCGCTTTCCCGCAGGGGCAATCGACAACTACCTGGCGGAAGGCTGGCAGATTGAATCCAACATCACAATCGGGGCCTTCCGTGCCCCCCGTTCCAACTTCATTGCAGCTGCTGAACAGAGTTTCTTGGATGAACTGGCCGAAGTGATGGGCAAGGACCCAATCGCATTTCGTTTGGACTTGCTCAAGCGGGCTGAAACCAACCCAGTGGGCGAAAACAACGATTACGATGCGAAGCGCTATGCTGGGGTGTTGGAACTCGTCAAAGAAAAATCCAAATGGGGCAGTCCTGCAGCAGGAGTACATCGAGGAGTTGCTGCCTATTTCTGTCACAATTCCTATGTGGCCGAAGTGGTGGATATGGTCCTCCAAGACAAGAAGCCTGTGGTGAGCAAGGTTATTGCCGCAGTGGATTGCGGGATCGTAGTCAACAAGGATGCTTCTGTAAATATGGGAGAAGGTGCAATTGTAGACGCCATTGGAAATGCGCTTTATGGAGAATTGACCTTCAACGAAGGGGTACCTTCCAAAACAAATTTTCACCAATACCGCATGATTCGACAGCAAGATGCGCCGAAAGCCATCGAAGTACACTTTGTGGAGAGCAAAGAGGACCCTACCGGATTGGGAGAACCCTTCTTCCCTCCTGTTTTCGCTGCGCTAGCCAATTCACTGTACAAAGCTACTGGCAAGCGATTCTACCAACAACCTTTTGGAACCCAATTGGAAAAAGAAGGATTCAAGGTCTAGGGATATGTAGTTGTATAGCAGACCTCCTTTACCCTTCCACTCTAAAAAACTGCCTCTTAAAAAGGGGCAGTTTTTTTGTTCCAGTCAATTACTTTAAAATCCATCTATTGAAAAAACTGTTGTCTGTAAACAACAGTTTGCCATTTTGTTGTTTACAGACAACAAAATGGAGTGGGAACATTTTGGAGCATTGGGTGGAAATAAAGTCTTCCTTAAGATTAAAAAAACAGCCCAAGAAATTCTTGGGCTGGGGTAGCGTTGGTTTGGTATTCAAAAAGGGTACTATTTTTTGAGCGTGCCGAAGGTAATTTTAACTGCAGCACCCAGAACTGCTGGATTTTGGCCTGTTCCAGAAACATCCTGCAAGGGATAGGAATAGAAGGGCATCAGCAGGTAAGTTGATTTTTCGGTTTCGTATACGCGCACATTCACGCCAAGGTTGGCCAAGGCAAAAGGAAAAAACCGGGTGCTCGGTCCATACAAGGGAGAGGTCTCCACCACCTGTACACTTTTTAGGGTACTGAGGGAGTTGGAAGTTGCATCTGCAGGGGCTGCTACTTGTCGGGTATAGGTCAGTTCCTGCTGGGCGGATTGATTGAAAGTCAACAGGTTAGAAAACCCTGCCTGCAGCGAAATGGATTTAGAAGAAGTCAATGCATAGCGAACATACAGGGGAAGGTCTACCTGCACCTGTTGCACCGCTGTGGTTCGCTCAATGGGGGAATTTATTCCCGCCTTATGCGCTAACAAAGGACCTTCAGAAGCCTGATTGAGGTAATTGACCCCGAGACCTGAACCGATGCGTAGCTTGCCAGCCAAGGCCATATCCACCTGCATTCCTAGGCCAATTCGAGATCCTGAAGTGATTTGGTTGGCTTGGTTACTGCTTCCAAATCCAGGTCCAAGACCAACAGCAAAGGCAAGGGGCTCTTTTTGTGCTGCGAGCAATGCTTCCGCTTCGGAAGGGATGATTTCCGTGAAACTAGGTACATCCGGATAGGTTGGGGCTACAGCCTTTTCTTCCCCAAGACTGGCAATGGGTGATGCTGCAACTTGCGCTGAAGACGCAGCTATTGTGGGTTGAGGTGCTGCTTCCGTAGCTGATCCCACTATTCGAACCGGCTCCTCGGAGGATATTGCAACGCTCGCTACCAAAGGATCGAATCCTTGCTCCGCAGTTGGTAATGATTTTCGTCCATTATCGCTTTGCTTTTTGTTCGGTTGCTTGGAAAAATTAGCAAATGCTTCTCCCTCATTCGCTGGTGTTTCGGGATTACCCTCACTTTGCGCAGGCAGCGCAGCTGATTCCTTTTGGGGGACTTGCGTCTCCAAGGCCAATTGCTTGCCACTCCTCTGCTCCTGCTGCTCACTAGTCCAAAGGCCACCTACAAGAAAGATCAAGGCCAAGGAAGCAGCAATGCCTCCAGTCCACCACCAAAGTAGCGGAATGCTCCGCTTTTGATGGCGGCGCGCTTCAAAGGCCTCCCAGGCTCCTGGGAGGTAAGGTTGGGGAGTTTCTTCCTGCAAGTTGCGCAGGCGTTCTCCGAGTTGTGTACTCCACTTATCTTCCTGCATAATCGGTAGATTGAAGGTGTATGAGTTGCCGTAGTTTGTGCTTGGCCCGAGTGAGGTACACCCGTGAGGAACTTTCACTGATGGACAATTTCTCGGCAATTTCTTTGTGACTGTAGCCCTCTACCTCGTAGAGGTTAAAGATCAACTGCTGGTCATCGGGCAGCTGCTGAAGTAGAGCGATGATTTCTTGGTAGCCCAATTGCTCGATCGCATTTTCCTGTTCCACCAGTAGTCGATTTCCATCCGCCTCTTCGTGCAACTTGAATTTTTGATTTTTGCGGTAGTAGTCGATGGCCGTATTGACTGCAATCCTTCGCAACCAGGGAAGGATGACCGGGTTTTGTTCCAGCTTATCTACCGAATCAAAGAACTTGAGAAAGGAATCTTGTACAATTTCTTGTGCCAGCTCCTCACTTTTGACATAAGATCGACCAATACCCATGAGGAATCCGTAGTATTTTTTGAAAAAATACTCCTCGTGCATCTTTGAACGACGCTTGCACCCCTCAATTAGCTCTTGGTCGGTCAAATTCAACTCTTTTGGTTAGGAATTGGCGATAGGTACTCGGTTTTAGTCGTTCATTCTTTTGTGCTAAACGGAAACCACTCAAAAAACGCTACAGTTCTTCAAAAAATTTCTTCTCAACTTGGATCTACATCCACAATCCAACGGACCGATCGAAACTCTGGGATGCCTTGCAAGTCCTCCAAAATCTTTCCCAAGCGCTCCTTAAATACGGACTGGGTATCGCCTTGTCTGTCCAACTTGATCAAAGACTCCAGCTGGTAAAGGTTTTTGATCCGCGCAATGCTCCCCTTTTCGGGACCCAACACGATTTTCTTGAGTGGAAGGTTTGCCATTTCCCGATGCAGCGCATGGGCTGCCTTCTCCGCTGTGCCATAGACGGCATGGCGGGTGGTGATCTTCACCAACTTCACAAAAGGTGGATAGTAGAAGGCCTTGCGATCCTTCAACTCCAACTGATAAAAATCGTCGTAATCCCCTTGGATTACATTTTTGTAAAGATCGGTCTCTGGATTGCGCGTTTGAATGACCACATGGCCTTTGGCCGCCCTTCTTCCTGCTCGCCCTGCCACCTGAGTAATCTGTTGAAAGGCACGCTCTCCGGAGCGGAAATCAGGAAAATTCAAAATTCGGTCCCCATCCCAGATTCCTACCACGGTTACTCGTCCAAAATCTAGCCCTTTGGTGATCATCTGCGTACCGACGAGGATGTCGATTTGGCCAGCAGCAAACTCATCCAAAACCCGCTGATAACCGTACTTGGAGCGGGTGGTATCCAAATCCATTCTACCCATTCGTGCCTCGGGGAAAAGCAGGGCCAAGGATTCTTCGATTTGCTCGGTGCCCATGCCCTGGGTGCTCAATTGCTGACTCCCACAAGCAGGACAGCTGGATGGAATTTTCTCTTTGTAGCCACAGTAGTGGCAGCGGAGTTCGGCGGCAAACTGGTGGTATGTCAAACTTACGTCGCATTGTACACATTGCCCAGTCCAACCGCAATCCTCACATTGCATGAAAGGAGCGTAACCGCGGCGATTTTGAAAAATGAGCACCTGCTCCTGATTTTCTAGCGCACGTTGGATCTGCTCGCGCAGCACTCGGGTGGTATCTAGTTTAAGTAAGTTTTTCTTTCGGTCTGCGCCCAGATCCGCCAGGTGGTATTCGGGTAAAGAGGCCTTCCCAAAGCGCTCCGAGAGTTTTACCAGCCCGTACTTGCCCTGAGTTGCATTGAAATAGGATTCAAAGGAAGGTGTTGCTGATCCCAAGAGCGTGCGCGCTTGGTGCACGTAAGCCAGCATGATCGCTGCATCGCGGGCATGGTAGCGGGGAGCAGGGTCAAACTGCTTGTAACTCGGTTCGTGCTCCTCATCCACAATCACCAAGCCCAAGCTATCAAAAGGCAGAAACAGCGAAGAGCGTACACCTACCACAAAAGAAAACCGCCCATTCAGTACCCCATTCCAAACTTCCACCCGTTCGTTATCTGAGTACTTGGAATGGTAGACGCCCATGCTGGATCCGAATACTTGTTTGAGCCTTCCCACCAGCTGGGTGGTGAGGGCAATTTCTGGAAGCAATAAAAGTACTTGGGAACCACTCTCTAGGGCTTCCTGAATCAATTTGATGTAAATCTCGGTTTTGCCAGCACCCGTGATGCCCTGAAGCAACACCGTTTGCTTGGTTTCAAAGTGCCCCTTGATTTGATCCATGGCCACCTGCTGGGCTTCCGACAGGGCTGAAGCCTCCCGCTCGGCTGCTTCCTCTGGGATGCGATCCACCAACTGGGTATAGGACTCAAGCACCCCATTTTTAATCAAGGTTTTTAGGGAGCTTTCCGAATCTCCCTCCTCCAACAGGCTAGCCTTGGCAAGGCCTTTGGCATTGAGTTCAGGACGCTGATGAACGGGCAAATCCCGCAAAAATTTGAGCAGAATCGCTTCCTGCTTGGGTTTGGCTTGCAACTCCTCAAATAGTCTCTCCAAGGCTCCAGGTGCCAGGTAGCTCGCATTCAAGCGCAATCGAGTCTCGATCTTGGGACTGTATTTTTCTTGAACTTTTTCAAAAATCAAAATTGCCTCCTTGGCCACCAAACTTTTCAGAATGGGATGGATGGCCTTTACGCCGAGGAGCTGTTCGCAGTCTTCGTAGCTGAGTTCCTCTTTGGTGGTCAGGGCCTCCAAAATTTTCTCCTCCCTAACATCCAAGGGATAGGAGGAATTTTCCAAGTCAAACTCGGGATGAAGTTGGATTTTACTTTCGGAGGAAAGCCGAAGACCAGATGGAAGGGCAGCGCCCATCACTTCTCCGATGTGGCAACAGTAGTAGGAAGCCATCCACACCCAAAACCGGATTTGCAGGGGATTGACGCTAGGCTGCTCCTCGAGCAGATCCAACACGGGCTTGGCTTCGTAGGCCTGCGGAGGGCTCTGGTG
>CANGZP010000054.1 GCA_947458475.1 Cyclobacteriaceae bacterium | reverse complement strand
TTTGGATCGATTGGAAACCTTTTCTGGCTTTGCAAAGCGATTTGGGCATCAGATGGACACCACCCAGCCCCAAAAAATATCTGCTGCGCTCAACAAACTGATGGATGAGATTCAGGGCAAGCCCGAGCAAAATGTCTTGGAGCAACTGGCCATTCGAAGCATGGCCAAAGCCAAATACACCACGGAGCCCAAGGGGCACTTTGGACTTGCCTTTGCACACTACACCCACTTTACCTCTCCCATCCGCAGGTATCCGGACATGATGGTGCATCGATTGCTGGAGCACTACCTCGAGGGAGGAAAATCTCCCGAAGCCAATTCCTGGGAACAAAAATGCCTTCACTCCTCCGAGCGGGAAAAACGAGCGGCAGATGCTGAGCGTGCTTCCATCAAATACAAGCAAGTGGAGTTCATGTCCCTTGCTGAGGCAAGAGACTACGATGGAATTGTCAGTGGCGTGACTGAGTGGGGTGTTTTTGTAGAAATCACTGAAACCAAGTGTGAAGGCATGATTCGTGTCCAAGATATGGACGACGATTACTACGATTTTGACGAACGCAACATGCGCTTGATTGGATCGAGAACAAAAAAAATGATCACTTTAGGAGACAAAGTACTGGTTCGGGTAGTTAATACAGATATCGACCGAAGAACCATCGATTTGGAATTTGCAGACCATGACAGAAAAAAATCTCGTCCACGAGCTTTTAACTAAGTTAGAAGAACATATTAGCAGCCACTCGTTTGGCGCATCGCCCGCAGAATTATACGATCCCATCACCTACATCATGAGCTTGGGTGGGAAGCGCATTCGGCCCCTACTCTCGCTGCTAGCCTATGGCATGTATGGTAAAAATCCCGAGGAGATTCTGAGTCAGTCTGCTGCAATCGAAGTGTTTCACAACTTCACCCTCATGCATGACGACATCATGGATCAGGCGCCCCTTCGAAGAGGCAAGCCTACGGTTCATGAAAAATGGAATGCCAACATCGCCATTCTCTCTGGAGATGTCATGCTGGTTCGTGCTTACGACTTGCTCCTTCCCAGTCCTTCAGGGCTACTGCCTGAGGTCATCCGACTTTTCAATAAAACAGCTGCCGAAGTATGCGAAGGACAGCAGTTGGACATGAATTTTGAAGGCTATGAAACGGTATCGGAAGAAGCATACATTGAAATGATTCGCCTGAAAACTGCCGTCCTTTTAGGATTTGCCCTTCAGCTAGGAGCGCTACTGGCAGGAGCTTCCAAGGAAGATGTGGACCGAATCTATACATTTGGAGTGAATATTGGCGTAGGCTTTCAACTTCAAGATGACTTATTGGATGTCTATGCGGACCAAGCCAAATTTGGCAAGCAGGTGGGCGGGGATATCATCTCCAACAAGAAAACCTTCCTTCTGCTCAAAGCCTTGGAACTTGCCAAAGGAAAAGAGCAGCAGGAATTGCAGCATTGGCTGGGATTGAAAGATTTTGATAAAGCACAGAAAGTAGCTGCCGTCAAAGGAATCTACGAACAGCTCGGCATCCGCTCCTTGACCGAACAGAAGATGCAGACTTATTTTGAGGAGGGTTTTCGGCAATTTGAAGGGCTACAGATCAAGAATAAAACCTATTCTCAAGCCTTGCTAGCGGTGACTCAGAAACTCATGCATCGCGAAAAATAAGTAGATGGATTACTCCTTGACTACCATCCTCATCGGGATTACGGCGCTTTCGAGCATCATCGCCTTCAATCGACCTGCCCTATTGGATCGCTGGATGTTTATTCCTTACCGAATCAAACAACGAAACCAGTGGGATCGATTTATCCTTTCCGGATTTATCCACAAGGATTACATGCACCTCTTGTTCAACATGTTTACCTTCTACTTTTTTGGTGGCGTGGTGGAACGCTTCTTTAAATTTCAATTTGGACTAGAGTTGGGTGGACTGATCTTCCTTGGGTTTTACCTTGTCGCCATCGTAGTTGCAGATATTCCTACCTTCCTCAAAGAGCAGGGCAATAGCTATTACAGAGCCCTCGGCGCCTCGGGAGGTACCTCTGCCACTGTATTTGCCAGCATCATCTTGATGCCCCTTTCAGACATCTGTCTGTTTGGATTGCTCTGCCTTCCTGGTTTCTTATTGGGTGGATTTTTTCTGATCTATTCCTATGTCAAAGGACAGCAGGGACAGGACAACATCAACCATGATGCGCACCTCTATGGAGCCATTTTTGGAATAGTCTCTATTCTCCTGCTATCTCCCGGTAGTGCAGGGATGTTTTTGGAGCAGATTCTTTCCTATCGACCGTTCTAAAAAAAATGGGCCCCGCGATGCGGGACCCATTTGCTTACTTTTTCTTTTCAAGCTTGGTCTTCATTTCTTCGATATTCAAGACTCGGGAGATTTGTTCCCGCTCCAGCTTTCGGAAGCGTGCGAGCTGTACATCGATTTGTTCAGTGAGTTCCTTCCTTACTTCCTCCGATGAGTCGGTAGGTCGGTAATCACCACTTCCCACCACGCTGGTCAAGTGGGCCAACTTGTTGTTGAGACGAATAGGGAAGTTGAGTGGATCCTGACCGCTTCGGTTTTGGGTCTGGTACAAGGTCTCTTCGATCTCCTGCATTTCCGCTTTGATCTGGGCGAGATTCTCAGGCTTGGTCGTCAACGAATCCAATTCTGAACGGTAAACACGAATCAACTTAATCGCTTGGTGCGTTTCGGTGATTTTGTCACGTACAGCCAACAAGTAGTTGTACTGCGCTTCCAAGTCTTCTTGGGTAGACTCATAGCGGGGATCCGCAAGCACCTTGAAGGATTGCTCTTGGGACTGACCGTCTACAGTCATTCGAACTTTGTAGGTTCCTGGAACTACCTTAGGACCACGAAGGCTTGCTGCCCATAGGATCATTCCATCAAATCCTTCTGCGTTTTCACCCCGTAGGTTCCAGTTAAATTCTCCTGAGCCCACTTTCGGACTGAGCGTCTCGCCATTTCCTCCTTTGGAAGAGAACATGCGGATGAGTTGGTTTTTCGCATCGAAAAATTCAATTTTCATCTCGGTGGCTGGCTTTTCCTTGAGGAAGTAATACACCAAAACGCCTCCCGGACGGTTGCTTCCATCCGTCAAGCTCTTGCGTCTCATGCCATCGATGCGGTAGGAGTCTTGTGGTTTGTAGAGGTGGAATGCTTTGTTTTCCAATCCAGCCTCTGCTTGGTGCAGGACTGTAAGGTCATCGATAATCCAGAAAGATCTTCCTTGAGTAGCTGCGATGAGGTTGTTCTCCTTGATCGCCAAATCCGTAATCGGCACAATGGGTAGGTTCAATTGCAGGGAATGCCAGCTTGCTCCATCATTTTTGGAATAGTACATGCCGGTTTCGGTACCTGCGTAGAGCATCCCTTTTTTGGCAGGATCAGCTCTCACCACGCGGGTAAAATGCTCGGCATCAATTCCTGAAACTATCTTGGTCCAGGTTTTTCCATAGTCCTTGGTCTTGTAGAGGTAAGGAGCATAGTTGCCAGTCTTGTAGCCTGTTGCTGCAAAGTAGGCCTCCCCAGCTGCAAATGGGCTTGCTTCAATGGAGTTGATTTGAAGCCACTCCGGCAGGTCTTTGGGAGTTACATTCTGCCAGGTTTTGCCATTGTCAGTGGTCACATGCACCAATCCATCATCTGATCCTGCCCAGATCACCCCTTTGGTAATCGGAGATTCCGCAGCGGTAAAGATGGTGGCATAGTACTCGACCGAGGTATTGTCTTTGGTGATCGGACCTCCAGAAGGGCCGAGTTTGCTCTTGTCATTGCGGGTCAAGTCCGGCGAGAATACCTCCCAGGTTTGTCCTTCGTTGGAGGAGCGGTGAAATTGGTTACTGGTCGTGTAAAGTAATTTTGGATCGTGAGGAGAAAAGAAAATAGGGAAGTTCCACTGGAATCGGTACTTCATGCCCTCGGCACCATGTCCCATGGGATTATCAGGCCATACATTGACGGTTCGGGAAGTTCCATTTCTATGGTTTTCACGAGTAAGTAGTCCTCCATAAGAACCTCCATAGACGATGTCGCTATTCGTAGGATCTGGAGCAATCCAGCCAGACTCTCCTCCAGCCGTAGGTTCCCAATCGGATTCACCGATGGATCCACCATCGTTACGATGACGAATACGTACGGTTGAGTTGTCCTGCTGTGCCCCATAGATTCGGTAAGGGAAGCTATTATCTGTGGTCACGCGGTAAAACTGAGAGGTGGGCTGGTTCATCATGGTAGACCAGTTGTCACCACCATCCTCAGATACTTGAGCGCCTCCATCATCGGCGATAATCATCCGCTGATTGTTGGCAGGATCAATCCACAAGTCGTGGTGATCACCATGAGGAGCGTTGGCACCTTTGAAGGTTTTGCCCCCATTGGTTGATTTATGGTAACTCACATTGAGTACATAGATCGTTTCTTCTTGCTGAGGATCGGCATAAATTCGAGAATAATACCAGGCGCGTTGACGAAGGTTGCGGTCTTCATTTACGAGTTCCCAAGTCTGTCCCGCATCTTTAGAGGTATAGACGCCTCCTTTGTCATTTTCAATGATGGCATACAATCGATTGGAATTCTTAGGAGATACCGTGATTCCCATGATGCCCAAAAGCCCTTTTGGGAAAGTTTCCTTAGCGGAAAGCTCTTCCCAAGTTTTTCCACCATTGGTGGATTTGAATAGTTTGGAACCCGGTCCACCACTTTCCAAGCTGTAGGGCGTTCGCTTCAGTTCCCAGGTAGATGCATAGAGTACTTCTGGGTTGTTGGGATCTAAAATCAGATCAACTGCGCCAGAGACATCGTTGACGAATAGTACTTTCTCCCAGTTTTGACCGCCATCGGTAGTTTTGAAAACCCCACGCATCGCATCGGGCTTAAAAATATCTCCAAGTACTGCAGCATACACTACATTGGGATTGGTTGGATGAATTCGAAGTCGAGAAACAAAGCGGCTTTTGTCGAGGCCAGCACGAGCCCAGGTCTTGCCTGCATCGGCAGTTTTCCAAATTCCATATCCAAAGGAAACATTCCCACGTACAGTTTTTTCACCACCACCGGCATAGACGGTTGACGTGTCAGATTCCGATACGGCGACAGCCCCCATGGAACCCCCAAAAAATCCATCAGAAACGGATTTCCAGGTTTGGCCTGCATCGGACGTTTTCCAAATTCCCCCACCGGTTGAGGCAAAGTAATAGGATTTGTCATTGCCTTTCACACCTGATACTGCATCAGCTCTACCTCCTCTAAATGGACCTACAAGGCGCCATTGAACAGCATCATAGACTTTTGGGTCAGGAATTTGTTGCCCAATTGAGGGGAAACTAAGCACAATAAGTAGCAGAAGCATGCTACTTCGAAGAAACGATTGAAATGGAATCATAGGGATTGAATTAATTTCTAGATTTTAAAGTAGGAAAAAAGTAGGAAAAGGCATTCAAAAAAATGATTAGTGGACGAAAGTTGGGACTAGGGCAAAAAAAAACCTCTTCCGAGGAAGAGGTTTTTGTTCGTTGTGGTAGAGATTAATCTTGAGCAGGAAGAATGCTCACGTAAGATCTGCCATCAAATTTTTTCTTGAAGGCTACTACACCGTTGGTCAATGCGAATAGGGTATGGTCTTTACCAACACCAACATTGAGTCCTGGGTGATGCTTTGTGCCTCTTTGTCTTACGATTATGTTTCCTGCGATAACTACTTCACCGCCGTACTTTTTCACACCTAATCTTTTAGAATGTGATTCGCGACCGTTCTTGGAACTACCTACACCTTTTTTGTGTGCCATGGTTTGATTCGTTTATGATTCTTTTGAAAGAAATCTTATAGCGTGATTGATTCGATCATTACTTTGGTGAAGTCTTGTCTGTGACCGTTCTTCTTTTTGTAGCCCTTGCGGCGCTTCTTTTTGAAGACAATCACTTTATCACCTTTTACATGATCCAGAATTTTTCCGGATACCTTAGCTCCTGCGAGTAGCGGAGCGCCTACAGACACAGTGCCATTGGCTTCAGCCAACAAGACCTGGTCAAATTCCACGGAAGCGCCAGTTGCTCCAGCCAGTTTAGGGGCATAGACGAACTGATCTTTTGTTACTTTGAACTGCTTTCCTGCGATGTTAACAATTGCGTACATGTTCTTGATTTATCGAAATCGGAGTGCAAATATAGGAATTGAAATGAAACTAAAAAAACATTTGTCAAAAATGATAAAAGATTAGCCCCCTTTTTTGGCGGAGGTGTAGACGCTCCCATTTCCGGCTGGATTACTTCTACTTTGGAGAGAACGTAATTTTTTGAATAAATGCGGTCATTTTTTTAACTACTTGATTTATAATAGTTTATACTATAAATTTGATTTAAATTTATTTTGACTTGTGTTCAAAACCTAGGTCAGGCCCAGGTCGAAAATTTTTTTTTTCCAATTTAAAAAATAATCAAATGGGCAAAATCGAGAAATAAAATTGATTCTTTACTTTATTTTTTGTTAGTTAACCTATTCTATTATAATAGCTTATGTTATTTTTGACTGTTGGTCATTTTGCTTGTTTTATGACTTTGGAGGCACTTTTTTATTCCCTTTTTCATCCTCATATTTGTTGACAAGCTGTTCTGAAAAGGCAGCTTTTTCCTTCAATGGAATCCCCTAAGGCCTTTTATTAGCCAAAAATACCCAATCCTACGATTACAACTACTAGAGAGCGATGCAGCACGAGCCGATTTTACAAGAAAACAGTAACCGATTTGTCTTATTTCCAATCCAGCATGCCGACATTTGGCAATACTATAAAAAAGCCGAGGCCAGCTTCTGGACTGCTGAGGAAATTGACTTGAGTCAAGACTTAAGTGATTGGAAAAATCTCAATGATGGGGAAAGACATTTTATTTCTCACATACTTGCCTTTTTTGCTGCCTCTGATGGGATTGTGAACGAAAACCTAGCAGAACACTTCGTTGCTGAAGTACAGTATACCGAAGCCAAGTTTTTCTACGGCTTTCAGATTGCCATGGAAAACATCCATTCTGAAACCTATTCCTTACTTATCGATACCTACATCAAAGACAATGCGGAGCGCGACCGCCTACTCAATGCCATTGAGCACATCGACTGCGTGAAGAAGAAAGCAGATTGGGCTTTGCGTTGGATCGACAACGGCAGCTTCCAGGAGCGTTTGATTGCCTTTGCCGCCGTAGAAGGAATTTTCTTCTCTGGATCTTTCTGCTCCATCTTCTGGTTGAAGAAAAGAGGGTTGATGCCAGGACTAACCTTCTCGAATGAATTGATATCAAGAGACGAAGGATTGCACTGCGATTTTGCTTGTCACTTGTATACCAAACATGTAAACAACCAACTTCCAAAAGAGACCGTTCGCCAGATCATCATGGATGCGGTAGCCATCGAAAAAGAATTTGTGACCGACGCATTACCTGTTCGATTGATTGGAATGAATGCTGATTTGATGTGTCAATACATCGAATTTGTAGCCGACAGACTCCTCATGGAACTCGGCTGTGAAAAAGAATGGAATAGCAGCAATCCATTTGATTTCATGGACATGATCTCTCTCCAGGGCAAAACCAATTTCTTCGAAAAACGAGTGGGTGACTACCAGAAAGCTGGTGTAATGAAGTCCACCGAAACAGCAGATACTGGAGCCCGATTCTCGATTGGAGAAGATTTCTAAAGACAACTAGTACCCAATAATACCTATTCTAAACCACCCCCTTTAAAAAATCGCCTGAGTATGTTAGTAGTAAAAAGAGACGGAAGAAGAGAATCCGTACGATTCGACAAGATCACAGCAAGGATAGAAAACCTTTGCTATGAACTAGATCCAAAATTTATCCAGCCTATAGAGGTTGCCAAAAAGGTAATCGATGGCTTGTACGATGGAGTGACCACTTCCGAACTCGATAACCTCGCTGCAGAGGTTTGTGCTTCCCTTACGGTAAGGCACCCTGACTATGCAATTTTGGCGGCACGAATCGCCATATCTAACCTACACAAAACTACCAGCCAGTCTTTTTCCAATACCATGAAAAGACTGTACACCTATGTCAATCCAAAAACTGGTGAAAATGCCCAGTTACTCGATACCGAGGTATATGGGATTATAAAGCAGCACGCAGCGAAACTCGATGAGGCGATCGATTACAAGCGTGACTTTAGCTACGACTACTTTGGGTACAAAACTTTGGAAAGAAGCTACCTCATCCGTCTGGATGGCAAGGTGGTGGAACGTCCACAACACATGCTGATGCGGGTGGCAGTAGGCATTCACCGTGAAGATTTGGATGCAGCAATTGAAACCTACGACTTGCTCTCCGAAAAATGGTTTACGCACGCTACCCCTACCCTCTTCAATGCAGGTACGCCTAAGCCACAGCTCTCTTCATGCTTCCTCCTCACCATGAAGGATGACAGCATCGATGGCATCTACGATACCTTGAAGTCTTGTGCTAAAATCTCTCAATCTGCAGGTGGAATTGGACTTTCTATCCACAATGTGAGAGCAAAAGGAAGCTACATCAAAGGCACCAATGGCGTATCCAATGGCATTGTTCCAATGCTCCGAAACTTTGACATGACTGCCCGTTACGTAGATCAAGGCGGCGGAAAGCGAAAAGGAAGTTTTGCCATCTACTTGGAGCCTTGGCACGCAGACATCAAGGACTTCCTTGAACTACGTAGAAATCATGGTAAGGAAGAAATGCGTGCCAGAGACCTTTTCTATGCCTTGTGGATCCCAGATCTATTCATGCAGCGCGTGGAGAACAACGAAGACTGGTCTCTTTTCTGCCCTAACGAAGCCCCAGGCTTAGCAGATTGCCATGGTGAGGAATTTGTGAGGTTGTACGAGAAATACGAAAAAGAAGGCAGAGCACGGGAAACCATCAAAGCGCAGGAACTCTGGTTTGAAGTATTGGAATCCCAAATCGAAACCGGTACGCCTTACATGCTCTACAAGGATGCTGCAAACGGCAAGTCCAATCAGCAAAACTTGGGAACCATCAAGTCTTCCAACCTGTGCACTGAGATCATCGAATATACCGCTCCTGATGAAGTAGCCGTATGTAACCTAGCCTCCATTGCGCTACCAAAATTTGTAATTGCTGGTGAAGATGGCGTACTACGATTTGACCACCAAAAATTGTACGAGATCACCAAAGTAGCTACGCGAAACCTGAACAAGGTAATCGACATCAACTACTACCCAGTGGAGGAGGCTAGAAAGTCCAACTTCAGACACCGTCCGATTGGCTTGGGTATTCAAGGATTAGCAGATGCCTTTATTCTACTTCGGATGCCTTTCGACTCCGTAGAAGCAAGAGGGCTCAACGAGGACATCTTTGAAACTATTTACTATGCAGCAGTAGAAACTTCCATGGAGCTTGCAAAAACCCAAGGTACTTACGAGACCTACGACGGTTGCCCAGCTTCTAATGGAATTCTTCAGTTTGACATGTGGGGTGTAACTCCTAAATCTGGTCGTTACGATTGGGATTCCTTGAAGGAGAAAGTGAAAAAGTTTGGCTTAAGAAACTCCCTTTTGGTAGCTCCAATGCCAACTGCTTCGACCTCTCAAATCCTCGGCAACAACGAGTGCTTTGAGCCTTATACCTCAAACATCTACACGAGAAGAACCCTTTCAGGTGAATTCATCGTGGTCAACAAGCATTTGATGAAAGACTTGATTGACTTGGGATTGTGGAATGACACGATGAGAAACCGCCTCATCTCCACCAACGGATCTGTTTTGGCAGTTCCTGGGATTCCTCAAAATATCAAGGATCTATACAAGACCGTTTGGGAGATCTCTCAGAAAATCATCATTGACATGGCCGCAGATCGTGGCGCCTACATTTGCCAGTCACAAAGCATGAACATCTTCATGCAGGATCCAAACTTTGGCAAGCTGACCTCCATGCACTTCTATGCATGGAAGAAAGGACTGAAGACAGGCATGTACTACCTACGCTCTCAAGCAGCTACTTCAGCGATCAAGTTTACCTTGGACAAGTCTCAGCTAGAGCAACCAAAAATGGAGAAGGCAAACGAAATTGAAGACCTAAAAACACAAAAGCAGGACGCCATCGCTTGTTCCCTGGATAATCCAGAAGGCTGCGAAATGTGCGGAAGCTAAATCGATATTCTAGAGTTCATTAATGAATAAAGGCGTTTGATTCTATCAAACGCTTTTTTTTCTAAATTCAATCCCATGACTACAGAGACACTTCTTCAGAGAATCCAAAACTTGACCCCGCAATACGAGGCAAAGTTTGGCATATTTACTCCACAGCACATGGTGGAACATTTGACGCTAACCCTCAAGCTGTCTGCTGGGAAAATCTCTATTCCAGAAATCGTACCCAATGAAAAACAGCTTGCCCAAAAGCAGGCACTGCTCTTTACAGACATCCCTTTTCCGCAGGGAATTAAAGCACCGGGATTACCTGACACCCTTCTTGAACTTCGGTTTCCAGATCTAGCAACTGCAAAATCTGCTTTGATGGCCAGTTGGGAAGCTTATCACCTCGCGTTTAAAGAAAATCCAGCACTCCTGACTCCACATCCACGCTTTGGCCTACTCAATTACGAGGAATGGGAGCGATTTCATGCCAAACACATGGACCACCACTTGGGTCAATTTGGCTGTTAAAAAATGTCAGGCGCCTTCTTTGGCCTGTTCAATCGAAGATACTCCTCCAGATACCATAAACTTCATTACATCTGAATTTTTTACCCCTTTGAGTGGGGTTACTTTCTCGCGCTTCACCAAGAATACATTCCCGGAAACATTGTAGCTATGTGGAAAATAAACCGCTACAAAATCAGGTGTACCTACGGGACTCATGTCCTCTTGAGTAAGAAATCCAAGTCGCTTCATATTGTCAGAAACTTCCACCAGAACCGGAGCATTAAATTTCTTTTTTTCGCCGACAAAGGCTCCCATCAAATCCTTGATCGAAGTATATAGCAGGTTCACAAATGGAATCTTAAAAACCGTACGCTCAAACCAATCAAAAAGTGGCTTGGTAAAGAACAAGCTTGCCAAATACCCTACAAAAGTAATTAGGGCAAGGACCATTAAAATGCCAATCCCCGGAATCGGCACAGGGATCAAATTGTCAAGAAATAGAAAAAGTTGATAGATGATGTAGACCGTTACCGCTAAAGGAGTGAGAAACAACAATCCTCTAAAGAAATAGGCGAGCAATTTTCGGTAGGTAAATGCCATAATTAGGGTGCTAGAATAAGTTTAACCAAGCGTAGCATCAACAACAGATTCAGTCAAGAAGTTTAATTTTAACTGAGCGGTAGTAAATCACGCTCTCCGGATCATGAGCTTGAAGGGCAATGGTGCCTCTCCCGAAGCGTTTAAGATCGCCAGGATTCCAGGTTCTTTGAGTATCTGCTGACTCGTCGTACTCCATAATTACGGTACCATTCAAGGCAACAGAAATCTGATCACCCTTGACCACCACATGGTAGGTATACCATTCTCCATCTTGCACATACAGGTCCCGTACATCTTGGACTGCGTAAAGGCTTCCTGACTTTCTCCAATCCGAGTGACTTTGGTTTACCTGAACCTCATAGCCCTTTTCAGGCCAACCCGTCTCCTGATATCCTGTGTGAATGAAAATACCGGAATTAGCTTTCGGTAGCGTCTTTACTTCGACCAGCAGCTCAAAATTTTTGAAATCAGCATTTCCAACTTTTCCCATATAAAAAGCGTGTGCCCTCGGTCCCGAAACTTTCAACAATTTGTCTTCAATCGAAAAGGACCCTGGGTTTTCAGATACCCTCCATCCCTCTAGATTCTCCCCAGAGAACAACTCAATCCAAGGATTATTTTGGCCAAAACTGGAAATCTGAAAGACAAAGAACAGGAGGAGTGTTGCACTAATTTTCATGTGAATTGGGCTAAGGTGAGTGCAATGAATATACTCAATAATTCAGAGCACAAAAAAGGCCCTGAAGAAACTTCAGGGCCTTCTATGTAAATCTTTATCTAATTACAGATCAATTCCCATAAAGGACATGAACGCAATACCCATCAATCCAGTAAGTAACATTGTAATTCCAAGACCCTTCAATCCATTCGGAACTTGAGAATACTTCAAACGCTCACGGATAGCAGCAAGCAATACAATCGCCAACATAAAGCCGAAACCAGATCCAAAACCGTAGACGGCAGACTCAGCCAAGGTGTAATCACGCTGCGCCATAAACAAACAGCCACCTAGGATCGCACAGTTTACTGCAATCAAGGGAAGGAAAATCCCCAACTGCCCATAAAGTGCTGGAGAGAATTTTTCAACAACCATCTCCACCAACTGCACAATGCCCGCGATGATCGCGATAAACATGATGAAGCGGAGGAAAGATAAATCGATAGTTGCCATGCTTGCAGAAATCCAAGTCAAGGCTCCTTCTTTTAAGACAAACTCATTCAATACCCAGTTGAAGGGGACAGTTACTCCCAATACAAACACTACTGCAGCACCGAGGCCCACAGCTGTACTTACTTTTTTGGAAACGGCTAGAAAGGAGCACATTCCCAAAAAGTATGCGAAAATCATGTTATCAATGAAAATCGATCGAATACCTAAGCTAAATAATTCCATGGTCGCTTGTCTTAATTAATGTTCTACATAGCCTGTTTTGGTACGCTGTACCCAAACAATCAATCCCAAAATAATAAATGCTCCTACTGGTGTTACCATCAAACCATTGGTAGCAAGCTTAAAGTCTGGTCCAAATAAACTGGAAACATACTCGAATACTGGGATACCAAAAACTGCACCTGATCCCCAAAGCTCTCGGAAGAACGCTACGGTAAGGATAATCCAGGAGTATCCAAGTGCTGACCCTAAGCCATCAAGCATGGAATCGTAAGGCTTGTTGCCCATGGCAAAAGCCTCCAGACGACCCATTACAATACAGTTGGTGATGATCAAACCAATGAATACTGAAAGTTCCTTGTACATGTCGTATGCGAAGGCTTTCAAGACCTCACTTACCAAGGTTACCAAAGTTGCTACTACCGCCAATTGTACGATAATTCGTACGCGAGCAGGAATGGTGTTTCGCATCAACGAAATCACAAAATTGGAAAGTGCTACCACAAATATTACTGAGATCGCCATCACCAAAGTAGGCTTCATCTGAGTAGTTACTGCCAATGCAGAACAGATTCCCAATACCTGAACAGTAATCGGGTTGTCGTCAATTAATGGATCTGTAACAAGCTTCTTTCTGCGCTTCGAGAAAATTGGCTCGGCTGGCTTAGCGACTACTTCCTTTTCTAATGTTTCCGTACTCATAAGGATATTAGTTGAATGAGTTAATGTTAAAGTGCAGCTACTGCTGCTTTTGGAGTTGACTTCGCTTTAATGTAGCCTTCATAGTATCCCATGTAAGCTTTCAACATGTTGTTGACTCCATTTCCTGTGATCGTAGCACCAGACATGCCATCTACCTTGTGTGCATCGTCTCCGTACTCTTTGCCCTCTCCTTTTTGCATCATCACGGTGATTAAGGCACCCGATTCATCAAAAATTTTCTTTCCTACATACCGCTCCTGCACTTTTGCTTCCGTGATTCGCGCACCAAGACCTGGGGTTTCTGCTGCGTGAGCTAAGGTAATACCACCAATGGTGTTCATGTCAGTTTCAAGGGCAAGGTATCCCCAAATTGCATCCCAAAGACCTGCACCATACATCGGGAAGATGTAAGATTCAACTGCCTCTGGATTGCCTTCAGCATGGAAAATAAAAACAGGATACGAACGTTCTTCTGCTGGCTTCTTGTAATCCTTTGCGATTTCAACCTTCTCAGCAGTGATTCCTTCTTTCGTAATTTCAGCACCTGAAAGATCTACTACAGTGGAAGAGATACGCGTTTCATAAAACTTATTTACTTGTTCTGGAGTCATGGCTGCGATCTCTTCTGCTGAAATCACGGCTCCCAAAATTTGCTTTTTCTTATCCAAAGCAATGGCTTCTTGTTGCCAAGGGCCCAATACCTGAGCCGATCCTGAGAGTAACAATCCCAAGATGATGGTCAACACTGCCGAATAAACGATGATGTACGAATTAGACTGTTGCACGCTGTAACCTCCTTGTTTTATTTGCCTTCACTACATAATGATCGATCAATGGCGCTACCACATTCATAAATAGAACCGCCAACATGATGCCTTCTGGGTAAGCTGGGTTGGTCACACGAATAATTACGGTCAACACCCCAATCAAAATCCCATAGATCCATTTTCCTAACTCTGTCTGCGCTGCAGATACAGGATCAGTAGCCATAAATACCACACCAAATGCCAAGCCCCCCATTACCAAATGGTACTCTGCAGGCATCGCCATGTATTCGTTTACTGCTAGCGCATTCATGACTAAGCCCATCAAATAGGCACCACTAAATCCACCTACGATGATTTTCCAACTTGCTACGCCAGTGGCTACTAGAATCACTGCCCCGATCAAAGCCATCAAAGTAGATGTTTCCCCGATTGAACCAGGAATCCAACCCATAAACATGCTCATGAAGCTGAAGTCTGCTCCTAAAGCGGCGTTGTGGGTAGATAAGGCTTCCACTACAGGAGTACCATCGATGCTTGAATTGTAGGCTACACCTAGTGCAGTGGCGCCAGAGAATCCATCTACTGCGGTCTTATCCCCTAAGTAAGTCCATACCTGATCTCCAGAGATTTGTGCTGGATAGGCAAAGTAAAGAAAAGCGCGAGCAGTCATGGCCACATTGAGGATATTCATCCCTGTACCACCAAAAACTTCCTTACCGATCACTACTGCAAAGATGGTAGCCAAAGCTACTTGCCATAGTGGAATAAACGGAGGCATTACCAAGGCAATCAACATCCCCGTCACGAGGTAGCCCTCAGAAATGGGGTGGTTGCGAATCACACAGAAGGTGAATTCTGTCAACAAACCCACCGCATAGGAAACAATCAAAATTGGAAGCACCGATAGTGCACCAAATATTGCCTTGTCCAGGAAAGTTCCTTCAGCACCCGTAGCGATGAAATGCTGGTGTCCAATATTTAAAATACCAAAAAGTAAAGCAGGGATCATGGCAATCACTACCGTGATCATCACGCGCTTCAAATCAGTAGCATCTTTGATCTGCGCACCTTTGGACTTGGTAATCAAGTCAGGGGCAAAAGCAATTGTTCTATGCCCTTCATATAGGGTATGGAATTTTTCCCACTTGCCGCCCTTTTCAAAGTTTGGCTTCATTCCATCGAAGAGATTTTGTAATAACTTCATAGCTTAATTATACATTAATAATTCAATCCCATGGCGAACAAGCTCTTGCAACTCGTTTTTGGACGGATCCACAAACTCGCAAAGCGCCACATCTTCCTCTATCACTTCATACAAACCTAACTCTTCCATCTCATCAAAGTCCTCGGTCACGATCGCTTTGAAAAGGTAGGTAGGCAAAATATCCATTGGCATTACTTTTTCAAATACTCCAGATACTACAAATGGACGCTCTTCTCCGTGGGTGTTGGTATCCACTTTAAATTCTCCCCTGTTGAGGAAGGAAAACATTCCAATCGCCTTGTGAAAGCTAAGTTTGGAAGAGCTAGGCTTCAACCAACCCAAAAACTCTTCGTATTTCCCTTCAGGAATTACCGTTACCTGGTTGTGGTAAAAACCTAGATACCCTTGTGCATCTACTTTTTCACCTGTCAACACATTGCC
>CANGZP010000053.1 GCA_947458475.1 Cyclobacteriaceae bacterium | reverse complement strand
GACAAGGCATTTCCAATCGGTGAAGGGCAAACCATCTCTCAACCCTACACAGTAGCTTTTCAATCTACCTTATTGGAAGTGACCCCAGGAGATAAAATCCTTGAAATCGGGACGGGATCGGGGTACCAAGCCTGTATCTTACATTTACTAGGCGCTGAGGTCATTAGCATCGAATACCAAAAAAAGCTTTTTGAACACACTGGTCGTTTTCTGCAGCGACTGGGAATCCAACTCCAGCTTTTCTATGGAGATGGTACCGGCGGAATCCCCGCCCATGCACCCTACGATAAAATCATTGTCACTGCAGGAGCACCAGTCGTTCCTGAAGCCTTAATCCAGCAACTGAAAATTGGAGGGATCCTAGTGATACCCGTAGGAGACCGAAGCAAGCAGGCTATGGTCAAAATCACGAAAAAGTCGGCTACCGAAATCCAACGCGAAGAGTTTGAAGGCTTTGCCTTTGTGCCCCTGCTTGGAAAAGATGGCTGGAACTCCTAATTCCGCATTCGACTCGCTGAGTCTTAGCCAAATTAAATTTGGAATTAATTCGGAAATTTACTGCTCGCAGAATTTTAGTGCTATTTTTGAGACAAATTAGACCATATGCCGAATCAAAAGTTTGCTAAGAACTCTGTCACCATCATGACGGAGATGGTGCTTCCCAACGATACCAACACGCTCAATAACCTCATGGGTGGGCGACTAATGCATTGGATGGATATTGTAGCAGCCATCGCTGCACAAAAGCATTGCAACCGGATCGTGGTTACCGCTTCTGCAGACAGTATTTCGTTCAAGCAACCGATCAATCTTGGAAATGTAGTGACGCTTCGCTCCCAAGTAACTCGAGCATTTAATTCTTCCATGGAAGTGTTTATTGAGGTAACTGCAGAGGATATTCCTGCAAACAAAAAGATCATGACCCATCGGGCCTTCTTTACCTTTGTGGCAGTAGATCAAAATGGCAAACCCATTGAAGTTCCTGAAGTGGTTCCTGAGACGGCTGAGGAAATTGAACTTTTTGAAGGGGCTTTGAGAAGAAGGCAGCTACGACTGGTACTTGCGCAACGCATGAAGCCCGAGGATGCGGTCGAACTGCGGGCAATTTTCAACTTAGACAAGAAATAAAAGCTTCCTTATTTTAATAGGTTCTTTCGCTAAAGGAATGAATTACTGCTTCTGCAGCTGTTCTACCCGAGGTCATTGCCGCATTGATCGATCCGTGGAGCATGTAATCTCCCGCCAAAAACACCTGATCTAGCACCTTGCATTCGGTAAATGGAATGCTAAATTTCAAATCAGCTACCTGAGGCAGGGCCTGGTTGATCACAAAGGTTTTGAGTGGCTTAAACTGATCTCCTTTTATTCCGGAAATGTATTCCAACTCCCCTTGCACTGTTTTGATCAATTCTTTTTCGCCCAAAGCACTATCCAACACTGTAACAGAGAGCAAGGATTTACCTATAGGCGCGTAATCTTTGGAAACATCGTCCATGAAAACGAGGTTATTGATCACTTGCTGTCCCGTGAGCAAACCGATCATGGGTCTACCCAAAAATGATTTTGGAGCAGAAAAATAAAGGTTAATTACCTTGCGCGAAGGAGCAAATTGGCCTTCTAACTGCTTCATCAAACGGTCAGGCTGAACTGCTACAATGATTCGATCTGCTGCTAGTTGCGTACCATCTGCTAAAATTAATTGCGGACCCTCTACCGAAGCAACTGGACTATTGAACCGGATCTCAGTTCGCTGCAACTGATTCTTGATCATTTCAGGAATTTGTCCCATGCCCTTAGCGGGTACAGCTGCATAGCCTTGAGAAAACATTTTAAACACAAACTCAAACATTCGTGAGCTAGTTTCCAGCTTGTCCTCCAAAAATATCCCCCTAAAAAATGGGGTGAAAAAATTGGAGATGATAGCATCTGAAAACCCGTAGTTTTTCAAGTACTGATGGGTAGGAACAGACGGTTCGGCAAAAATTTCCTCCGAACTCTTCTTTTTTAGTTCTTGGGTGAGTTTAAACACTTTGACCTTATCCAAAAAAGTGCCCACTCTAGAAACAGCCATTCCCACCAATTTAAGTGGGTTCCGAAGGGGATCAGTTAAGATATAGGAATCCTTTCCTTCAAAAATGATAGCTCCTGGGTCAAAATTTTTAAGTTGCAAGGCTGAAAAATCAAGATATCGCTTGGCTTCAGGATAGGCCGTATTCAATACTTGAAAGCCATGGTCCAGTCGAAATCCATCTACGATATCCGTTTTCATCCGCCCCCCTACACGATCAGATGCTTCCAAGATCACAGGAGTAAAACCTGCTTTTTCAAGTTCCAAGGCTGCTATTAACCCCGAAAGACCTGCGCCTACAATGTATATTTTCTTTTCACTCATCTTAAGAAAGACTAATCCAAAGGAATGCAACTCGGTTTTCACAGAACCCCAAGCTATTTGGGGATGTATTCAGTAAACACAAACTTCCACAAAGAGTTTGAAATCCACCCAGCAAAAAAGATTTGATAAATGGTCAGGGTTTTAATCAGCCATTGTAGTAAACTCGAATAAAAAAGGACCCAAACATGAAGAACTTCTTTCTTTCTATTTTTATCCTTGGCACGAGCGCTTTTGCTTCCCAAGCACAAAGCTACTTTCCAGAAGCAGGAAATTGGCAAGCTAAAACTCCAAAAGAGCTGGGATTGGATGCTGACAAACTGCAAGAAGCTATCCGATTTGCACAAACGCATGAAAGCTCAGAAAACCCAAATCTAAAAATTGCGCATTACGAGAGTGCTTTTGGGCGGGAACCTTTTGGCTATCCTGTAGGCCCCATGAAGGATCGAGGTTCGGCTACCGGATTGATCATTTACAAAGGATATGTGGTCGGCCAATGGGGAGATCCGGCACGTGTGGATTTGACTTTTAGTGTAGCCAAAAGCTTCCTTTCTACCACCGCTGGATTGGCTGTAGAGGCGGGATTAATCCGTTCTGAAAAGGATTTGGTCCATCCCTACATGGCGCCCATTTATCCCTACGATCCTTTTCGTTTGGCAGTTAACAAGGCTGATCACCTAAACCAGGAAGATGTATTTCACCTTTTTGACACGCCTCACAACCAGAAAATCACCTGGGATCACTTGCTACGCCAAACTTCTGATTGGGAAGGAACACTATGGGGCAAACCCGATTGGGGAGATCGACCTGCTGAAGGGGTCAAGCAAAAAAGAGCTCGCGAACAACGTGAACCAGGCAGCAGTTACGAGTACAACGACACGCGTGTCAATGTACTGGCACTTGCGCTTCTGAATGTCTGGAGAAAACCACTTCCTCAGGTGCTGAAAGAAAAAATCATGGATCCCATTGAAGCAAGCCCAACCTGGAGATGGACAGGATACGAAAATTCATTTGTAGTCCTCGATGGGCAAATCGTCCAATCGGTGAGCGGGGGTTCGCACTGGGGTGGTGGCATGATGCTATCCGCTTGGGACCAGGCTCGATTTGGATACCTGACGCTTCGCAATGGAAATTGGAAAGGGAAGCAACTCATTCCTACCTCTTGGATCAATCTCTCAAAAACCCCAACTCCCGTACAGCCTGATTATGGGTTTATGAATTATTACTTGAACCTAGAGCAAAAGCAAATTCCTTCCGCTCCCAAATCAGCTTTCTTACACCTCGGTGCAGGCACCAATATGATCTATGTGGATCCGGAAAACGACTTACTGGTGGTGTCAAGATGGATTCCGAATGGGGACAAGGCCGAATTGATTCGACTTATTTTGGAAAGCCTACCTGCTAAAAACTAAGAAATAACTCTGTCTGAAATTCGAGGCCGTACGTAGTGTTCTTGCTCTGCTTTAGAAAGTATCCCATAGCCCAATTCTAGCGGAGATGGACCGATCCAACTACTTTTTCGGCCAGTGAGCGTCAATTTACCCTGTTTTCGATCCAGGGTCAGTATTCCAAAGAGAACCGCTGCATAAGGACAGGTTGAGGCCAAGGATGGAAAGGCCGAATGGGTATTCGCATCCATGCTCAAATGGGCATGCTTTTCCCCCACCCAGTAGTACGAGGCGGAATTTAAATGCAAATAAGTTACTCCAGACACTTGGATCAGTTGGTCTACGTGCGCATGGCCGTTGATTGCTAGAATGATTTTACTGGCATGTATTGCCAATAGGTTTTGGATTTCTACCGCATTGTCAATCGTATAGATCCCCGCAATTGGCTGATGTGAAATGACAATCACCGGTTCTTTTGAATCCTCCAATTGCTGGTTCAGCCAGTCTTGCTGCTCCTTTCCAATGTAGGAAGCATAACCTCCCTTGGTGGTTGGAGAACCCGGATCATTTCCATCCAAAACCAGAATTCGGACGCCTTGAATGACCTCTGCATAGTAGGCCGACGGCATTCCAAAAGCTTGAATTGCTTGTTCCTTGCTGTATCCCTCATCTAGGTCGTGGTTCCCAAGCACATGATAGGCGGGGATATTTCCTTGATTAAATGCCGCTATAAATGAGGCGTTTGCAGGTTTGGGAATGGCAAAATCTCCCAACTGAATTTTGGCATGAACCTCTGCTCGATTCACTTCTTCCAAAAAGGTTTGCAGGCGAAGATCCGAATCGTGAATGATGTCTCGATGCAAATCCGTAATCAATCCCAACCGCAAACTATCCGATTGTCCAGCCCAGAGTTTGCCGATTGAAGGAGGCAAGGCCAGTGAAAAAGAAGTGAGCAGGGCGGATTTAAGAAAACTTCGGCGATCGAGAGTCATGGTGTTTGGGGTAATTCGATTGAACCCTACTCATTGGTTAACTTTTTATGAAAAATCAAGGCGGGCACTAGACCCAAATCTGGATGACGGAACGCTTCGGGAATCTCCCCAATGACCGCGAAGCCAAGTGACTTCCAGAGCTGAACAGCACGCTGGTTGGATTTGATCACAAAATTGAATTGCATGGCCAAAAACCCACGATTCTTGGCTTCTGTCTGGGCAAACTCCCCCATCCAACGCCCAATGCCCTGCCCTTCTGCTGCAGATGCAACTACAAAACCTGCATTACAAATGTGATCTCCCAAGCCCTCCTGATTGGCTTTGAGGTAGAAGGTACCCACAAGTTCTCCGTCTCGTTCCACAACAAAAGTGAACTTATCAGCTCCCATCCAGTATCCCATCAGTGATTCTTTCGATTTATCGAGCGAAAAAACATAGGTTCCTCCCTTGCGAACCATGGGCTCCAAGATTCCCCAAAGGGCTTCTTCGTCTTCATTTGTCGCAATTCTGGCTGTGGGCATGGAGTTCATCAAGGAAAAGAAAGCAGATGCAGAAAGGAGTAAACTAATGGACAAGAATGGGTAATTTCTAAAATTGCAATGGATTTACCAAGACCAGATTTCTAGGAGTTCCCATCAAATTTTGCGCAAACGGAAACGATTTCTCAATTTGGGAAGATATATTCGTCGAATCATCTGACCCATGCATTCCAGTTCCTACCAAAAAGTATCCGGTTTTTTAATGGCCATCGCTTCGGCTATATTTTGGGGTATCTCAGGAACCTGTGCACAATTTTTATTTCAAACCAAGGGAGTAGATCCTGCCTGGCTCGTCTCGTGGCGCATGTTGCTAGCGGGTACCTTGCTGGTGCTTTATTCAATTGCAAAGGAGAAAAAAGCAGCCCTCGGTATCTGGAAAACCCCTAAAAATGTGGGTAAACTACTGCTTTTTGGAATTTTGGGGATGGTTTCGGTGCAATACACCTACTTCTACAGCATTTCCCTCTCCAATGCTGCCACAGCCACGATCTTGCAATACATTGGGCCTGTATTTGTCCTTGGTTTCTATGCGGTAAAAAATAAAACCTGGCCTGTGCTCGGAGAATATTTGGCCTTGATTTTTGCGCTCGCAGGCACCTTTCTTTTGGTTACCCATGGCTCTACCGAAGCCCTGGTGATATCAGATCAAGCCTTGTTTTGGGGAATCCTATCCGCCTTGGCGCTTGCCTTCTACACCATCCAACCCGTAGGCTTATTGCGTAGCTTTTCGCCAGCGGCCATTACAGGTTGGGGTATGTTGATTGGTGGGATTGTCCTGTGCATGGGCACTCAGCCTTGGAGTTTTTCGGGTACTTGGGACGGAGAAACTTGGCTGGCCTTTGCCTACATCGTACTTTTTGGAACGGTGCTCGCCTTTTATTTCTTCCTGACTGCAGTTTCCAAAATCGGGGCTACTTTCGCCAGCTTGCTCTGCAGTGTAGAACCCCTTGCCGCCACCCTAACCGCTGTTCTCTGGTTGGGGGTATCTTTTTCAGGGTACGATTGGGCAGGAACCATCTTGATTTTGAGTACTGTTGCCTTGCTGACTCTTTCGAAGAAAAAGGAGTCCTAAGTCTTTAAATTCGAGCTTGATAGGTATACAACTCGAAATACCTTCCTTTTTTGGCAAGTAGCTCCTCATGCCTGCCCTGCTCTACCACCTGACCTTGTTCGATGACCAATATCTGGTCTGCTTGTCGGATGGTACTTAATCGGTGAGCGATGACAAAGGTGGTTCGCCCATGCATCAACTCTTTCAAACTCGCCTGAATCAAGGATTCCGATTCGGTATCTAAGTTGGAAGTAGCCTCATCCAAAATGAGGATTCGTGGATCTGCTAAAATTGCTCTTGCGATGGCTATTCGTTGCCGCTGCCCACCAGAAAGCTTCACTCCTCGTTCACCAATCAGCGTATCCAAACCCTGCTCAAAGCGATCGGTAAATTCATGTACGTGTGCAGCCTTGACGGCCATCTCCAACTGTGCTTGAGAAGAATCAGGTCTCGGAAATAGAATGTTTTCTCGAATAGTGCCTTCAAAAAGAAAATCGTCTTGAAGCACCACACCTAGCTGCGCGCGGAAAGCATCCAAAGTGATGGTTTGTAAGTCATGACCATCCAAATACACGACTCCTAAATCTGGATTTAAAAAAGTTGCAGCCAATCCAGCAATGGTGGTTTTTCCAGATCCTGAGGTGCCCACCAAGGCAGTAACTGTACCTGCAGGCGCATCGAAGCTAATGCCTTTGACTACCTCCTTGCCAGACTCGTAGGCAAAGGATACGTTTTCAAATCGAATGTCTCCTTTAATGACCTCCAACTGCACGGTGCGCTTTTTATCGTCCGATTCCAAAGGCATGTTCATGATTTCCTCCGTACGGTCCAATCCTGCAAAGGCTTCGGTGAGTTGGCTGCCGATATTGGACATCTGCACAATGGGAGCAATCATAAATCCTAGGTACAGCGTAAAGGCAAGGAAATCTCCAAAGGTCATCTCCCCTTGCATGATCTGATAGCCCCCCAATCCCATGATTCCGGCAGATGCCAATCCCAACAATAATGCTCCGGCAGAAGTCACAAAGCTCGTTGCTGTTAAACTCGCTTTCACATTCAAAAACAGTTCTTCAACGCCTTTTTCAAAGGTCTTAATTTCCTGATTTTCAGCATTAAATCCTTTGATCACGCGAATTCCCCCCAAGGTCTCGGTAAGTCTACCCGTTACTTGCGCATTGATTTTCCCTCTTTCGCGAAAGATGGGTCTGATTTTACTGAAGGCCTTGAGCGATACCAAGCCAAAAATCAATACTGGCAACAACACAAAGGCAGTCATTGAGGGACTGATGGAAATCAACAAGACCAAAGAAATGATCGCTGCCAATCCACCACCGATCATTTGGGCAAAGCCTGTTCCTACCAGATTTCGAACTCCTTCTACATCGGTCATGATGCGAGACACCAGCTCCCCTGTTTTGGAATTATCAAAAAAACGGATGGGCAACTTGATGATGTGCTGCTGCACCTTGGACCGCAACTTGGAAATCAAGTGCTGCGCTTCCACACTTAGTATTTGAGTGAGCGAGTAGGAAGTAACTGCCTGCACAAAGATGGCGAGTACCACCGCTAGGATCAACCACTTTAATTGCTCCAAGTCATTGCTTGGGATCACCTCGTCGATCAAAAATTTGGTTGCTCCAGGGAGAACCAAACTCGCAATTCGGCTGATGATGATTAGAATGAGGCCTATGAAAAGTTGTTTGCGACGTGGCCAGATAATGGTTGAAAATACTTGACGGATGGTGACTTTACGTTCCTGCTTGGGTGCCATGGAATTGAAACTAAATGGAGATATGGGGAATAAAAAAGCCTGTTACTGAAGAACAGGCTTTGTATTTTTTAAGTAGATCGCTTTAGTTGGACTTGGTCAACACATTCGATATCAAGGAAACTTTTTCGATCGGTTCAGAGGCATTGGAATAAATCCGAACCACCGAATTTTGCTTACCTACTTTTCCAGTAGAATTGAAGGAAACCTTGATTTCAGCGGATTTTCCAGGTGCAACCGGCTCCTTTGGCCAGCTAGGCACTGTACAACCGCAGGTGGCTGCCACATTGGAAATGATCAAGGGCTGCTTGCCTGTATTGGTCAATACAAAGGTGTGGGCTACTTGCTGTCCCTGTGTGATATCCCCAAAGTCCTTGGAATTTTCTTTAAAAGTGATCACAGGACCTGATTCTTGAGCCTGAACTTGAGTGGCAAGTGCCAAAACAAAGAAGCTGAAAAGAAGTGCTATTTTTTTCATGAGAATATGGTTTAATGGTCAAATATTCAAATTTTGATGGAGTCTTCAAAGAAACAGAAAGGAAATAGATTAAATTCCTATTGTTCAAATAATCTTTAATCCCCAAGGGATCTAGTTTGATCAGACTGAATGAAGCATTTTGGGAGCTAATCTTATTCCTCTCCCTCTACCAATCCTTTAACGAAAAAAGTAGGAGAAAAGTTGACTAGGTAGAGCTCTTCCGAGGCTCGTGTCACCGCAGTATACAACCAACGCACAAATTCGGTATCTATTTGCTCTTCGACCAAGTACCCTTGATCAATAAATACCGCCTTCCATTGTCCACCTTGGGCTTTGTGACAGGTGATGGCATAGGCAAACTTAACCTGCAGTGCATTGAGGTAGGGATCCTTCCGAATGTATTCCATTCGCTCCGTTTTGTTGGCTAGATCCGCATAGTCTTCACTTACCTTATCGTATAACGATCGATACTGTTCTCGAGTGAGCGATGGACCCGAAGAGTACAGGGTATCTAGAATCACTTTTGCCTCAAAATAGGGCTCCTCAGCATAGTCAAGCAAGCGTAACTCTAGCGTGGCAAATCGTAAGCCGTATCGCTCCTCAAAATTTCGAATCTTCATCACCTCGACCAAATCCCCATTGGCTAAAAAATTCACCTTTTCGGATTCGGCCATGTAGGTATAGTTATTCTTGACGATCATCAGCAAATCACCGGAACAGATTTCATCCTCGTAAAAATGAATCGTCCGCCGAATGTATCCATTGTATTGTACAGCAGACTTATTGGAACGAGTGATGATGCAGGTATTTTCTGTTCCATACTTGGAATAGGCATAGCGCAGGCCATCTTCTAGCTTTTCGGAAGTCATCTTAAAAATATCCTTGAACAGGTGCGTTTGAATCTGAATTGCAGCCTTTTCTGATCCTAGTTCATTCCGGAGACTTGTGGCGTTAAATAAAATACCAGACTCCAACTTCTGTCGCATGACTTCAACCAACTCAATCTGCTCTGCATTTAGTCTGTAATGCCGAAGTAGGTATTCTGCATCCAATGCAGGGCTGTATTGACTTCCTACCGGTGGCAGTTGCGCAGTATCTCCAACAAATAGCAATCGATTCCCTTCTCCTGAAAAGGTATAGGTAATCAAATCCCAAAGTAAGTTTCCAGACATGCCACCATCATCTGCCAACATGGAGGATTCATCGACAACAAAAAGCGTGTCTTTGAAATAATTTTTTTGGAGCGTGAAGCCTCCACCTAGCGTACCTGGATCTCCCTTCGGTTTGTAAATAATCTTGTGAATGGTAAAGGCCGATCTACCGGAATAAGTACTCATTACCTTTGCCGCCCTGCCTGTTGGCGCTAATAAAAGAGGTCGCAAATTCAGTCTTGGCAGGATTTTGACCACGGCGGACAAAAGGGAGGTTTTTCCCGTTCCTGCATACCCTTTTAGAATAAAGACCGGCTTATCTTGAGATGGCTTTCGGAAAAAATCATCCATTTTTACAAAAAAACTGGCCTGCCCTTGAGTAGGTTCAAATGGAAAGCTCCTTCGCAGTAATTCTGATGGAGCAGGTGGCAGGGAAGTCAGTTTGTTCATCGCTAGACGAAAGTACATGTCAGAAGATAAGATCAGCAAAGAAATTGAGTCTAAATTTGGTCATCACCTCAGAATACGTGTGAATGGCGTATTGATTGAAGAAAACAAAATTCTTTTAGTCAAGCATAAAATGAGTGCGGATCGAGATTTTTGGTCTACACCTGGTGGGGGGATGCAATTTGGTAGTTCTGCTCAAGAAAATTTGGCTCGAGAATTCTTAGAAGAAACTGGTTTAGAAATCACCGTGGAAGAATTTCTATTTGTTCACGAGTACCTAGACCCTCCTCTCCATGCGGTCGAGTGTTTTTTTCTTGTAAAAAGGATTAGCGGTACAGCCACATTGGGGAAAGATCCAGAACTTGCACCTGCAGATCAAATCCTTGCGGATCTGAGCTGGATGTCGTTGGAAAGATTAAGCTCATTGGATAAAAAATCCATTCATCCAGTTTTTATTGGAATAAAATCGCTCTCGGAATTAGTATTGTGTAAAGGATATTTTAATTTTGAAAATAAATACCTAAAATAGCACGTTTTAAAAACCTTCAACCTTAACCGGATTTCTAAACCTTACTCAAAATGAATCTAACAAAAGTTCTCTCTCTCGTATTCTTTGCTGTTGCCGCTTTTCTTGGTTACCTACTTTGGAAAGGGGTCGACGATGTCGTAGAACAAGAAAAAAGAGTTGCCTTGCTAGAAGCGGCTACCATTCAAAAACTTGAAATGCTTCGTGATGCCCAATTGGCATTCCAAGCATCTAATGGAAAATATGCAGGAACTTGGGATTCTTTGAGAGCCTTTATTGAAACTGGTACTATCTGGATTGTCCAGCGAACTGAAACTACCAAGCTGTTGGACTACGGAGCAGAAGAAATCAATGTGTCTTACGATACCATTGGTTCAATCGCAGTGATGGACTCTTTGTTTAGCCCAGCAAAGCACCCAGACCTAAAACTTGAATTGCTTCCTGTTGTACCAGGTTCTGGAGGAAAGCAGTTTGAATTCTTTGCAGACAAAATTGAAAAGACTGGCGGATACAAAGTAAGTGTATTCGAAATTCGTGACCCAGCTCCAATCAATCCTGAAAGAAGAGCAAATAACAACGAAAAGGCATTACGAGTAGGATCTAGAACTGACGCATCTACAGAGGGTAACTGGAAATAACCGGTACTGATCTTGGAAAATAACCTAAAAGTACTTTTGAGTGATAAGTTTGCTGTTCAAAACACAGCAAGCTTATCACTTTTTCTTTATCCCTCCTCCTTGCATGTTTTTGCTAGGGACAAAAACCAAAGTATCACAGCAATTAATTCGTACGAACGAATTAGCTGGAAAAAGTTAGACGAGGTTCTTTCTTCGGATACCTTGACCAAGCTAGATGTACCCGCCAAGGTCTATGTACATGAAGAACTTTTTACCTTACTTCCAGGTGTTATTTTTCAACAAGGAAGCGAAATGGAATATTTGCAGCTCGCTGGTAAACTTCCTAACTCCCCGTATTTCTTTCACTCTGCAGTAGATAGCAACAATGTACAGATCCTGAGTTGCATCCCTGATAAATTGCAACAGTACCTGAGGGAACGATTTTCCGACCTCAGCTTTTACCATGGATCTTGTTCCTTCCTGTCTTATTTATTCAAAGAAAGATTCAATCTAATTGGTCAAGAAATTTGGATCAATCTTTTTGGTTCTCATTGCTACTTGGCAGCATTTACGGATCAGGAACTTTCTGTTTTCAATCGATTTGAAGTAGGAACAAAGGAAGATATTTTAAAGTACGTATTGATTTTGATGGAGTCTCTCCATCATGACAGAAATCATGCACGCGTGACTCTTTTTGGAGCGATCGAACAAAGTGGCATTACTGAAGATTGGGGAAAAAATTATTTTGCCAATTTTAGGCTTCTTCGACCTCATGCAAATCAGAATTATGGTCCAGGATTGTCTCAAGAAAAGGCTCCAGCCATTTTTGAATCTTTTTGGCATTTCGTTTAGCCATGAAAAAAGTAGCTATTTTCCCTGGTTCGTTTGACCCATTTACCAAAGGGCACCACGACATCGTACTCAGAAGCTTATCCCTTTTTGATCAAGTAATTATTGGGATTGGGTACAATTCTACCAAGAAAAATAGGTATTTCGATATCGAATTGATGGTAGAAAAAATAGAGGAGGTGTACAAAGACAACCCAAACGTTTCGGTGGTCGTCTACAACGAACTTACCTCAACCCTTGCCAAAAAGTATAAGGCACAGTTTTTAGTTCGTGGGCTACGAAATACAACCGACTTCGAATATGAAAACACCATCAGTCAAATGAATCGCTATCTGAATGGAGAGCTAGATACGGTGTTTCTTATTACTGCCCCTCAATACGCTGCCATTAGCTCTACCGTAATTCGAGAAGTACACCGCTATGGAGGAGATGTAGATGAATTTCTACCCTATACCCTTTAAGTGGTCCCTGATTTTTTGAGATATTTTTTGAATAAATACCGCATCGATGGGTAGGAATCAATCAAGGCCGTCTTTGCTTCGCTGTCGGTAAACCAACGGATTGCATCAATTCCCTCTTCTTCCTGTGGTTTCATGCCAGCATCATTGGTACAAGACATGGTATACCAGTAGGTTTTCTTCAGGATGCTTCGCCGATTTTGGGTGTAGGTATGCCAGGTAGTGCAGAGGTGCTCGCCTAAGCGAACCTTCACATTGCATTCCTCTTCTACTTCTCTTTTGGCACATTGTTCAGGAGTTTCACCTTTATCAAATTTACCCTTAGGGAAATCCCACTTGCCCAATCGATGAATCAACAAGACCTTTTGCTTTTTGGTCACTACTCCACCGGCAGCTTTCACAATTAAAAACCTGCTTTTGACAAATTTTTTAAGCTCACTTTTCGCTTCCGAAACCAAGGTCACCGAATCCAATCGCTTCATCTTTCGCGTGCGCATCAAATAAAGAAGGCGAATCACTAGGTCTAGACTCGGTTCATAAAAAATAACATTCCCTTCCCACTCTACATCCTCAGGGATTTCATCCACATTTTGGTAGCGATGTTCAAAGCGCTTGGTCGGATCAAGCTTTGCAAAGGAAATAAGTTCCAATGGCTTGTCGTTCACAAAGATCTTCATGCGTAAATGGGGAAATTAGTTTTGAATCGTCCAAAAATGCATAAAAATTTGAAATAATCAGCTAGACTTTTTAGAGCTAGGCAGCATCAATTTGGGGAATATGATTAGCCGTAATACCAGAAGCTCAGTGCTACTATTTTTTAAATGCAGATAATCAGATTGCGGAACAAAAAAACTGAAGCTAAAATCCATAAAAAATAGAAAGAGCTCCCTGTCACAGGAAGGAATCTCTTATTTTTACAACATGGAAATTCTCAACACCACCGTCGCGGCACAAGTTGCGCGCCACCTTTTGGAAATTCAAGCCATTCGACTACAGCCTGAGAAACCCTTTACCTGGGCATCTGGCTGGAAATCACCCATCTATTGCGACAATCGACTCTCCCTCTCTTTTCCGGAAATTCGAAATACCATCAAGCAAAACCTAGTGAAAGCAGTGCAACGCTTTTTCCCAGAAGTGGAGGCAATTGCTGGAGTAGCCACTGCAGGCATTCCGCAAGGAGCCCTACTCTCCGATGAACTGGCACTTCCATTTATTTATGTTCGGTCCAAGCCCAAAGGGCATGGCATGGAAAATATGATCGAAGGGAAAGTGGTACCTGGCCAGAAAGTAGTGGTAGTAGAAGACCTTGTCTCTACTGGAGGTAGCTCACTTAAAGCAGTGGAGGATCTGAGAAATGCTGGATTTGAAGTTTTAGGAATGGTGGCTATTTTCTCCTATGGCTTTGAAGTTGCCGATAAAAATTTTGAGGATGCAGGTGTTCCGTTGGTTTGCTTGAGCAACTACGACGCCTTACTTCCTGAAGCTGTAAAAGAAAACTACATCGATCATACAACTCTAAATTCCCTTGCGGAATGGCGAAAAAATCCTAGCAGCTGGATGCAGTAAATTGTCAACGGCTAACGGTCCACGGTCCACAGCTCACTCAATTGAACCTCAACTGATATTATTTAGGGGTAGTTTTTGAAAAGGGATTATTCATAAACTCATTAATAAAACCCAGAAAAGGCCTCTTAAAGGTATTTTATGGGTTTTATTAGTTAAAAAAGTATTCGTAAGATCCGATTTTTTAGCTCTTACTAAAAAGATAAAGTTTGACTTTTGAATAGATGGGCTGTCGACCATGGACTGTGGTCAGTTGACAAAAATCAGGGATTGAAAAAAATTACACTTCCTTCGGAAACCAAGTTGCGTACATCGGGTAATTTTTGGCTGTTCTCAGGATAACTTCCCGCATGTTGTCTCCGATGTCTTTGACTTTTTTTGCAGGCATTCCAGCAAAGATGGAACCTGCTTCTACTTCAGTTCCTGCTAGCACCACTGCTCCAGCAGCAATCACAGCATCTGAATGGATAATGGCTCCATCCATCACGATTGCCCCCATTCCCACCAGTACTCGATCGTGGATGGTACAGCCATGCACGATGGCATTGTGCGCAATGGATACCTGATTGCCGATGTATGTGCCCGCTTGCTTGTAGGTACAATGGATTACTGCACCATCCTGAATATTGGTATCGTCTCCAATACGGATTTCATTTACATCGCCTCGAATCACGGCATTGAACCACACGGTGCAGTTTTTCCCCATTTTCACATCCCCAACCACGGTAGCATTGGGTGCCAACCAGCAGTTTTCATCGAATTCTGGAGCAAGTCCATTTACCTCTAAAATACAAGCCATAGTGCCTTTAATTTATTCTTCAATTATTATTTCACGGGGAAATTAAAACTTTTCAAACAGTCCCGCTTCTTTTTATTCAAATTCAATGGTTCGAAATGCCAATAGCTCTTTTTAACCCGATTCCACTGACTAAAAAATAGTAGTTTAGGGCAGCAGATTTACCTAGGTATTCCCAGACTCAATTTGCCTCCGATACCATTCGGCTTTGGACATGGAAAAAAGTTTATTCGACTTTCCATTGCGAAAAATCATCCACTTGGATATGGATGCATTTTATGCGTCTGTGGAGCAGCTAGATCATCCCGAGTGGCGAGAAAAACCCTTGGTGGTAGGTGGTAATGAAAACCGAGGAGTCGTGGCAGCCGCAAGTTATGAGGCTCGGAAATTTGGTGTTTATTCTGCCATGTCATCCGCATTGGCCGCAAAAAAATGTCCGCAATTAATCTTTGCCAAGCCACGCTTTGACCGGTACAAGGAGATTTCAAGCCAAATTCAAGAGATTTTCTTCGAATACACCGACCTGGTAGAGCCTCTCTCCCTGGATGAAGCTTTCTTGGATGTGACTGAAAACAAGTTGCAATTAAATTCCGCCTCTCTTATCGCGACAGAAATTCGTGAAAAAATCAAGCTGAAAACGGGTTTGAATGCCTCCGCAGGCATCTCCTACAATAAGTTTTTGGCCAAGATCGCCTCGGATCTAAACAAACCCAATGGACAAGCCCTCATCCTTCCCGAGGAGGCAGCAGAATTTTTAGAGAAATTACCGATAGGCAAGTTTTTCGGAATTGGAAAAGTCACCGCTGAAAAAATGCGGCAAATAGGAATCCATTGCGGTAAAGATCTAAAAGAATATTCTTTGCAGTACCTGGTCAAGCGATTTGGAAAAGCGGGCGCGCATTATTTTCAAATTGTCCGGGGAATACATCTCTCAGCCGTGCAACCCGACCGAGCACGTAAATCCCTAAGCGCTGAAAATACTTTTGACAAGGATCTTTTTCTGCCCCAAGAATTGGAACAACAGCTGCAATTAATTTATCAGGAACTACTACGTAGATCTAAGAAAACAGGCATTCGAGGCAGAACAGTCACGCTAAAGATCAAATACAATGATTTTTCCCAACAGACAAGAAGTAAAACCTTTGATCAATTTCCTCAAGATGAACTCCTTTGGCAAACTGCTTTGGAGCT
>CANGZP010000052.1 GCA_947458475.1 Cyclobacteriaceae bacterium | reverse complement strand
GTTCAGGCCGTTCAAAATGGCGGCGGAGCATTCATTCTACCTTACATCATTTGTTTCCTCTTGATGGGAATTCCCTTGCTATTTACAGAATGGAGCATGGGACGTTTGGGTGGAAAGTTGGGCAACCACAGCACCCCATACATCCTTGACTCCTTGAGCAAAAAATGGTACTGGAAGTACATTGGGGTATTTGGCATCTTTACCAACATTGCGGTAGTCGCCTATTATACCTACATCGAATCCTGGACCTTTGTCTATGTCGTGCATAGTGTGATTGGCACCTTCACAGGGATGAGTAAGGAAGCAGTTAGTACATTTTTCGACCAATACGTACAGCTTTCCGGTTCAGATTTCGGAATACCCCTATTCCCCGTTATTGCATACATTTTAGTCCTTGGTGTTAATGTGTACATCCTCTCAACAGGACTTGGAGGAATAGAGAAGGTAGCTAAAATCGGTATGCCGTTGCTTATTCTATTTGGTGTCATCTTGGCTATTCGTGGATGGACCATGGGTAGCTCCTTTGCCTCAGAAGAATTCCCAGATGCGAATGCTTGGGATGGTATTAACTTCTTGTGGACCCCTCAATACAGTTCTCTAGCAGACCCGAAAGTTTGGCTTGCTGCTGCGGGACAGATCTTCTTCACCTTGTCGGTTGGGATGGGCTCCATTCAATGCTATGCGTCTTACCTCAAGGAAAACGAAGATATTGCACTCAACTCGGTAACTGCTGGTTTTACCAATGAATTCGTTGAAGTAATCCTTGGAAGCGCGATTGTTATCCCAATTGCAGCTGGATTTCTTGGATTGGATTGGGTATTAGAAAATGCAGGTTTTGGAATGGCCTTCCAAACTATGCCGTATCTCTTCCAGCAATGGGGGCCGCTGATTAGTGCCTTTGCAGGTGTCTGCTGGTTTGGACTCTTATTCTTTGCTGGAATCACTTCTTCCCTCGCCATGGGTACACCTTGGATGGGCTTTATGAAAGATGAATTTGGTTGGGGTAAGGTTAAAGGAGCTGTTTCCTTTGGACTGGTTTCCTTGGCTATGGGACTTCCAACAGTTCTTTTCTACCAGTACGGATATTTTGATGAGTACGATTATTGGGGAGGAACGGTCAGCTTGGTAATTTTTGCTTTGCTCGAAACCATTCTCTTTACCTACATTTTTGGCATGAAAAAAGGTTGGGAAGAAATCACTAGAGGAGCTGATATCCGCATTCCATCATTCTACAAATGGATCATGACCTTTGTCACCCCAGTATTACTAAGTATTGTATTTCTTGGTGCATTGATTACACCTGCGGGTAACGATTGGGTGGCTGCTTTCAGCAACTTGTTTTCAGGAGGAGGATGGCTACTAGATCCGAGTTCACTCATTGCCAAAATAACCTTTGCTGACTTAGAAGCGCAGATTATAGCCAACCCAGAAAATGCTGCCGCTTTAGAGGAAAAAATGATGTATTCAGGCTGGGCAAGAATTCAATTGCTCCTACTCTTTCTAGGTATTTGTGCCATTGTATGGTACTCCACTGTTAAACGCAAAAAAGCAATCCAATGAACACATCTGCGCTAATTCTATCGCTTGTAACACAAGGATTAATCATATCCGTTACGCTGTATTGTTTCTCTTTGGTAATGAAAAAGCCAAATACAAAAGAAAATTAATCCAGGAAACTATCCTTCCTTTAAAAAGCTCGATCAATTCGAGCTTTTTTTGTGCGCTTTAGCTAAGCATCTTGCTACACAGGGACCACTGCAGAAATGAGGATCGTATAATTCACGCTTCTGTTTCAATTTAGCAACTTTTTTTTTAAATTTATTTATATTTTTAAACACTGTTCAATTACATTTACCTATTCAAAAAAAACCATGGGTGTAGCGGAACGAAAGGAACGAGAAAAAGAAGTGTTGCGGGAGCAAATCCTCACAGCAGCAAAAACGCTCTTTTTGGAAAAAGGGGTGGAAAAAACATCGATACGCAACATTGCAGATTTAATCGAATACAGCCCAGGCAGCATTTACCACTACTTTAAAGACAAGAACGAGATCTTCCATGCCCTACACCAGGGAGGTTTTCAGCAATTGATGGGCAAAATGGAAGTACTCATCACTATTCCTAATCCCATGTCACGACTCAAAGCAATGGGATCCATCTATGTGGAATTTGCTTTAGAAAATCCAGATATGTACGACTTGATGTTTATCAAAGAAGCACCGATGGAACACGTATCCAATTCCAACGATGAGCAATGGAAAGAAGGCTATGGAACCTTCAATTTCCTTCGTGCCACGATCAAAGAATGTATCCTAGAAGGGTATTTCCAAGGGCATGATCAAGAAGCACTCTCTTTTATGGTCTGGTCCACCGTTCATGGAATGGTTTCTTTACACATCCGCCGCCGATGCGAGGTCGTCTTGGCCCAGCGGCAAGGTACCATCGTCAAAGACGGCTTAAATGAATTTTTCAGTATCCTCGACAGACCCTCCTCATGAAAATAAAGTACGCTTGTATGCTACCAAATTGGTCAATTCGCACCCTAATCCCTGGAATATTTCTTTGCTTTTACCTGCAGGCAGCACCTCTTCAGGCGCAACAAATCCTAGAAACCTACATTCAAGAAGGATTGGCTAATAACCTGGTTCTCAAAGAAAAAAACGCAAGCCTAGAACAAAGCCTATTGGCACTTAAGGATACCAAAAGCTTCTTTCTTCCTTCGATGGATTTTGGAGCAAGCTATACCCTAGCTGAAGGTGGTAGAACCATCGCTTTTCCCGTTGGTGACTTATTAAATCCTGTGTATGCAACCTTAAATAAGCTCACTTCTTCCAGCAGTTTTCCCCAAATCGAAAATGTATCGGAGCAATTACTTCCCGATAATTTTTACGATACGAGGTTCCGAACCACATTACCGATTCTAAATACCGACATCAAGTACCAAAACCAAATCCGAAAAGAACAAGTCAATTGGAGCAGCTACCAGGTGGAGATCTACCGTGCTACCCTCATTCAGGACATTCGAGTGGCATACTTCAGCTTTTGCGCTGCACACAGCTCCATAGAAATTCTTAAAAATACGCTGCAACTAGTTATCCAAAATCTAAAAGATACCCGCTCACTCGTTGAAAATGGAAAAGGTCTCCCCGCTGCAGTTCTCCGTGCGGAAAGCGAACTGGAACAAGTGAAATCAATGCTATTGGAAGCAGAAAATAAAACGGTAAATGCAGCCCAGTACCTTAATTTTCTAGTCAATAGACCACTGGAGCAATCAGTTCCCTTCGAAGCAATTCCGCTTGACCTAAGCCAAGTGGACCTGCTGCTTGCAGAGAACATCCACGAACAAAATCCAGAAATCCGTGCCATGCAAAGCATGGAATCCATCCAACAAACCCTGCTTAAATCCGGAAAAAACTACTGGGTTCCCAAAATCTCTACCTATGCAGATCTGGGCTCCCAAGGTTTTGATTGGAGTTTTGATTCCCAATCCAGGTACCTAATGGGGGGATTAAGCCTTAGTGTACCGGTATTTCAAGGTGGAAGAAATCAAAACCAAATTCAAAAAAATATCATCGGCCTAGAATCCATCCAACGGCAAAAAGAATTGGTCAACCAAAAATTGAACTTAAGCCTACAGATTCAAAAAAATGAGGTAAAAACCCTTTTAGCTGGGCTCCAATCGGCTGAAAAGAAACTACTGGCCGCTACGGCCTACCTCAAACTCATCGACAGAGGATTCAAAGAAGGAAGCCAATCCTTACTTGAATTTATTGACGCAAGAAACCAGTTTACACAAGCTGAACTACAAAAAACAATCAGTGAATACAAACTACAAATGGCACTAGCACAGCTCGAACGCCAACTTACTACTGAAACCAAAAAGCCATGAAAAAGCGCCATTCACTTTTCCCAGTAATTTCCCTCCTATTCCTTTTGGGATGCAGCAGCGGTACACCTACCGAAACCAGCGCTCCGCAAGCTGGCCAGGCCATTCCTGTAAGCCTTTTTCCACTTCAAGCATCCCCAATGACTTCGGCTTTGACTACTAGTGGTACCTTCAGTACCAAGGACGAAACCCTCCTATCCTTTAAACTTGGTGGGGTTGTAGCCAAAATCCTCGTAGAAGAAGGCGATGCAGTAAAGTCAGGCCAAGTCGTGGCAAGTCTAGATTTGACGGAGATTCAAGCGGGAGTTCGTCAATCCAAACTCGCCTACGAGAAAGCGTTACGCGATCATCAGCGCGCTGCCCGCTTGTACAAAGATAGTGTAGCGACTTTGGAACAGTTTGAAAATTCAAAAACAGCAGTAGACATCGCTGAGCAGCAGTTAAATGCAGCTAACTTCAATCTTGCTCAATCCCAAATCCGAGCGACCTCAAGTGGTTTTGTCTTGAAAAAATTTGTGAACCCAGGGCAGTTGGTTGCCTCTGGTACCCCCATCCTACAAATCAATGGTGCCGCTTCTGGCAATTGGATACTCAAGGTGGCCCTTAGCGATCAACAATGGAGTTCCATCCAGATCGGGGACCAGGCTGATATCAATGTGTCCTCATCAGACAATTGGATACCAGCCAAAGTAAGCCAAAAAAGTCAGTCCGCAGATCCTGTTACGGGCACCTATTGGGTAGAGGTCACTCCAGAATCGGTCAAAGAGATTTCTTTGGCGTCTGGCATGTTTGGAAAAGCTCGCATTCGTCCAACCCAGACCGTGCAAGGTTGGGAGATCCCTTTTGAATCCATATTGGATGCCAATGGTGCCAGCGGATATGTATTTGTGGTAGATGGGCAAAAAGCGAAGAAAGTATCCGTCCAACTTGGAAAGATCACTCCTAAAGCGGTTCAGGTAGTATCCGGCCTGGAAAATTACACCAGTCTAATTGTTTCTGGGAGTGCTTATTTAACTGATGGTTCCACTATTCAAGTTAAGAACTGATGAAAATCTCTGATTTCGCAGTAAAGAATTATCAGTTCACCCTCGTCATCTTTCTCATGACGGTGGTCTTGGGACTGACTACTTTTTTGAACATGCCCCGGAGTGAAGATCCGGTAATCAATTCTCCCAATTTCCCCATCGTGGTCATTTATCCTGGTGCAAGTCCAGAAGACTTGGAAGAGCTGGTGGTGGATCCCTTGGAAAAAACAATCTATGCACTGGAAAATATTAAGCGCATCGAAACGGAAATCAAGGATGGTGCAGCAATTCTTTTGGTAGAATACAACTACAACGAGGATGTGGATGAAAAGTACCAAGAACTCGTACGCGAAGTCAACACCCTTCGACCCCAGTTGCCGGAAGAAATTTTTTCCATCGAAGTCAAGAAAGTTCGTCCCTCCGATGTCAACATCCTTCAGATCGCTTTAGTCAGTGAAAATGCTTCTAGAGAGGCGCTAAAAACAGAAGCAGATCGCCTTCAGAAAGACCTAGAGAGCATCACGGAACTAAAAAATGTCAAAATTCATGGCCTTCCTGCCCAGCTGGTAAAAATTGAGTTGCAGCTTGATAAGGTAGCCACACTGAATATTCCGCTAGGCGCGCTAATTGGCAGCATCAAAAGTGAATTGAGCAACATTCCTGGAGGACAGGTGGATGCGGGAAACAAAACTTTCAATGTAAAGACCAGCGGAAACTACAGTTCAGCGGAAGAAATCGCAGAAACTGTGGTGTTTTCCATGCAAGGAAAGAACATCCTGTTGAAAGATGTAGCCACAATCCGAAATGACTTTGATGCAGCCAATCACCTCACACGACTCAATGGCTACCGTGCCATCTTTGTGACTGCAGCCTTGAAGGAAGGTACCAACATCTCCAAAGTAAAGGAAAAATACAGCCCCCTACTCGCTTCCAGCACTGAAAAATTGCCTGAAAACATCGATTTAGTCGTTGCTTTTGATCAAGCAGACTATGTCAATCGACGATTGGGTGGATTGGGAATGGATTTTTTGATTGCAATCGCCTTGGTATTTGTGACCTTGCTCCCATTGGGCAACCGCGCCTCAATCATCGTCATGGTTTCCATCCCTTTATCGCTCGCCATTGGGTTGATTTTGATGAATGCATTGGGTTATGGACTGAACCAACTTAGCATTGTCGGATTGGTGGTAGCCTTGGGCTTGCTGGTGGACGATAGCATTGTCGTAGTCGAGAATATTGAACGATGGATCAGAGACGGCTACAGCAAACAAGAAGCAGCCTTGAAGGCGACCCAACAGATTTCCATCTCCGTAGTCGGCTGTACCGTAACCTTAATTATCGCCTTCCTTCCGTTGGTATTCTTGCCAGAAAGCTCAGGAGATTTTGTGCGGAGCTTGCCCATGTCTGTGATCACAAGCGTGCTTGCCTCCCTGATTGTCTCCCTCACGATCATCCCTTTCCTCTCCACCTGGCTACTTAAAAACAAGACCGAAGGTCATTCCAACAAGATCTATGACCTTTTTCAAAGAGGGATCCATGTGAGCTATGCCCCACTTCTTGAAAAAGCATTGAAAAAGCCAGTTGCAACACTTGTTCTTGCTGGCTCGATATTCTTCATCTCTTTAAGTTTTTTTCCTGTCATTGGATTTAGCCTTTTTCCTTCCTCAGAAAAACCACAGTTTCTAGTCAACATCACCACTCCACTACAGTCCAACTTGAGTAATACGGATACCCTAGTACGTCAAGTGGAACAGGAAGTGGGCAAAATTCCGGAGTTACGAAATTTTGCCACCAACGTAGGAAAAGGAAATCCCCGCATTTACTACAACGAGATTCCTGAAAATGAGCGCAGTGATTATGGGCAACTATTTGTTCAACTAGAGCCCGAGACTTCTGCTCCTCGGAAATTAGAAATTATCCAAACACTTCAATGGAGTTTCGCGAAGATTGTTGGTGCCAAAGTGGAAGTGAAGAACTTTGAGCAAGGACCTCCCGTAACTGCTCCCATCGAAATCAGACTCTCAGGGGAGAATTTGGATACACTTCGGAGCCTTGCCTCAAAAGTAGAATCACTCCTCAAGCAAACTCCTGGAACGATCTACGTCAATAACCCGGTAGCCAACTTGAAAACAGATATCCGCGTGGATATCCAGAAAGAAAAAGCCCGGCAATTGGGAATTGCAACTGCAGACATCGACCAAACCGTCCGACTCGCACTAGCAGGCTTAAACTTAGGTTCCTTTACAGATCCTCAAGGAAATGAGCGCTCGATTTTACTCACTACCCCAAAGGAGAATCGTGCGACACTGGAAACTTTCGAACCCATTTACATCTACAACAACCAAGGAAAGGGCATTCCTCTTTCCCAAATTGCAGACCTCAAGTTTGAAAGTAGCACCCTAACCATAGACCATTACAATAAAAACAGATCCGTATCGGTATCCTCCTTTGTGGATGCCAATAACCTGACTGATCGTGTCCTGGGTGAAGTGATCTCCAAGTTGGACCAAATCCCCTTGCCTGAAGGATATCAGTTGACCTTAGGTGGTGAATATGAAACCAAACAAGAATCGTTTGCAGGGTTCAATACCATCATTATCATTACCGCGTTTCTATTCATAGCTGTACTAATTTTACTGTTCAGAACCTTCAAAAGCACCATCATTGTCCTTTCTGTGATTCCATTGGGAATGGTAGGGGCATTGATTGCACTTTGGATTACGGGCAATTCCCTTTCCTTTGTAGCCATTATTGGCCTCATCGCCCTAGCAGGGATCGAAGTAAAAACCTCCATCCTGTTGGTGGATTTTACCAATCAGCTGCGAAAAGAAGGCGTAGACCTAGACACTGCTATTCAAAAATCTGGAGAGATACGATTCCTACCCATCGTCCTCACGACGATTACAGCGATTGGTGGTTTGATTCCTGTGGCCTTAAGTACAAACCCGCTTATCTCTCCCCTTGCGATTGTCCTTATAGGTGGATTGATCAGTTCGACCATTCTATCTCGAATCGTGACTCCTGTGCTTTACAAACTCTTGCCTCCAAAAGTCTAATTAGTCAAATCGCCAAATATCAAAAGCTTAATCGATCAATTCTTTCGTTTTATTCATCTTTACATTATATTTCTAATCTAATTTAACCTTCAAAAAATAACCTCATGAAAAAATTAAGCATCCTCGTTTTTTTCTTTGCAGCACTTCTATTTTCCTCTTCCACTATGGCACAAACCACCGAGGACTACTTTGTTGGTGAATGGAATGTACAGATTAAAGATACCCCAATGGGAACCATTTCTGTTCTCCTTACCCTTGAGCGCGTAGACGGTAAATTGGTTGGAAAATTTGTAGACGCTGCATCCAGCACGGAAACAAAAATGAATGACATCACAGAAGGTGATAATAGCCTCACGCTAAACTTCACCTCAGAATATGGAGACCTATACTTTACACTTCAGCGTGAAGACGATGAAAATGTCAGTGGTTCGCTGATGGACTCTTTCGCAGTCTCCGGAACGCGAGTAAAGAAATAACAAAAAAGGCGGGATATCCCGCCTTTTTTTTGACTAAACATTCCGCAAGTAGTCAGGTTGGATACCTAAGACTCTCTCTATGAAAAGAAGAACTTTTCTTACCGCTTTGGGAGGTGTGGTACCCACATCTGCCCTACTTTATCACCTTAGTCCAGAAGATGAGATGACCTTGCGCCACGTTGACAACCCCAACCTCCCCTACGAAAAAAAACCAGCTGACTGGAAAGGAACCCCACTGCGCAGTGACGGCACATTTCAAAACTTGCATCATCCCTTTGAATCCAGCCTCTACTCCGTACTGAAATGGAAGCTTGAAACTAATCCACAAGCTGATGCCAAGAAAAAAGATCTTCGGAGGTTAACAGTGGAGAAAATCACACTTCAGAATACTTTCTCCCAAGATTCGCTCATTTGGCTTGGCCATGCCAGCTACCTGATTCGCCTTGCAGGAGTTACTATTTTAATTGATCCCGTTTGGCTGGATAACTGGGCCTTAAAACGATTTAGCGAGCTTCCATTTGATCCCCATCAGCTAAGAGATGTAGATTACATTTTACTTTCGCACGATCACCGAGATCACTGTGACGAAGCTACCCTCACCCTGCTTGGGCAGTTGGTCCCCAAAGCCAAAATTCTCACAGGACTCAACATGAGCCCCTTGCTACAGCCCTGGCTTCCAAAAAACACCATCCAAGAAGCTGGTTGGTATCAATCCTATGATTTAAACCACTCCATTCGAATCACTTTTGTGCCCACAAGGCATTGGGCAAGACGAGGACTTTTTGACACCAACCAACGATTGTGGGGTGGATTTTACTTAGAAAGCCAAGACAAGTCCATCTATTTTATGGGAGATTCTGGGGATGGTCCTCATTTCAAGCAAATAGCCGAAACGCTGGGCGCTCCCGACCTAGCACTGATGGGCGTAGGTGCGTTCAAACCGGAATGGTTTATGCATCCCTCCCATACCAGTCCGAGTGATGCTGCAAAGGCCTTTCGGGAAATTGGGGCTAAAAAATTCGTTCCGATGCATTTCGGTACGTTTGATCTGGCTGATGAACGTTTGCTTGAACCCCTTGATTGGCTTCAGGACAACCCTGCTGCAGTCAACCATGCACTAATCGTTCCTATTGTGGGGAGAGACCTTCTAGTGTAGTGATTTAAGTTTTATTGGTGTTTACCAAGTAAAAAAATCCAAAAACAAGAGGGTTTTACCACTTTTTCAGTTGCTGGTAAACGAGGTGCAAAGGGAATCCCATCACCGTAAAGTAGGAACCTGTGATGCTACTCACCCCAATAAAACCTATCCATTCTTGAATACCATACGAACCCGCTTTGTCATAGGGTTGGTACTGCTTCAGGTAATACCAAATCTCATCTTCCTCCAAAAAACGAAAAGTGACTTGCGTTTCATCTTCCAGTGTAACGGATGTTTTTTGATCTTTTAGCGTGACTGCGGTCATGACGGTATGCGTGGTGCCAGACAGGCTCTTCAGCATCTCAAATGCTTCGAGTTCATTGGCAGGCTTTCCAAGTACCTTTCCACCATCAATGACCACCGTATCGGCAGTAATCAGGATCTCATTCGCATCAAGTGGTCCTGGAAAGGCATCTGCCTTCAATTTAGACAGGTAAGCTGCTGCATAGGCTGCAGGTAAATCGGGCGGTAGGTTTTCTTCAATAGGATGCACCCGCACTTCAAATTCAAGGCCTAGTCCTCGGAGCAACTCCTTTCTTCTTGGGGAATTAGATCCCAAAATAAGCTTCTTTGAGGCAAGATTAGCTAAAGTACTGGGCATAGTCATGGTCGAATTCTTCTTGATTAACGGTAGCAAATAACATTCCTCCCAAGGCCTTGGGATAGAAATACGTGGATTTTTGAGGCATCACCTGCCCTGAGTTACACACCTCAATCACTTGACTCAATTTAATCTCTCGCGTAATGATGGCAAATCGGGCATTACCAGCCTGAACCTCCTGAACGCATCTCGAAAAATTTCGCTCAAAAGCCAAGGCTGGAGTACTTCGTTGTTCAACTGGGGAGAGGCCCAAAAGTTTATTAAAGACCACATCATGCAAAAGTACCAAATCCAATTGCCTTAGGACTTCGGGTAAGGTAGGGGCTACTTGATCCATTTTTTCAGGCCTAAATTTGATCACATAGGCAGCGTCTTCCCACAGCAACCCAAATGAATGCTTGCGCTGAAAGGAATAATTTGAAAGTTCAGCGGCATCCCCCAAAGGCCTAATCTCAAACCATGCTTCAATGGCCTTAAAAAAGTGCTCTTTTTCAAGTCCCTCCCCATAATACAGCCGATGCGTAGGGAGAATTTCCAAGTGATTTCCGACCACATTGGTGAAGTACATCAAATGGTAGTCTGACGCCCTCCAATTGGAAGAGATAGGCAATTGGCTTTGCTCTTTTCGATAGGCAATCGCCGCCTCTAAGCGATGATGGCCATCTGCCAAAATCACTTTTTTAGGAGCCAAAGTCTTCAAAAATAGGTGAATGATGCTCGGATCCGTGATTCGTGCCAAAACTTCACGAACTCCTTGGTAGTCTTCCAGCTCATACAAGGGCTGCTCCATAGCCCGATCCATCCAGGGTTCCAGTTCCTGAGTTAGATCCTCGTAAAGTCCATGCGTTGGGCTAGCTTGAATCTCTGTAGCGCGAAGCAAATCTACCCGATCGTTTACAGCCGAGACAATCGTATTTTCATGCCTCAAGATGATTTTATCCTCCCAATCGCTTGCTTTTATTTGAGCAATAAACCCTTTTCTGCAGCGCTCCTCCTTTTCTCCAGGAAGACGAAAATATTGGTAATAGACATAGATTCCTGGAACGGCATCTTGCTCCAAAATTCCTGTGTTTTTCCATTTTTCGAGTAAGTTTTTTGCCGCCAAATGTCCATTAACCCCCTCAGGAACAGCTAGATGAATGCTATTGAGCGGATTTTGATACAATAAGTCCCGCTGTTTGGAAGTCACTACGTCAAAAAGTGGGGCAGTGAGTTTTTCTAAATTTTCTGCAAGTTCATTGGAATATCTCCAAGCTTTAAGCGGTAATAGTTCAGCCATCAGATTAAGCGATTGGACCAATTGGTGGTAGAACTTACTTTAAGTGGAGTTCTAGGATTGGTACGCTGATCTTCTTTCTCGAAAAATTCGACCGCCAGCGCAGCCAGTAAGGTTTTCTCTTCCTCCGTAAACTGTGGTTCGAGGAGTTCTGGACTAAAGTAGCGCTCCACAAACTTGGTGTCAAAATTACCCGAGCGGAACGCGTCATGCTCCAGGGCAAAGCGGCAAAAATCCAGCGTGGTCTGAATACCAGTAATGAGGTAATCGTCGATCGCACGAATCATTCGATCTATGGCCTCTTCTCGAGTAGCCCCATGTGCTATCAATTTGGCAATCATCGGATCATAATAGATAGGAATCTCCATTCCCTCCTCAAACCCATCGTCTACTCGAATTCCTGGTCCTTGAGGGCGATGGTAGGTCACTAGCTTCCCGATGTCCGGCAAAAAGTTATTTTTTGGATCCTCAGCATAAACCCGAACCTCAACTGCATGTCCCTGTATGGTTAAGTCCTCCTGTGCAAAGGAAAGCGGCTTTCCTTCGGCAATCCAAATTTGCTCACGCACCAAGTCCTTTCCAGTGATCATCTCTGTGACAGGATGCTCTACTTGAAGACGGGTGTTCATTTCGAGAAAGTAGAAATTGAGCTTTTCATCCACAATAAACTCTACGGTGCCTGCACCATAGTAATTGCAAGCCCTAGCTACACCTATTGCAGCTTCTCCCATAGCAGTTCGCATGGCTGGGCTTACCACTGCAGAAGGGGCTTCTTCAATGACCTTCTGGTGCCTCCGCTGAATGGAACACTCCCGTTCAAAAAGGTAAACCAAGTTGCCTTGCTGGTCCCCTAAAATCTGGATTTCTATATGCCTTGGAGAAGTAATGTATTTTTCGATAAAAACTGCTCCATCGCCAAACGAAGATATCGCCTCGGACACCGCGCGGCTCATTTGTTCATCAAACTCTGCTTCTGATTCGACAATGCGCATTCCTTTTCCACCACCTCCCGCAGAAGCTTTAATCAAAATGGGATAGCCGATTTCTTTAGCCTTAGTTTTGGCAACCTCAACATCTGAAATCGCCTCTTCGGTACCAGGGACGAGCGGGATATCATAAGCTGCTACCGCCTGCTTTGCTGCAAGCTTAGAACCCATCACCTCGATTGCTGCTGGAGAAGGGCCAACAAACAAAATTCCAGCTTCCTGAACTTGCTTCGCGAAGGCAGCATTTTCAGACAAAAACCCATATCCAGGGTGTATTGCATCTACTGCCAACTCCTTACACACTGCAATGATTTTATCTGCAACTAAATAGGACTGATTGGAAGGTGCGGGTCCGAGGCAACGGGCTTCATCGGCGAAGCGCACATGAGGAGAAAGTCGGTCTGCTTCGGAATAAACTGCCACTGTGGAGATGCCCATTTCCCGGGCCGTGCGCATAATTCGTAGCGCTATCTCGCCACGATTGGCTACCAAAAGTTTGGTGATTTTTTTCATTGGTACACTAAAGTTTGACTTGGGCTGCTCCGAAGAGCTAAAGCGAAATACGGAATTTATTTTGAGCTTTGATACTTACGAACTGATTTTTGCTTCCAAGGAAGGAAAGTCTTATTTTTGGGTGTTTTACAATAAGAAACCTTTTCCTCGAACACTCTAAATTCTCACGACATTGGATTTATTTGCAAAGTTAAAAACGAACATGGGCCCATTGGGCAAACACTCTGAGTTTGCAGACGGCTATTGGTCATTTCCTAAACTAGAGGGTGAAATCGCTCCTAGGATGATGTTTAAAGGGAAAGAAGTGCTTACCTGGAGCTTAAATAATTACCTAGGCTTGGCCAATCATCCCGAAATCCGAAAGGCAGATGCCGATGCAGCCGCCAAATGGGGTGCAGCCTATCCGATGGGTGCTCGAATGATGTCAGGTCAAACCGATCTTCACGAGCAATTGGAAGACGAGCTAGCTGCCTTCGTGGGCAAAGAAAAATCCTACCTCCTCAATTACGGTTACCAAGGGATCATGTCAGTGATTGACGCCCTTTTGGATAGAAAGGATGTAGTCGTATACGATTCAGAATGTCATGCCTGTATCATTGATGCCTTGCGTATGCATTTGGGCAAGCGCTACGTGTTCCCACACAACGACATTGAAAGTTGTGAGAAACAACTTCAGCGTGCCACCAAATTGGCAGAAGAAACCGGTGGAGGTATCCTGTTGATTACCGAAGGGGTATTTGGAATGACTGGTGACCAGGGCAAGTTGAAAGAAATCGTTGAACTGAAAAAGAAATTTGATTTCCGTTTGTTGGTTGATGATGCACATGGTTTTGGTACCATGGGTAAAACTGGAGCTGGAACAGGAGAAGAGCAAGGGGTACAAGATCAAATTGATTTGTACTTCTCTACCTTCGCCAAGTCCATGGCTTCTATTGGCGCCTTCATCGCTGGCGATGCAGATGTAATCCTGTTTTTGAGATACAACATGCGTTCTCAAATTTTCGCAAAATCCCTACCAATGCTATTGGTAGAAGGAGCATTAAAGCGCCTAGATATGTTGAGAAGTCAGCCGGAACTGAAGGACAACCTTTGGAAAATTGTATATGCACTTCGCAAAGGATTGGTTGAAAATGGATTCAGCACTGGAAAATCCAATTCACCCGTTACTCCAGTTGTCTTAAATGGCACCGTAGGAGAAGCTGCTGCACTTTCCATGGATCTTCGTGAGAATTTTGGCATCTTCTGTTCTGTAGTAATTTATCCTGTAATCCCTAAAGGCATGATTATCTTGAGGTTAATTCCTACAGCAGTTCATACTTTGGATGATGTAAACATCACGGTAAAAGCTTTTGCTGCAGTGAAAGACAAGCTCACTTCCGGTGTTTACAAGAATTCTGCCCTGGCACTTTCTTTTGGAGAATAAAAAAAAAGTAAAAAAAAGCGCCTTAGAATTGAAATAGAAAGTATTTGGCCTATATTAGACCCTTATAAACTTATCATCAACCCTAAAAAACTTTTACTATGAGCAAATTTAGCGAAGTAAAAAATCTAGTAATGAGCTTGGAAGCTGACTTCGAAAAGTTCTACGACAAAGGAAATCAAGCTGCTGGTACCCGTGTAAGAAAAGGTATGCAGGATTTGAAAAACCTAGCGCAAGCAATCCGTACTGAAGTACAGGACAAGAAGAACGCTGGTTGATTCTAATAAAAAAAGGTGGTCACCCACCTTTTTTTTAATTAAATAACTTGAAGTGGAGCCTAAAACTCCACTTTATTATTTTCCGCCTGAATGTCTGCCATCCGCTTGCTCGGGTCAATCTCTACTGACTTAATGGTATCCATCGCCTTTTTGATATGGATAGTTTGCGTAGGATGTGTCCAAGGCCAATCCTTACTCAATACCCGAGCAGGTGCATTTGCCTCCGCTTTTTTATCGCCTCGCATCATTTCCAAAGGGAGATATACCAACTCTTTGCTTCCATCCTTGTAGGTTATCACCAAATCCACCGGCATTGGCATCGCTCCTATTCGTTCCAAAGTGATGGAAGTGCCCTCTTCCGAGGCCTTCACTTCTTTGACTGCATAATCAATGGTCTTGGTGGAATTCACGAAGTACTCCTTGTACCAATCGAGCTCCAAGCCACTTTCTTTTTCCATTACCCGAACCAAGTCATTGACATTGGGATGTTTAAACTTCCAGGTGTTCCAGTACCGTAGCATGCCTCTGTCACGCGTTTCTTCTCCGATTACATAACCCAATTGCGCCAAGAAAACAGCTCCTTTGCTGTAGGCTGCTGCACTATAGGCTGAATTGGTCTGGTAGTGATCTGCATGGGTGGACATGGGCTCTTCCAACCCCGACTTCACCAAGCGGTAATACCCGCCATAAGAACTACGCTGCGGAGCTGGGTTGGGCTGAAAAATAGAGGCCATTGCCAAATTCGAGGCATAGGAGGTAAAACCTTCATCCATCCATGGGTACAAAGATTCGTTGGACCCCAAGACTCCATGAAACCAGCTATGTGCCAATTCATGCACCATCACCCCTACCAAGCTCGGCAAGGAGCGCTCTCCCGTAATCAAGGTAGACATGGCATACTCCATTCCTCCATCTCCACCTTGAACGACTGAAAATTGCTTGTATGGATATTGCCCAAACTTTTGTGATAAGTAATCAATGGCCTTGGGAGTAAACTCCTTTAGCTTTTCCCAGTTTTCGGTAGTCTTCTCTCCAGGAATGTAAAAATGGTGTACCGTAATCCCGTTAGCCATTTGCACCTTATCGTGCTTGTACTTGTTGTCCGCTGCCCACATAAAGTCATGGACCTGAGGCGCTACAAAGTGCCAAGTCAATGTCTTTCCTTTGGGCTCTGCTACTTTCACTCCTTCATCCTGGTACCCATGTCCGATTTGGTTTGGATTTTGAAGGTATCCTGTACCACCTAAGGTATAGGTTTTGTCAATGGTGATTTTCACGTCAAAATCTCCCCAAATCCCATAAAATTCTCTGCCTACATACGGATTGGCATGCCAACCTTGCTCATCGTAATTGGCCATCTTTGGGTACCATTGCGACATGGAATAGCGAACTCCCTCTTCGGAATCACGACCAGATCTTCTCACTTGAAGTGGAACCTGGCCTTCAAAGGCCATTTCAAATTTTACCGTGGTATTCGGAAGGATGGGTTGATCCAAATCTACCTCCAATATCGTCCCCACCTCTGTGAAGCGTACTGGCTTGCCATTCATGGTCAGCTTCGTTGCATGGAGGTAGCCAATTTCTTCAGGCG
>CANGZP010000051.1 GCA_947458475.1 Cyclobacteriaceae bacterium | reverse complement strand
TTTCCACCTGGCAAGTCGGTGCGACCGATACTTCCTCTGAAGAGTGCATCTCCTGCAATGGCGCGCTTGCTCGCTTCATGGTAGAATACCAAGTGTCCTGGGGCATGTCCGGGAACAAAAATACAGCGTAATTTTTCTTTACCGACTTGAATTTCTTGTCCTTCAGCTAGAAAAGAGCTTGCTGTAGATGGAACATAGTCTCGAAAGCCATAGTTGGGTGCATATACTTCCACTGACTTGAGTACTGGAACTTCCAAGGCATGAATTTGTAAGGATACCTTAAACCGATCGATGGCCCAGGCATTGCCGAGTACATGGTCGATGTGGCAGTGCGTGTTGAGCAGTTGGTTTACTTGCAGGTTTTCTTTAAGAATGAATGCTTCCAACTCTCGTTTTTCTTCATCGGTATGGCACCCTGGATCAATCAATGTGGTTGTACCCTCCTCATCATAAAGCAGGTACGTATTCTCTTGAAAAGGGTTGAAGGTGAAGCACTTGATGTGAAGCATGTGAAAAGTCGAAGAGATTAAAGCAAAGTAAAGAATTATGGGTTTAATTTAGGACATGGAAATTGATTTTTTAATCATTGGACAGGGGTTGGCTGGTTCTGCCTTGGCCTATCGATTAATTAAAGAAGGCAAACAAGTCGTGCTGCTGGATCAGCCTGAAGCGAATCGAAGCAGTCAGGTGGCGGCCGGTTTATTCAATCCAGTGACCGGAAGGAAAATGGTCAAAACCTGGAAAGGGGAACTCTTATTTCCCGAGATTGTACCTTTTTACCAGGAGCTAGAAGAGGTGACCGGCAGAAGATTTTTGACCCAGCAATCCATTTACCGCCCATTTCTATCAATTGAAGAGCAAAATGAGTGGATGGGCCATTCGAGTGATCCTGCGCTACAACCCTTTGTTCAGAAAATAGAGGTGGAAAGCCAGCATAAAAACCTCAAAGATCCTTTTGGAGGGGTAAAGCTTCAGCTTTCTGGCTGGCTAGATATTCCCACTTTTTTGGAAGGAATGGTTGATTTTTTTGGAGATAGGTTGATTCAAGAAGAGTTTAAGGAAGAAAATCTGCTGCAGGAAGGGGATGCGGGTTGGAGGTATGGATCAATAAAGACAAAGGCCCTGATTTATTGCAATGGATTGGGCTCGATGCAGTCCCGGTTTTTTTCATTTTTACCTTTTGCGCCTGTCAAAGGGGAAATCTTAGAAGTGAAGCAGGATTTCTCGCCTCCTTTTATTGTGAATCGGGGAGTTTTCCGTGTGCCTTTGGCCAATGGAAATTTCAGGGTAGGGTCCACCTATACTTGGCATGACTTAGCGGTAGGGCCAACAGAAACAGCCAAAAACGAGTTGCTGGAAAAGTTAACCGAGGTAGTTCGTGTGCCGGTTCAAGAGATTTGTGGACATAAAGTGGGGATTCGACCTGCAACAAAAGATAGAAAACCATTTTTGGGGAAACATCCTGAAGCACAAAGCGTTTACATCTTCAATGGATTTGGGGCTAAAGGAGTGTCTTTGGTTCCTTATTTTAGTGCGGCAATGCGGAATTTTCTTTTGGAAGGGCAGCCACTGCCGCAGGAAGTTTCGATCTCTCGGTATTTTACCTATATTTAAAACCTAACTCAATCGTTGGAAATGCGAATGCGTGTATTTCGATACCTTTTTTTAATCCTCTTTCTTGGCTGCGGGGCAGAAGCATGGGCTCAGTTTGATCAGGAGCGCTTTGGCAAAAACCGGGTGCAGCACAAGGAGTTCGACTGGTATTTTTATACTTCGGCCAATTTTGAGGTCTATTACTATGACAAAGGAGGGGTAAATGCAAAGATGGCCATTGAGTTTTTAGAGTCTGAATTCAACAAGTTGACTCAAAATATTGGCTATGTAGCCTACACGAAACCTCGAATTTACATTTACAATTCACCAGAAGAGCGTCTGCAAAGTAATTTAGACCTCAATGCGCAACAATATACCGAAGAGGGACAAACCAAATTTACGCGTCTTGTTGCTGAGGTAGCCTACAAGGGGCGAATGGATTTGTTCAAGGAGGATTTGTTGTTTGCCACTTCCAAGGTAATCGTTCGAGAGATGCTGTATGGGGCTTCCGTTGCCGATGCCTTTCAAGCCAATCTGATTACTAATTTTCCAGATTGGTATGTGGATGGAATTGCTAATTACCTTGCCAAAGGCTGGAGCCGCGAAATGGACGATTACATTCGTCGCTATTTGAAAAATACATCCAATCCAAAGCTTCATACGCTAACCGATTTGGAGGCTGGACTTGTGGGGCAATCTATTTGGAATTACATCGCCGAAAAATATGGCAGAAGGTACGTGTCCAGCATCCTCAATCTTTCGCGTATCAATCGGAGTGAGGAAAATAGCATTGCAAATACGATTGGGATCAACATCAAATCGTTCCTGAATGATTGGCAGCAATTTTATTTGAAAGTAAACGAGCCAGTTTATAGCAATTTCAAAACCTTGGATTCGAAAAAGGCCATTGCCAGCACTTCCTCTCGAGTAGATGGAGCAATTACGGATGTGAAGTTTAGTCCAGATGGCCTTCACCTAGCCTATGTGCTCAATAATGCGGGTAAATCGACCGTATGGGTCCGGGACCTCGCTTCAGGAAGCCAACAACGAATCTATCAAGGTGGATCGAAGCATGAGGAACTCCCTCCTAACTTGTACTCGCCCGTTATCGCATGGAGGGATTCGGCCACTTTGGCGATCGCCACATTCAAGCGTGGTTTCACTACGTTGAGACAACGCTCCTTGGATGGTTCTTCTCAGGACAAAGTATTTCTGCGCAACATTACGCAGATTCTTAGTTTTGATTTCAATGAGTCAGGGAGGAATATGGTTCTTTCCGCTATTTCCAACGGTAAAACTGATCTCTACACCCTCAATGTAAGGGGGCAGGGCAAGCGCTTGACAGATAATATTTTTGACGAGTTGACCCCTGTTTTTTTGAATGACTCCACGATTGTTTATTCGAGCAATTTTATTGAATTGCCAGATTCGGTGATGCAAAAAGCTCCAGTACTGGCCAATTTTCCAGAGCAATACAATTTGTATCGTGTTCAAGTGCTGAAGGATACCACGGTATACACCAAGCTGACGAATGCAAATAGTAAAAACACATTCCCCAAAAAGATCAACTCCAACAATTTAGTGTTCTTGAGTGATTTGAGTGGGATTTCCAATCTCATGAAGCACAGTATTGGGAACCAGGTTTCTACGCAGATCTCGGCCTTTGATACAAGCATCGAAGTGTTTGATGTGAATTCCAGGATGAATAAGGTGGCTTATGCTGTTCGAAATGGGAAGGAATCCGAGTTGTATGTGGATTCTTACACGGGAGTAGATCAATTTACGCCAAGCACGCCAAGGCTTCAACTTGCGCAAGTGAAAGAGTTAAATGAACGCCTGGCTGCTCGAAGGATTCTTGAGGCCAAAACCCAACAAGTGACCCGAGCAAAGCAGGAACAGCAAGCAGGTCCTGAACTTGTGGCTCCCCTTACTTCCATAGATACGCTTTCTAAAAAAACATCCTCTCTAAGTACCGATCGGTTGCGATTTGAAAGCAGGAGAGGAGTGAATACCGAAAACTATACTTTTGATACAATCCCTGCTAGAACTTCCACTTCCACAGGGGCAGTGGTTGCTAGTTCAGCAGGAGTTAAAAGTAATTTATTGGAAACTTTCCGAAAGCAAAATTTGCAGCAGTTGGTCTCTGGACCACGCGCTATGGAAACTCAATTTTTTACGAATCACATCAATTCCCGCTTTGTCGTCGATCCCCTTCGAGGTTTTGGAATGAGTCTTCAAGGCAAGATGACCGATGTGCTGGACAACCATCTCTTTATGGGTGGGATCATGACCGCTTTGGACTTTGATTCGGGTGGGGACATCTGGTTTGAATACGAATACCTAAAATCTCGACTTGATTTCAGAGGGAGGTATGATCGAAAAACGCTTCGGGTAACAGACGGCGACTTTAGTTTTCAAAAGTATGTGCTGACCAAAGTGGAGACGGGCGTCTCTTATCCGCTCACCATTCATTCCCGTGTGTATGCCGCACCTTTTGTAGCCAAAACGCAATATTTCAATCTCAATGAGGATTCTTTGATTTTAAGCAAAATACCAGAGTTGAATGAATTGCAAGTTTCCTATGCGGGTGGAAAGCTAGAGTATGTGTATGACCGTACCGAACCCATGGGGCTGTATGCTTTCACGGGGACCAAAGGCAAAGTAGGTTTTCAGCACTACCAAGGACTGAATTACGGAGATCGATCCTTCAGCAACCTGTATGTGGACCTTCGGAGCTACCAGAAAATACACAAGAACATTGTCCTTGCTTCCAAATTCTATTTCGGCTCTTTTATGGGTTCTAATCCCCAAACCTACCTAGTAGGAGGGATGGATAATTGGATGTTTAATAGTTTCTACAATCCTCCCGCCAATCGTCCTGAGCCATCACCAGTTCGGAATCCGAATGGTCTCGAAAATTCCAATATTCTCTTTGCTGATTTTGTTGACCTCAGAGGTTTTGATTACGATGAGATCCGAGGCAGAAATGCGCTTACTTTTTCCACTGAATTGAGACTGCCTTTGTTTTCCTATTTGACTCGAGGGACAATTACCTCCAATTTTGTAAAGAACTTTCAGTTGGTTGGCTTTTACGATATTGGCTCTGCATGGAATAATGCAGCACCCTGGGAAAAGGTCAATGATCAAAATACCGAAGTGATCAATACGTCAGGTTCACCTTTTGTGATTGTATTGAACAATTTTAATAATCCCTGGCTTCAAAGCTATGGAGCTGGCCTGCGTACAGTGTTGATGAATTACTACATCAAATTTGATGTCGCAAGACCAGTTCGAAATTATACCACCGAAGACTTGAAATTTTACTTTACTTTGGGGTATAATTTCTAAAGCCGAATTCGTATGATCAAATCCATGACTGGCTATGGAGTAGCCGGATTTGAAAATGAGCACCTGGTCATTCAAGTAGAAGTCCGCACGCTCAACTCAAAAATGCTAGACCTTTCCATCCGCAGTCCAAGACAGTTTGCGGACAAAGAGGCTGAAATCAGAAATCGGGTTCAGGCCATATTAGACCGAGGAAAAGTCAGTGTTTCTATTGATTTTTTGGTGAAGGGTAATCAAAGTCTGCCGGTTCAACTCAATGAGGATTTGTTTAAGACCTATTATGCTACATTTGAGCGCCTTGCATCATCCGTGGGGGAAAAGAGTGCTGATTTGTTTAAACTAGCGTTGCAAGCGCCTCAAGTGATGGTTAGTACGGCCATAGATCGCGAGGATAACGACGATTGGGCTCAGGTGAAATTGGTCCTAGAAGAAGCCTTGATTCGCTGTGAAGCCTTTCGAGTGGATGAGGGAGCTTCGCTTTTGGTCAAATTGAAAGAAAACATTGACCTCATCAGGCAAGGTTGGCAGGCCATTAAAGCAGAAGAGCCGAATCGCAAAGAGAAAATTCAATCTCGAATCCGAGGTCATTTTGCGCAATGGATGGATGAGCATTCCTTTGATGCGAATCGGTTTGAGCAAGAATTGATTTACTACTTTGAGAAAATAGACATCAATGAGGAGCTGGTTCGCTTGGAGACCCACCTAGACTACTTCATAAAGAGTATGGATACCGAAGTGAATCAAGGGAAGAAGCTTGGGTTTATTAGCCAAGAGATTGGCCGAGAGATCAATACGATTGGCTCCAAAGCCAACGATGCGGGTATTCAAAAGTTGGTCATCCAAATGAAGGATGAATTGGAAAAGATTAAGGAACAATCGTTAAATGTGCTTTGATAATCGTCCACAGACCACGGTCAACGGCCCACTTAGTTGGTTATCAAACCTAATTTCCACTGGTTATGGTTGACTTGCAGTTATTCAGCTAACGTCAACTAAAACTAAAAAGGCCTCGCAATGTGCAAGGCCTTTTTTGATTCGTGTTTTTATAGCGCTTCTGCTGCTCACGCGACTTGCAGATTGAACAAAAAAAAGACCCGATGCTAATCGGGTCTTTTTAATTATCCAAGTTTGAATCGGATTGGTAGTCTCATTCGAGTACGAACTGCTTTACCTCTTTGTTTACCTGGCTCCCATTTAGGAGCTGCTTTTACGATTTTAACTGCTTCCTCGTCACAACCTCCGCCGATACCTCTCAAAACTTCAACGTCTTGAATGGATCCATCGGTGTTGATAACGAAAACCACAATTACTGTTCCTTCAACACCCATTCTTCTAGCTTGAGTTGGGTATTTGAGGTTATCAGAAAGATATTTGTTCCAGCCAGACATTCCCCCAGGAGGGTTAGGCTGTGTTTCTACTACGTCAAAGATTTGATCTGCTTTTTCTTCCTCGATTACTACCTCCTTGATGGCTACTTCTTTGATCACCGTGGTTTCTTTCACGTCTACGTCAAAGTTCACATCGATTTTTTCTTCGATTTTCACCTCATCTGGAATCTCTTGGATCACAGGCTGCTCCATTGGTGGTGGTGGTGGCGGCGGCGGTGGCTGGTTAGTGATGGGTACATCTAAGATGTCTTCGAAATTATCTGCAACGTCACCTAGATCCTTTAGAGCGCTATCGTCGTAAGACTTGTATTCGAAGGCAGCCAGAGTGAGACCAACTGCTACTGCAAGACCCAAGTTGGTAAACATACCCACACTTTTGTTCAAGTCAGCTTTAGGAGTCTTTTTTGCTTCCATGATGAATTTTGTTTATTAAAGGTTAATCGGTTTTATTTTCTATAACAAGTGTAAGAATTATTGGAGATTAATCCAAAATGAATTTACAAGAAGGACGATATAAATATCCTAATAATCCAGAAATAACACCTAACACATTGATAGCCAGATCATTTAAATCATAGCTTCTATAGGGAATTAGGTGTTGAGCGGTTTCCAATCCAATGCTTGGCAAGAAAGCCAAAAGTATGAAGTTTATCCAAAGCCGCTTTGCTTTCCAAATTTCCACCTTTTTGCCAATCCCAATGCCTGAACCTAGGTAAGCCAGCACAAAAAAGATGATGAAATGGATGATTTTATCTTGAAAGCTAACTACAGATACATCAGGAAAGGCAGTTCCTGGAGTAAGCATGGCAAGGCAACAGGCACTCAACCATGCTCCGAACCAGACTATCCTGGGCATGGAAATTTATTCTCCGATTAGCTCCTTGTAAGCTTCAGCATCCAAAAGGTCTGCTGGAAGAGGTCCGGTAAGTTTAACTTTCACCATCCAACCTTCGGTGTAGGGAGCATCGTTGACAAGCTCTGGGGAAGACTCCAATTCATCGTTGAGTTCAAGGATCTCGCCAGTAACTGGCATGAATAGATCGGAAACAGTTTTTACCGCTTCTACAGTCCCAAATACTTCGCCTGCTTCTAGCGTTTCCCCAAGGGTTTCAACTTCTACATAGACGATGTCTCCCAACTCTTTTTGAGCAAAGTCAGTGACGCCAATAGTGGCAATTTCTCCGTCGATTTTGACCCACTCGTGGTCTTTGGTGTACTTAAGTTCTACTGGAAAATTCATGATGATTTTTTTAATTCTCTCAAAATTAAAAGTATTCGGGAGAGATTGAAATCTATTGGGATAAATTAAATCGCAATTGCCCTCCAAAAGCAGTATTTGATCTTCTGTAGGCGGTGGTAACGCGTGGATCATTTACCGTTCGCTCAAAGTATAGCGTCAAGTTTAAGCTTCGGTTGATGACATAACTGAGCGTAGGTCTAAATTGGAAATTGAAGTTTCCATTGGTGACCGTTGCCTTTTCCTCTATTTTTCGTTGCACCTGTTGCGTACTACCAATCTTCGTATCCAAGCGCATTTGCAGGTCATTCTTTAATACCTTTTGTTGGCCACTGATTTTAAAAGGAATTTTCACTCCCGCTTTGGTGTAGGAGAGGGTCAAGCCAAAATCACTACTGGACTGCTCGGTAATCTGGGAATTGGAAAAATTCAAGCCCAAATTGCGCTCTCTGTTGTAGTTTACAGCAATATTCATTCGCTGTTTGGTCAAGACATCCAAGCCTATAAGGGGCGTAAATCGCTCGGTGAGCACTACCTGATTGAGAATGTAAATTGGGATGAACTGTCCTTCTAGATTGGTGAGATTTGGGCGCTGAATCTGTTGTAGTGTGTTAAACAATTCCAATCCTTGTTGATACTGTAGGGAATTGGAGAAGTTGCTGACATCGTAGGTCGAGCTATACGCATGTGTTAGATTAATGCTACTGAAAAGTTCGCTAAGCCCTTTCAATCTTGAAAGACCTCGGTAATCCAGGCGCCAGTTCGGCAAAGGAGTTTTAGGGAATGGATTTAAGTTAGCGGTAGTTGGGTCTTGGCCTCGGTAAGCTGCCAAGAAGGAAGGAATCAAGACATCCTGCCCATTAATGGGGAATTCTCCAGCCGCAGTAGCTTGTTGATCTAAACGCTGTTTGAAGATGGCCCTGAAATTCTCAAAGTCAGTAAATAGAGCCGATTCGTTTCGGTCGTTATTTTTCGCAAAGGTGGTTCCAATAAGTATTGTGGAAATGCTGTAAGATCCCATGCGACTTGGGCTCAGCGATTCGAAGTTGCCCGGACTACTCGCACTATTTCTGAAGATCTCGCTGTAATCCCCGATTTCTCGTTTGTTGGCTTCTAAGGTTACCCTAAAGTCACGAATAGGCTCTGCCAACCCCTTAATGGAGAGATTGATGGCCTTATTTTGTCGAAAATTCTGTGTCAACTCAGGGCTAGGTGCCATGTTCCCATTTTGCCCGAGTTGGTAGCGGAGGTTTGGGTTTTGGCTTCCAAAAACAAAGGCCCAGCCAGGATTTTCCCAAGCTCGATCCATACCAAGTAGGCCTGTATTGGGCATGTATCCAGGTAGGAAGGTTCCTTCGATGACCCCATAGTTGAAGGTGACTTCCTTCAGCAGCATGGCGAATTTAAGGATGCTTCTCGTGAGTGGAGTACCGATGGTATCGCTTGCATTTGTGCTTGCCCTACCTGGGATACTGGGTCGATTTGGAGCATTGATGGCTGCTAGCGATTTACTTTTATTGTATAGCTTGATCAAATCCAATTTGCCCGATAGGGTTTGCTCCCTTGTGTTTTGGATCACGTTACCCAAGGTATCTCGCTGTCCGATGGCACCGGTCTGCCAGGTGTAGGTGCTCAGGTGTCTGTAGTCTGTTTGAATCCAGTCGGTAATCGGAAGTTTGGCAAAAGGCAAGGTGTAATTGACCGTTGCGGTATGGTTGTAATTCGTCGCACGGCCAAAGCGAAGGAAGTTGGCACGTACCGAATCGATTTTTGCTTGGGTATCCAAATCCCCTTCGGGCTCATCCACGACTGCTGCTGCATTGGCAGCGAGTTCTGCTCTGAGGCTGGAGGATAGGTCCCAGTTGATGTTGAAAGAGCGATTCATGAAGAAGGACTTCTGAAACAAGGGGTCAACCCCTGCGGTGCTGAGTTGGTCATTCCGGTATTGGGACCTCGTAAATCTTCGGTCCACATCCATTCTAGCCAAAAGCAAAGTAGGAGATAAGTTGAGGTTAATGTCCTTGATCAGCTTCAGGTAAGGACTCTTCATGCCTTCAGACTTTTCAAAGGGAGCAATTTTTAGCTCCTTCGGTTGGTAGCTGTAGGTTACATTTCCTTTGTTTGTTTTGAAATTGTACTGCTGCAGTTGTGCATTGGTTTGTGTAACCGTACCGGTGGCATAGGAAAAAGCCAAATTCGATAAATCGTAAATGCGACTTGGTGCTTCCTGATTTTTCTTCAGTTTGCGCACGTTATTTAAGCTGACATTCTTTCGCGACAATTGATCCATTGCGATGTCTCGATAGGCATCTTTGTCCGCAGCATTTGCAAACTTGTCTAAAGCAACTTCAAAGGGAACGTCAGGGTTAAGCGGATCGTATTCAGGTCGGGTAGAGGCGTTTTCAACCGAAAAATACAGCGGAATACTTACTCCTAATCCCTTGGGAAGAAGCTTGTCTACCTCCACATTTGTGGAGATGTCGTAATTGGTAGTTGCTTGGCGACTGCGCTGCGAAAGTTTGGTTTCCAAGCCTCCAAATCCGATGGAATTGTGGCGAATGGACGCAGAGACTACGGCTACATCGGCAATTTTAGTATTCAGGTAAGCATTGGCAGCCCAGCCATTCGTTTTGGTAAATCCAGTCACTCGGAGTTCATTGGCCCAAAGGCATAAGCTCTTGGAGGATCCGATGCCTTTCCCTGGATTTCGAACTCCGATCATCATCCCTTGAACCTGGTTGAGCTCCGGCCGGCCCATCACCGTAACCTTGTATTGGCGGATCATCTTACTGAATGGGAGAGTCAAGGGAGACTGCGTATTGTCTCGCTCAGCCTTGAGGCCGACGATTTCCTGAATCGCTATATCAATTTCGTTCTGCTCTGGCCATACGATTCGTGGATCATTACTTCCCAAAGGGGAGATTTTTAGGGGGACTTCGATCTCATAGTAGTTGTCGGTGTAGTCTGTGCCTAATCTTAAGAAAGCGGATACTTCCCCATCCCGCGCGTCTTCGCTATTTGCATGGAAAAATAACTTGATTCGCTCGTACTGAACCAAGTCAATGTTGATGTTTTTGAAAACGGCCCGAGCATCTTTTGGCGCCAAATCTTCCACACAAAGGCGAAGGGATTGCTCATTGAGTCTACGCTCAATGACGGAGGTATTGTCCCGATCACGCTGGATGCCTGGAGGCAATACGTAAGGGCTGGACGTGGCGCTGCCCTGTGCATTTTGTTCAATGTTGACTACATCTACCGTGAGATTGGAGTTGTCAGGCTCTGGCAATTCAAAAAATCCGCGCTCGAAAAGCGACTCCTGGAAAGCTCTCCATTGGCTACCCACCATTCTAAATTCGGCCATTCGTAGCACCACAGGTTGCTGAAAGTCGGTGAGATAAGTTCGCATCCAGCGGATGGATTTGAATCCGGTGATATCGCCTTGAACTCGATCTGGCTGGCGCACAGGAATACGGAACAAATACCAGTTGACTTGCTCTCCACCTTCGGTATGGGTCACCTGATCCACGATGTAGTTGTTGCCTACCTTGAGCTGGCCTGGTCGCAGGTCGATTTCGTACTCGTAATAATTTTCGAGCTCGTTGATGGTATTGTCGGTATTCAGGTCTTCGTTGTCTGGGATGTTAGTTCCCGATGGGGTATAGGGGAGGTTTTGGTCTGCGGAAATAGGGGTATTTCCCTCATTACCATTGAATTTTTTGTAGCGCTCTAGAATTTTGGTGTTGGCCTGATCAAATTTCGAATCCAAGTAGTACTGAAATCCATCGGCAGAAACATCTTGTGTTAGCGCATTTTTCGCAGCAGGAGAGAGGTTCAATCGATCCAAAAATCGTCCTTTGAAATAGGTGACTTCGTCTTCATTCTTGAGTCCGTCGAAACCAACATCTTGATGGACACGTGCAGTAGCCGAGTTGTCAAATGCAGGTAGCAAAAATTGCTGACGGGTAATTCTACCCCATTCGTTGGCAGCCGTTTCGGCAGGATCTCCATCTGCAGGGAGTCCATTTTCAAAGGCATGGCTCCCATCCTTGATGACATCTTCAGAAATGTCTCCAAGGTTTAAGAATAGTTTTCCGCCGGTGGTGTTATTCTGATTGAAAATCCCATCCAGTACTTTTCCATTTTCTCCAGGAAGGAAAGGGTCCATCAACCAAAATTCTACGTATTCGATGTTGGTTCGGTCAAAATCCACTTCGGTCGTGATGGCACGGGTCACCCCTCCATAGTTTTGTCGTGGATTGGGCAATAGTCCATCTGCAGTTAGCGCTGGGTTGTAGTTGTACATGCCTCGCTCCTGCGGAAAAAAGGCCAACTCAAACAGAGGTTGCGGCACCAAAATCACCTCTCGGTCTTGATTTTTAAATATTTCCTGAGGGATCACCCGCCTCACATAGTGGTTTCGGCGGTCTTGAGCAGTGATGTTGGTCGGTACACCTTGGCCTCCATCTCGGTAAAAAATATTATCAATGTTGTACCAAGCCAAGCGTGCGCGACGGTAGCCATTGCCCAGATTGTCCTCGGTTTGGTTGCTCAGGTCAAATCGGTTGTCAGCAGTTTTCGGAGTGGAAGCCAACTTCCAATTTTGATTGGCTTGTGCACCCAGATAGAAAGGTGTTACGGCCGCTTCAAAGTCATCAATGTAAGAGGCCGCATCTCCATTTACGGTATTGGAAGTGCCTGGAATGAGGTGGGCAAATTCTGCATTGAATTGTACCAGTGACTTTTCCTTGGTGTCCGTAAAGGGCAGCGCATCGGCCAACTTGGTCAGAAAACGGGACTCACTGTTGTAGTTGACATCTAATCCCCAGAGGCTATTTCGTAGCGTTTCATTCCCAGTGGCGATACGTGATACATTGGGACGCTCGTTGAGAAATAGGAAGGTGCCGCCTAGGGTCAATTTTTTGTTGGCGATGTAATCCAATCGTGTGCCGAGCAAACTTCTAGTTTGAAACGAAACAAGATCAGCTTTCTCAAAGCTGACATTGATTTGTTTTCCAGATTGAAGAATCGCATCGTTGATGATGACTAGTCGGCCAATGTTGTAATCTATGGTAAAGTCTACCCCTTCGGTGAGTGGAATATTTCCGGCTTGAACGGTGACAGATCCAGGTGAGATATTCAAGCCAGGCAGCTGAATTTCACTTGCCGAACCAGCGGTAAGCCTGCCTTTGATGAAGAATTTGTTGAGTCGGGTAACTAGCTCCGCATCTGCTTGCGTAGTTTGGTAGAGTGTATCGTAGACGTATTTTTCTTGAAGGACTCGTTCATCGGGGTTGAATCTCCGTGCAAGGTTGGATCCAAAAGGTTCCAAGACCGGAAAGATGAGTAGCCCTCGATCGGAGAGCATCGTAATCCCTTCCACAAAATCAAAGTTTCCATCAGGGGCAGGATCGTTTTGCGGATTCAGGTTGTCCAAGCCTGTCAGGCGAATCAAGGGAATGTCTTTTACTTTTGCTCCTTCAAGTAGGGAGGGATTATCCAAACCGGTGCGGTCATCTCGGTAGATCACTTGCAATTGAAATCCATCTCGCTCCACTTGGCTGGCATTGAGGCTGTAGATGTTTTTCATCATCAAATCCCAGGTAGGTACGCGAGTATTGATGCGTGCCGGTCGGAGTAGCTTGAGGAAAATCAACTCATCTTCTCTACGGGATTGGTAATCCTCGGTCAGTTCACCCACTTTGAATACTTGTCCATTGTAGGTATACTCGTAGGATACCGCGATCACTTCATCATTTTGCAATCTTCGAAAGAGGGAAATGAAACCCAGCTGTCCATTGAAAAAGTATTCGGTTGGATCTAGTTTTCGGGCGCCATTGATTTGTTCGAAGTCCACTCCTTTTTTTATTCCTAGGTCCGCCTCCAAGGTACGGGCACCGGAATCAAAAGGTCTGAAAGCTGGGTTGCCATTGATGCTTGCATACAGGCGGTTGGCTCCATTGCTGGCAGGGCTGCTGGCTATTCCCGATCCAATGGCGGGATTCCCTGGATTGAGAATTACTCTACCTTCACCAAGGTCCATAAATGCAGCAAAATTCCGTAGGGTTTCAGTATTCGTGGCCCGGTTCATTACATACACTTCTACGCGGGTGATGTTGACACCAGAAGTCACCTGAGGAAGCCCTTTCAGCCAGCGTTCGTAGTTTTCCCTAAAAAAATGACTGAGAAAGAAGTGGCGATTTTCGTCGTATTTGGAACCTTGAATTTCGAATGCGCGACCCTGTCCATTGGCATCAATCACGAGATTGTCCCTTCTGCCTCGTTGGGTGGAGGCGACAGCAGTGACATTGAGCTTGCCAAATTTCATTTCCGTCTTGACACCAAAAAGATTTTGGGCACCTTGGATGAGTCGGTTTTGGATGGGTAAACTCACATTTCCGAGTTCAATGGACTGGATGATGTCTTCATCAAATCCATCGTATTCCAGTTTGAGTTGATTTTGAAAATCAAAGGAGTTGTTGGAGTCAAAATTGGCTCCAATCTTTAATTTTTGTCCCAGGTTTCCATTGACAGCCATTTGGATTTGCTGTTGGAAATTAAAATTCCCATTTTTTTGCTGGCGGATGGGGATGGTAGGGTTGTCTATCCTTCGGAAGATGGCGCCAAAATCAAGGTTGACATAGCCCGTTGGAATGATATTAATCGAATCACCACCAAAGATGCGGTCAAAGGTAGGACTCATGGTAATGGGCGGAATGAGCCTTCTGCCTTCAACTGCACTTTCTCCATCTATTCCTCTGGAGCGAGTTTTCCAGTAGTCTTGTCGAACTTGGAATTCCTGCAGTGGTGCGAATTTATCAAACTCGTATTCCTGCTGGTTGCCCATTCGGGTGCTATCCAACTGATCCACTACTTGGTATTTGAGCGTGGAGTCCATCACAACTTGTACTTCTCTATTTACCGGGGAACTAGGAAAGAAAGGAGATTTCTGTGCTAAAAAAGGATTTCGATAGGGGTAAAGAGGCGAAGTTCTTTGCGTTTGCCACAATAAAAAGGAGGGAGCCAATCGGCGCTCATTTAACGAATCTATCCGAGACTTGGTACTAGGTGTCTGTTGGGCCTGAAGGGTACTGATGGGAAGGAAGGCAAGGAACAATCCAAGGAGGATAATGATCCCCCCAAATGGATTTTTCAAAAATAAGTGGAAGTCCTGAACCTTCAATTCAGTGGGTATTAAGAAGTTTTTAACGATGCCTTGATGAGCTCTTCCAGGGAGATGGTTCCACCAACCTTTTTGAGCACCAAAGCAATATTTTTCTCTGCGACAGCTTTTGGAAAACCTAAAGTCACTAGAGCTTGTAACGCTTCTTCTCTGATTTTATTGCCTCCATTGAGAAATCCTAATGGGGCAGCAACTTCTCCGCTTCCTGATTTGCCAACCTTATCTTTCAATTCCAGGATAATTCGCTGGGCAGTTTTGGTTCCAATACCTTTTACCGCTTGAATCGTAGCTACGTCACCTGATAGAATGGCCTGTTCGATTTCAGTGCTTGTCAAGGATGAGAGTATCATTAGTCCTGTACTCGGTCCCACTCCATTGATGGAGGTTAGCAATAGGAAGAGTTTTTTTTCTTGTTCTTCCTTAAATCCATAGAGGGTATGTGCATCTTCCTTAATGTGTAGGTAGGTGAGGAGTCGCAGTTGCTCCTGGTCCTTGATTGCAGTGTAGGTTTGTAGGGAAATTTTGACATGGTAGCCAATTCCCCCTACATCGATTAGTACGTAAGTTGGGTCTTTGTGAACAAGTTTTCCATTGAGGTAATCGATCATAAGTTTTCTTTGCTGGATTGGGCATCCACTACGGCAATGGCTACCATGTTGACGATTTCGCGGATGGAACTTCCCAACTGCAAAATATGAACTGGTTTATTCATCCCCAGTAGGATAGGCCCGATGGCTTCTGCGTTTCCAAGTTCAGCCAATAGCTTGTAGGCAATGTTTGAAGAAGCCAAATCAGGGAAAATGAGTGTATTGACTTCCTTCCCTTTTTGGGATAGGGCAGAGAATGGATAAATTTCCTTTTGAATTTCTTGGTTCAGAGCCACATTGGCTTGCATTTCCCCTTCGATGATCAAGTCAGGATATTTTTCTTTAGCAAGCGCGGTTGCTTTTGCCATTTTGGAAGGAATATCTCCCTGGGCAGAACCAAAATTGGAGTAAGAGAGCAGTGCAATCCGTGGCACCATATTGAAAAACTTCACTGCTGTAGCGGTGAGTCCAATGATGTCCACAAGTTCCTCAGCGGAAGGATTGAGATTGACCGTAGCATCTGCAAAGAAATAAGGACCTCGTGGCGTGTTCATGATGTACATGCCCGCCACGCGATTTACTCCTTTTTTTACGCCAATGGTTTGAAGGGAAGGAAGGATGGTTTTAGGATAATCTCGGGTAAGACCTGAAATAAAGGCATCTGCTTCCCCAGTTTCGACCATCAAGGCACCAAAGTAATTGCGCTCCTTCACCAATCGGTTGGCATCGCTTCGGGTCATGCCCTTGCGTTGCCTCTTTTGCGCAAGGATTTTTCCAAATTTCTCGTTTAGCTTGTGTTCTTCCAGTGGATCAATGATGCTGACACCCTCGAGGTCTAGCGAATTTTCTTGGATTAATTCTAAGATTCGCTCTCGGTTACCCAAAAGGATTGGAATTGCGATTTTTTCATCTCGAATCAACTGAGCCGCTTTCAAGATTTTTAGGTTGTCCGCTTCTCCGAAAACCACTCTTTTGGGGTCTTTTTTCGCTCTTCCGGTGACGATTGACATCAAGCGCTCATCGATACCAATTCTTTTTTGGAGTTCTACTTCGTAAGCATCCCAGTCAGTAATGATTTTTTTAGCTACTCCAGATTCAATTGCAGCCTTGGCCACAGCTGGAGCTATTGTAGTGATGAGTCGTGGATCTACAGGTTTTGGAATTAAATAAAGTCTTCCAAAGCTGAGGTTGCTTTCACCATAGGCTTTGGTGACAATTTCTGGAACAGGTTCTTTGGCAAGCTTTGCAATCGCTTTTGCTGCTGCAAGCTTCATTTCTTCGTTGATTGCAGTGGCCCGTACGTCTAGCGCACCTCTAAATATATACGGAAATCCCAATACATTATTTACTTGGTTGGGATGATCCGATCT
>CANGZP010000050.1 GCA_947458475.1 Cyclobacteriaceae bacterium | reverse complement strand
GGATTGCCTCCTCCGCCAACCAAGGCTACATCTGAGATCGTGTGGTGTGGGCTCCGAAAAGGACGCTGTGCGAGTAAGGAGGCATGCTTTCCGAGTCTACCGGCAACGGAGTGGATCTTGGTGGCTTCCAAGGCTTCCTGCAAACTCAAGGGAGGAAGGATGGAGGGCAGGCGTTTGGCCAACATGGTTTTGCCGGCACCTGGAGGGCCGATCATGATCACATTGTGCCCTCCGGCAGCGGCAATCTCCATGGCTCGCTTGATGTTTTCCTGCCCTTGCACATCTGCAAAGTCAAATTCGGGAGCATCGATGCCTTGGTTAAAAATCTCTCGCGTGTCGGTTACTAGCGGTTCGATTTGGAGATGCCCCTGCAAAAAGTCCGAGGCCTGGTCCAAGGTTTCCACGCCAATGATGTCCAAGCTATTGACAATGGAGGCTTCCTTTGCATTTTCGAGGGGAAGGATAAATCCCTTAAACCCCCGCTTTCGGGCCTCGATGGCGATGGGAAGTACCCCTTTGATGGGGCGAAGTTTGCCGTCGAGAGAGAGCTCCCCCATCAGGACATAGTCGTGCAGGTTGGGGAAATTGACCTGCTCGGATGCTTGGAGTATGCCCATGGCGATGGGGAGGTCGTAGGCGGAACCTTCCTTGCGGAGGTCTGCAGGGGCCAAATTGACCACGACACGCTGCCGCGGCATGCGGTAGCCGAAGTACTTAAGTGCCGATTCCACGCGCTGCTGGGATTCCTTGACTGCGGAGTCGGGCAGTCCGACCATAAAGAAGTTGGTGCCTTGGCCCACATTGACCTCGATGGTGATGAGGTTGGCGTCCACGCCAGAGACGGCGCTTCCAAAAGTTTTTGCAACCATGATTGAGTTTAAAAAGTGTACCTACGAATATACCCGATTTTAGGAGGGAATTCGCTTCTGCCTAAAAGTTTTACAAATGTGGACTGGGGGGACTTTGATCTTGCCCCTTAGACAGACTGTATCGTGGAAAGCTTTTGATACAGCCCTTCCTGCGCCATTAATTCTTTATGGGTGCCTCGCTGTACAATTTTAGCCTTATCGATCACCAAGATCTCATCCGCATGCTGGATGGTGCTGAGTCGGTGTGCAATGACTAGGGTAGTACGACTGCTCATGAGCTTCGTGATGGCTTCCTGAACCAGCAATTCCGATTCGGAGTCCAGTGCCGAGGTAGCCTCATCCAAGATCAACACAGGAGGATTTTTCAGTACCGCTCGCGCGATGCTCAGGCGCTGCCGCTGACCTCCTGAGAGTTTGGAGCCTCGATCCCCAATGTTGGTTTGATATCCGTAATTCAGCTTGCTGATGAACTCATGGGCATTCGCAATTTTTGCAGCTTCCATGACCTGAGACTCGGTGACTCCATCGATGCCAAAGGCAATGTTGTTGAATACCGTATCGTTGAACAGGATGGATTCTTGAGTAACGATCCCCAGTTGGCCTCTCCAGGTAGCCGTAGCAATGTCCTTGAGGTCGATTCCATCCACCAAGATTTGGCCAGAGCTTGGGTCGTAAAAGCGGGGCACCAAATCGGCCAAGGTAGATTTTCCTCCACCAGAAGGGCCTACCAGCGCGATGGTTTTTCCTTTTTCAAGGGTAAAGTTGATTTGGTCCAGCACCTTGTTTTCCCCGTAGGCAAAGCTCACGTTCTTGTATTCAATTTGCTTGCTAAACCCATGGAAAGGTTGTGGATTTATTGGGGAAGGGAGTTGGTTGGTCGTGTCAACTACCTCAAAAATTCGGTCTGCGGAGGCAATGCCGCGCTGGATCGTAGATACGGCACGGGAGATCTCCTTGGCAGGATTCAGTACTTGTGTAAAGATGATGATGTAGGTGATGAAGTTGGAGGCTGAGAGTTCGGAGGTTCCGCTCAGCACCAGGTTGCCCCCATACAGGAGGATGCCAGCCACTACACTTACTCCGAGAAACTGGGAGATGGGGCCTGCCAGTTCATTTTTGCGCGCCATGCTCACATTGACATCGGAGTAGTAGTCGGTTTCGGAATCAAACTTTCCTTGCACAAATTTTTCCCCATTGAAGGCTTTGACTACGCGCATGCCACCTAGGGTTTCGTCCAGAATGCTGACGATGCGTCCGAGGGATTCCTGGCTTTGGATGGCAGTTTTTCGCAGCCGACGGGTAATGCCGCCAATGATTGCGCCCGAGATAGGAATAATCAGAATGGTAAAGAGTGTCAACGGCACGGACATGAAAAAGAGTACCCCAAAATACAGCACAATGGTAGCGGGCTCTCGAAACAAGATTCGTAGGGATTGCACGATGGTGTTTTCCACCTCTTGAATGTCATTGGTCATTTTGGAGAGGAGGTCTCCCTTCCGTTCGTTGGAAAAGTAGCCCAGGTGGAGGGCACTTACTTTTTCAAAAATATCCATGCGCATGCCTTTGATGACCTGAGCACGCACCTGCGCCAGCACCACTCCAGAGAGGTAGGTAAATAGGTTGGAAAGAAATACCGAGCCTACGATGATCGAACAAACAAAGAGCAAGGTGCCAAACTTCCCATACGTTTCGCTCACCTCTAGGAAGAGGTGGTTGAATAAGGAAATTAGGTAATCCAGGGAGAGGGTAAATTCGGGTTGAATCCGGTACTGTTCTAAACTTTCGGGTGCCACTTGCTCAAAAATCACGTCAAAAAGTGGCTTGAGCAGGGTAAAGTTCATCAAGCCAAACACGATGGCCAATAGGGTGTACCCGATGTAAACCGGAATAAATCTCCCAAAGGGTCGGGCGTAGGAAAGAATCCGAAAATAGGTTTGCATGGGGTGTACACGGATAAATCCAGCCGCAAGTTAGGGAAAATTTTATGTCTCGAAGCTTCCATATCCTCAGGATGCATGACGGTTATTTTCGTGATTAAAAATTATTTCGATTTTACCTTTTCTGATTATCTGTTTTGTCAGTAGTTCCGAAAGAAAATACGAGTTGATGTTCAATTTAAAAATAGTCCATCCGTAACGGGCGACGGACCACAGCTACTAGTGGCATGCTACTAAAAAACGTAAAAAATTTAGATGCTAAACTCAATCACACAACGACTCGGCTGTCGTCAGTGGACGGTTGACCGTTTGGACAAAGTAGGAAATACATTGGAAATAAGATGGAAATAGACTCCGCTGCGCCTGCCTACGGTAGGTTGGCTTGCGGAAAGCAGACTTCGTGAAATAAATTACGGAGTGTATCAAGTGTTTGATACTTATCTGCCGGGCACAATTTTTATCTGTTGGCTCTTGTTTCTTGCCGCCCAGCACTTGATACTATTTTTTAATGTCGAACGCCGGACGCTGAACTCCGAATGTCGAAGTAAGGATTCGTAATAGGAGCAGAATTCTAGTCTTGATACTTGATACTAGATACTAAATACTACCCTGTCCAAAAGCTGAGCCACCGACAAGATTGCGGATAATCCTATTGCCATTTAACATAAGTTTAACCAACTAAACTTTTCGAATCCCTATCTTTGAGAAAATTCTCCAATTCCTATGAAACGATTCTTTTTCGGCATTCTTCTGGCAATTTCTCTTGGCACCCCTGCACTTGCGCAGCAAGCTCCAAAAAAGCCAAAGCTGGTGGTGGGCATCATTGTGGATCAGATGCGCCAGGAATATTTTTATCGCTTTGCCGACCGCTTTGGAGAAGGCGGATTTAAGCGCTTCACCCAGCAAGGTTTCATGATGACCAATGGGCATTACAACTACATTCCAACCTACACTGGACCTGGGCATGCCTCCGTCTACACCGGCACTACGCCAGCGACGCATGGGGTGATTGGCAACAATTGGTACGTGCCTTCTTTGAAAAAGATGATCTACTGTGCGGAGGATTCCTTGGTTTCGAATGTCGGGGGTACTCCTGATAATGGAAAAATTAGCCCTCGAAACCTGTTGACCACGACCATCACCGACGAGTTGCGCCTGTCTACTGGCAAACGCTCCAAGGTAGTAGGCATTGCAATCAAGGACCGGGGTGCAAGTTTTCCTGCGGGACATACGGGAGATGCCTACTGGTACGACGATGCGAATGGGGATTGGATGACCTCCACCTATTACAAGCAAACTTTACCGAGCTGGGTGGTAAATTTTAATGCGAAAAAGCGCCCAGATCATTACCTAAGCCAAACTTGGAAAACCCTTTTTCCGGTGGAGACCTATGTGAATAGCCTTCCGGATCAAAATGACTTTGAATCTCCCTTTATTGGGAAGGACAGTCCTTCGTTCCCATACGATTTGACCGCCTTGAAAGCAGCCAATGGGGGCTATGGTTTGGTCCCTTCCACTCCTTTCGGCAATAGCCTCACTCTGGATTTTGCGTACGCAGCCTTGGAAGGAGAGAAATTGGGTCAAGGAGAGGTTACCGATTTTCTAGCAATAAGCTTTTCCAGCCCAGATTACATTGGTCACCGTTTTGGTCCCTCTTCGGTAGAAGTAGAAGACAATTACTTGCGCATGGATCGAGAGCTAGCTCAATTCTTTTCGTACCTTGATCAAAAGCTCGGCAAGGGGGAATACCTGGTATTTATCTCCGCAGATCATGCGGTAGCGGATGTACCACAATACATGATGAGTGAGCGAATTCCTGCCGGCAATTTCAATTCTGGGATGGTCCTTGGGCAGTTGAAAGGTTTTGCTACGACCCACTATGGGGAAGGAGATTGGATCTTGAGTTTCTCCAACGAGCAGATTTTCCTCAACCATGCCTTGATCCGTGAGAAAAAAGTCGATGCGGAAAAAATGCAGCGAGATTTAGCCAATTTTGTTCTTGGCTTTGCAGGGGTCAAAGAAGCCTATACCGCTTCGGATCTCAGGAAACAAGAATTTACCCAATCGAGAGCGCATCTCTTGCAAATGGGCTACAATCACAAGGCTTCTGGAGATGTATTGCTTGTATTGGAGCCAGCCTGGTTGGTTGGGGGCAAACGAGGCACCACCCATGGTTCGGGCTATTCCTACGATACGCATGTGCCAATCGCCTTTTATGGTTGGGGCATCAAGGCAGGTAAAAGCTCAGGTTATGCTTCGGTTACAGATATCGCACCAACATTGGCAGCCTTGCTGCAAATTCGGATGCCGAATGGAACTACCGGTCAGCCGATTCAAGCAGTCATTGGAAATTAATTTTCAGTCAAATTCCCGTTCCAATTTTTTTGAAAGGGCTTCCTCACCTAGGGAAGCCCTTTTTTCTGGATTTTTGGTTCATCTATCTTTTTATTACCTATTGAAAATCAAGGATTTACTTGGAGTATAAAATTTTTGTTTCTATTTTTAAGCAATACGTTGCTCAAAATGCCCCATTCACACTCAAATATTTGGACACATCTGGTTCTTTGGACCAAGGATCATGCTCCAGTAATTACCTCTGAAATGGTGGTTTCAATCAAGCATGTTCTGGAAGAATTGCCTTTGGATTTTTATGAGAAGCAAACTCATCTCAGCGTACTGCCCAATCACATTCACCTGTTGATCAAGCTGCCTGGCAATCTTTCTGTTGATCAATTGGCGCACTTTGTGCAACAGCTGATCTGCAAGAAATTGGTGCAGGAGGGATTTGCCAATTGCCCCGAATGGGATGAAAAATATTATGCGCACTCGGTTAGTTTGAACCGGCTGTCTACTGAAAAAAGTTTATTGGATCGACAAGAATACAAGCACAAGGAAATCTCCTTGGAAGAGGAATTGAAATTTTTAGGCTTGTAAGTTTGCCGTCAGCACATAAAAAAAACCGGAGCTACCTCCGGTTTTTTGCGTTTAGGTGGTCCAACTCATGGGATAGTTTTTGTCTACAAATTCCAAGGCGTCGGTGGTGATCTGCAGCGGGCGGAAGGTGTCCAGCATGACTGCATATTCATGGGTTTCTTTGGCGCCGATGGATTTTTCAACGGTGCCTGGGTGTGGTCCATGTGGCAAGCCTCCCATATGTAGCGTAAAGGATCCTCTGTCGATGCCTTTTCTACTCATAAACTCCCCTTCTGCGTAGTACAATACTTCATCTGAATCGATGTTGCTGTGATTGTAGGGTGCAGGAATCGACAAGGGATGGTAATCAAACAAGCGCGGCACAAAGGAGCATACGACGAAGCCAGCCGCTTGAAAGGTCTGGTGCACTGGCGGTGGCTGGTGGATTCTGCCTGTAATCGGTTCAAAGTCATGAATAGACAAAGCATAGGGATAGAGGTAGCCATCCCATCCCACAATATCCAAGGGACTGTGGGCATAGTGGTAGGGGTGCAGCATGCCCTGCTTTTTGATTTGAATCAGGTAATCTCCCTTTTGTTCTTCGAGGTGAATCTCATGTGGTGGACGGATGTCTCGCTCGCAATAAGGGGAATGTTCCAGGAGCTGCCCCACTTCATTTCGGTAGCGTTTGACCGTTTCGATAGGCCCAGCAGATTCCATCACGAGCAGCCGTAAGGGGCCTTCTTCCGCAAATTCAAATCGGTAAATGGTCGTTCTTGGGATGACGATGTAGTCTCCTTTTTTAACGACAAGCTTTCCAAATTGGGAATACATGACCCCTTCTCCGTCGTGGATGTAGATCAATTCGTCTCCATCTGCATTTTTGAAAAAGTAATCCATCTTCCGCTGCTTGGGCGTGCAGATGCCCATCATCACATCGTTGTTGATTAGGAGTATGCGGCGTGCGCTCAGGTAATCTTCCCCTGTAATTCCTACATCGGAGGTTTTGAGGTGGGTTTGATTTAGTCCGTGGGCATCGGCCGCAGTCCAGCTGTAAGGAGTGGGTTTCCCTATGGATTTGACTTCATTGGGATTGTAGATATGGTAGAGGTTGGAGTAAATTCCTGAGAACCCTTTGGAGCTGACCAACTCTTCCTTGTATAGGCTGCCATCTGGTTGGCGAAACTGGGTATGTCTTTTTGGAGGAATTTGTCCGAGTCGAACGTAGTATGCCATAGTTTTGGGAGTATATTCGTTGCTAAAATAGGAGTTATCCTCGATTGTCAAGGAATTTAATCTCGTTTTTGTCAACCCATACGCATTGCTAAAAGTTTTTCTACCTGCTATGAAAGCTGTTTTCTTCCTTCTAATTGGCCTTCTTTTGTCCTTTGCTAGTTTTTCACAAGTAGCTAAGTTGGACACCAACCTCCTATGGTCGGATGAGTTTGATCAAGACGGACTTCCTTCGCCTTTGAAGTGGAGTTTTGAGGTTGGGGATCATGGCTGGGGCAACAATGAACTTCAATTTTACAAAGCGAATACACTCAAGAATGCACGTGTGCAAGGAGGAGTTTTGCTGGTGGAGGCGCATGCCGATGCAAGCCTGCCCAAGGGCTATAGCTCAGCCAAGTTGGTCTCCAAAGGCAAAGGAGCTTGGCAGTACGGATACGTTGAGGTTCGTGCCAAACTTCCGCAAGGAAGAGGTACCTGGCCAGCGATCTGGATGCTTCCAGAAGAAAATCGATTTGGAGGATGGCCAAAGAATGGAGAAATCGACATCATGGAGCATGTAGGCTATGATCCGGGAAAAGTACATGGGACGGTACATACGGAGGCCTTCAATCACCTTCAAGGAACCCAAAAAGGGGGACAGCTTTTGGTGCCCGATTTTGCGACGGAGTTCCATACCTATGCGGTAGATTGGAAGCAGGGGCAAATGGACTTTTTTATTGATGGGAAGCACTATTTCACCTTTAAAAATACAGGCAATGGGTACCAAGAATGGCCTTTTGACCAGCCTTTTTACCTAATTCTTAATCTTGCTGTCGGTGGAAACTGGGGTGGCAAAGAAGGAGTAGATGCAAGCATATGGCCTCAGCGGATGGAAGTCGATTATGTACGTGTTTACAAGCAAAATCCGCTGCTACATCCCTAACTATTTTCGAAAAGTGACCGAATTCTTAGGGAATTTCTAGGATAGTCGCTTTCTTGATCGATACAACTCAGTTAGAATTACTTACAACCATGGATTCACTTAAAAAAAGAAGAATAACTGCATTCTTGATTATTGGACTGCTCTTGGTATTCCTGTACGGAAAAAACCTCTTGGAGCGCCAATCTTTTCGTGCGGTAAGTGGTACACTTTCTACGGTGTATGAGGATCGTTTGCTGGTGGAAAGTTATATTTTTCAGATCTCTGAAAAGTTATTTAAGATTCAACGGCTGGTGGACCACTGCACCATCAATTACGACTATTCCAAGGTGATTGCCGAAATATCTACGGAGGAACAAGCGATTATGAAGTTAATCGGTTCATTTGAGGCCACTGAACTAACAGCAGAAGAAGCTGCCTTGCTTACCGACTTCAAACGAATTATCGAGAAAGATCTGAGCATTAAAAGTTACCAGCTGCTATACAATGATTCCTCTGGAGTAAATGAGGAGCAAGTCAAGGTCTACGATCAAAAGATTGCTCGAGCTCAGCAAGATTTAGATAAGTTGAGTAGCATTCAATTGGAAGAAGGAGATAAGTTGGTGTCAAAGGCCAAAACCTTAATCAATAGATCCCAAATCTGGGCACAGTTTGAACTGGCCTTACTTCTTATTTTGGTGCTCGTGATTTATGTCTATATTTTTAAGAAGCCAGTGATTGAAGAATACGCAGATTAAATAGTAAGCAGTACTAAAAAAACTGCCTGCCCTTGTTCAAGGCAGGCAGTACCGATTGGGTTGGTGGATTAGGCCCAGGCTCGGTCTCCTTTTTTATGATCCACGCAGGGATCAAATCGTCCCGGAGATTCCACAAATCGCAAGGCTTGTGTGGCACCGATTTCGGAACTGAAGTAGCCAAGTACGGTTAGGTCTCGTAGCATGTGGATGATTTCAGGTTGTTTCTCTTCCCCGCTCGCCACGTATTTTTGGTGAAGTCCATTGAGGAATGCAAGTCGTTCTTCTGCAGTTGCATCCATGAAGTCTTTGCTGGTTTCTGCTTTGAAATCTGTCCGGATGGAATTTAGGCCTGCGATAAAGGTGGTTTGCTGATCTGCATCGTAGCATTCCTTCACCATCATCTGCATAAACTCCCCAATTTTGGTTGCCTTCGCTCCCGGAGTATCGGTGGTAGGGATAATGGTTTCGCCGATTTCATCGAGGAACGAAAGATCTTCTGGGCTAAAATTCAAATCCTTCAGCTGTGAATCTGGCGCACATCCAGTTAGAAGTGCGGTTGATCCAATGAGGGTTCCTCCCATCAGGAGCGCCACGCTTTTTAGGGCATCTCTTCTATTCATTAAGGTCATGTTCTTGTCGGATTAGAGGTTTTGCTTTTTCAATTCTTCAACGGCAAAAGCAGCTGCTCTCGCGGTCAAGGCCATGTAAGTAAGTGAAGGATTTTGCGCTGCTGCGGAAGTCATGCAGGCACCGTCGGTCACAAATACGTTTTTGGCATCCCAAACCTGGTTGTTGCCATTCAAAACCGAGGTTTTCGGGTCTCTACCCATACGTGCAGTTCCCATTTCGTGGATTCCTTGACCAAAAGTGTAGCCATTGTCGTAAGTTTTTACATTTTTGAACCCGGCTACTTCCAGCATTTCTGCAGCATCATTCATCATGTCCACGCGCATTTTTTGCTCGTTTTCTTTGATTTCCGCATTCATCACGAGGGCTTCCATTCCCCACTTGTCTTTCACGGTGTCGCTGAGCTTGATCAAGTTGTCATGGTAGGGAAGGATCTCTCCAAAGGCAGTGATGCCCATGGACCATGGTCCCGGTTCGGTAAGTGCTTCTTTCATTGGGCCTCCAAGTCCCAGCTCGGCTACATCACGGCTCCAACCACTGCGGCTAGCGCCTCCTTGGTAGCCAAAGCCTCGGATGTAATCCCGCTTATCACCATTCACATTTCGGAAGCGTGGGATGTACAACCCGGTAGGACGCTTTCCAAAGTAGTACTTGTCATCAAATCCTTCGTAGGTACCATTTGCTCCCAATCGGAAGTGGTGATCCATCACGTTGTGGCCCAACTCTCCAGAACTGGAACCCAATCCACCTGGCCAAATGTCCGTGGCACTGCGCATCAAGATGGCGGTGGAGTTGAAAGAGGAAGCGCAAAGGAAGATGATTTTTGCAGAGAACTCCATGGTTTGGTTGCTCTGTCCATCGATGATTTCTACGCCAGTCGCTTTTTGGCTGTCTTTGTCATAAATCAAGCGGCGGACGATAGACCATGGGCGAAGGGTCAGCTTGCCAGTAGCCATGGCAGCAGGTAGCGTAGAGGCTTGAGTACTGAAGTATCCTCCAAAAGGGCATCCTAGCGAGCACTTGTTGCGGTACTGGCAACCAGGGCGACCAGGAAGTGGCTGCGTAATGTTAGCAGGTCTACCGATGGTCCAGGTGCGGGCACCTTTGTAATGTTCTTTGATTTTGGCTGCACCTGCTTCTTCGACACAGTTCATCGGCATGGGTGGCTGAAATTCCCCATCAGGTAAAATGTCTAATCCATCCTTGGATCCAGAAACGCCAATAAATTTTTCTACATAGCTATACCAAGGGGCGATGTCCTTGTAGCGGATTGGCCAATCTACGGCTATGCCATCTTTGGCATTGGCTTCAAAGTCCGTTTCCGACCAGCGGTAGGATTGACGTCCCCAAAGTAGAGAGCGGCCACCTACTTGATAGCCTCTAAACCAGGTGAATGGTTTTTCTTCAATGTAAGGGGAATCGCTTTCGTGTGCCCACCAATCTAGGTTGAGCTCATTCAATACATAGTCACGCTTCAAATTTGGGTGATTGTTGAGCATTTCCTGGGTTCTACGGCCTCTGTGAGGCACTTCCCAAGGGGCTAGCGTGGCTGTTTTGTAATCTTTCACGTGCTCTACATTCGGGCCTCTTTCAAGAAGAAGCACACGAAGTCCCTTCTCGGTAAGCTCCTTTGCGGCCCATCCGCCACTAATTCCTGACCCAACTACAATTGCGTCATACGCTTCATTTGCCATATTCTGGTATTTGTTTTAATTGGTTATACATCGCAAACCTGCACGGCGTGACCCAATGCAGCAATTTTATCTTGTCCCTTAGGGATAAATTCATGGGAAACATAGCCCTTGAAACCCGTATCTACAATAGCTTGCATGATGGGTGGGTAATTTATTTCTTGGCTTTCATCCAAATCATTTCTTCCAGGGTTCCCCGCCGTGTGGTAATGCCCAAAGTACTGATGGTTATTTCGAATGGTGCGGATGATGTCTCCTTCGTCAATCTGCATGTGGTAAATGTCAAAGAGGAGCTTGAAGTTTTCGCTTCCAATGCGCTTGCAAAGTTCGATCCCCCAAGCAGACTTATCGCACATGTAATCCTTGTGGTCTACCCGGCTATTCAACAGTTCCATAGTAATGATGACCCCATGTTTTTCTGCCTGGCTTAAGATTTTTTTAATCCCGATTTCGCAGTTTTTCATGCCTGTTTCATCATCCATGCCGCGTCGATTTCCTGAAAAAGCGATTACGTTCTTGTAGCCTGCCTTTTGCACGAGTGGGATCAGTTCCAAATAGTTTTTTTCCAGCTGCGCATGAAATTTGGGATCATTGAAGCCGTCCACGATTCCTAGTTCGGCTCCATTACACATGGAGCAGTGGATGTCGTATTTTTTCAAGAGCTCCCAGTTGGCTGGACTGATCAAGTCAATGGCACCTACTCCCACGGATTTGATTTGGGCGCAGAGCTCTTCGAGGCTGAGCGGTCGCATGGACCAGGCGCAAACGCCGTGGTTGATATTGCCTTTGAGGGCTGGCGCTCCCTTTTCCTTGAAGTCAAAAGAAGCAAGGGAACCCATGGCGGCTCCGCCAAGGATCATTTTTTTGAAGGAATCGCGTCTTCCAGAATTGAAAGTCATGGTGTATAGGGGTTAGTTTGGGCTTTTTATTTTTTCAGGCTTGAAAACAATGATGAAAAATAGGAAAACCAAGGCGGAAATCCCAGCGGGAATCAACCAAATTGATTTCCAATCGTGTAGTCCAGTTTGCAGGAGGTAGAAATTGGAGATTTGTCCAGCAACCCAAAATCCAAAACCCATCCCTATGCCATAGGTGGCAAGTGTGATTAAGCCCTGGGCAGCAGATTTGTATTTTTTTCCCGCATGGGCATCGGTGTAGATTTGTCCGCTGACAAAAAAGAAGTCGTAACAAATTCCGTGCAGGATGATGCCGGCAAGCAGCATCCAAGTTCCAGATTCAGCATCTCCAAAGGCAAAGAAAAGGTAGCGGATGACCCAGGCCAGCATGGCCACGGCAAGCGTATTTTTTAAACCAAATCGGGTAAAGAAAAAGGGTAGGGCTAGCAGGAATAAAACCTCAGACACCTGGCCCATAGCCATTTTTCCGGTAGAATTTTCCACGCCCAGCTCCGTCAAGAAGGGGCTGGCATTTTGGTAGTAAAAGGCCAAAGGGATGCAGATGAGGATGGAAGAAAGAAAGAAGATTGCATAGTTTCTATGCGCAAGCAGACGAAGGGCATCCAGGCCAAAGGCTTCTTTCCATTGGAAGGCACCGCCTGATTTGGCTTGAGGGGGAGTATTAGGGAGGGTAAAGCTGTAAACACCGAGCAGTAGCGATGCGCCAGCTGCCAGTTTCCAGGTGTTTTGGAGTAGCCCTGCTGCTAATCCCTCTTGGCTATCCCAGGCCAAGGCAGAGATTAAAAATCCTGCGGCTACCCAGCCGAGTGTTCCCCAAATCCGAACTCCTGAAAACTCTTTTTCAGGCTGCTGCATTTGGTTGAAGGAAATGGAATTGACCAGCGCGAGGGTGGGCATAAATAGAATCATGTAGCCCAAGAGGATGGGGAAAAAAGAGGTAAAATCTACCGCCTGGTGAAGTTGATACAGGAGAAGGGCTCCGACAAGGTGGATGGTGCCTAGAATTTTTTGGGCTTGAAAATAGCGGTCTGCGATGAGGCCCACCAAGAAAGGAGCGAGGATGGCACCCAAGGATTGGGTAGTAAATGCTAAAGAAATGTCTTGGTCCTTTGCTTGGATGTTGGAGCCGAGAAAGGTACCCATGGTCACATACCAGGAACCCCACACAAAAAATTCGAGGAACATCATTAGGGAGAGTCGGATCTTGATCAGCTGGTTCATGGGGATGGATGGGCTAATTTTGAGTGGTTTTTTAACTAGAAAATTTAAATTTTCATGTTTTTGAAGTAGTTTACCCATCTTCTTTGAGAATCTAAAGAAACCGACCAAAAAGTTTTGTTGGAGCCGTTTATAGAACAGTCCGACTACTGGTCATAAAAACGCTGTTTTCAGGAAGGAAAGCACGAAATTTCAAGAAAAACCGGATTAAAATCTTAACCCTAGGCCCAATTTAATTCAGTACCCATGTCGACTACAAAAAAATTGAAACTTGGCCTCATTGGAGGCGGTCCCGGCTCGTTTATTGGAGCCATTCACTTGAATGGTGCCTTGATGGACGGAATGTTTGAATTGGTCTGTGGCGCCTTCAGTTCCGACCCCGCCAAATCCACCCAAAAAGGCAAGGAACTTCGACTCGATCCTTCCCGTGTGTATGGGAGCTACGACGAGATGTTCGCCAAAGAATCCCAATTGCCCGAAGGAGAGCGGATGGATGTGGTAGCCATTGTGACGCCAAACAACATGCACTTTGATCCTACGGCCAAGGCCTTGCAACATGGATTTCATGTGGCTTTGGACAAGCCTTTGACGCTCAACTATGCAGAAGCTCAAGCTTTGTATCGCATCGTAAGCCAGTCCAAGCAACGCTTTTTGTTGACCCATACCTATACGGGCTACCCGATGATCAAGCAGGCACGACAGATGGTACAGGAAGGGATGATTGGTAAGGTTCGAAAAGTCTATGTGGAATACCCACAGGGATGGTTGTATAAACTCCTAGAAACAGAGAATAACAAGCAGGCCGAGTGGAGAACCGATCCGAAAAGAAACGGATTGGCCGGATGCATGGGAGATATTGGGACGCATGCCTTCAATATGGCAGAATATGTCACTGGGGAAAAGGTGTCTCAGATCTGCGCGGACCTTTACATTAAGATTGAAGGGCGGCCTATCGATGACGATGGAGTGGTGTTGCTTCGCTTCGAAAATGGTGCCTCTGGAGTACTAATGGCTTCGCAAACCGACACAGGCTGTGAAAACAACCTGAAAATTCGGGTTTATGGGGAAAAAGGAGGCTTGGAATGGGAGCAGGAGTTGAATAATTCGCTTACCGTTCGCTTCCCAAATGTCCCTGCCCAAATTTACAGAGCAGGCACAGGCTACTTAGGTTCCTTGGCGCAAGAAAATACCCGTACTCCTGCAGGTCATCCGGAAGGATATGTGGAGGCCTTTGCCAATTTGTATCGCAATTTTGCTCGCTGCATCTATGCAGATCGGGAGGGAACTACTCCGAAATGGGAGTGGGAGGATTACCCCGGTATCGAGGATGGTATCCGTGGCATGGCTTTCATCGACCATGTCTTGCGCAGTACGCAGTCGGAGCAAAAGTGGACTCCATTTATCGTAGAGAAATAAATTCAACTTCTAATCATTTATTAAGTCGTATGAAAACAATCAAAGGCCCGGGTATCTTTTTGGCACAGTTTGCCGGTGACGCTGCCCCTTTCAATAACTTAAAGAACATCTGCCGCTACATGGCGGACCTAGGATACAAAGCCGTACAGATTCCTTCTTGGGATGCACGCATGATCGACTTGCAAAAGGCTGCGGAGAGCAAAACCTATGCGGACGAGATCAAAGGAATTGTCGCTGATGCTGGCATGGAGATTTCCGAATTGTCCACGCACTTGCAAGGACAGTTGGTGGCGGTTCATCCTGCATACAACGAGCTATTTGATGGCTTTGCGCCAGCAAATCTGAAGGGAGACCTAAAAGGGAAGTCTGCTTGGGCTACCCAGCAACTCAAGTATGCTGCGCAGGCCTCGGCCAATTTGGGACTGAATGCACACGCTACCTTCTCTGGAGCCTTGATGTGGCATACGGTCTATCCTTGGCCACAGCGCCCCGCTGGATTGGTAGAAACAGGCTTTACCGAGCTGGCCAACCGATGGATGCCCATCTTGAATGCTTTTGATGAGGTGGGTGTGGATGTATGTTACGAACTGCACCCGGGTGAGGATTTGCACGATGGAATTACCTTCGAAATGTTCCTAGACAAAGTAGGAGGCCACAAGCGCGCCAACATTCTCTACGATCCAAGCCACTTTGTGTTGCAGTGCTTGGATTACCTGCAGTTCATTGACTTTTACCACGAGCGCATCAAGATGTTCCATGTGAAGGATGCGGAATTTAACCCAACCGGAAAGCAGGGCGTCTATGGTGGATTCCAGGGATGGGTAGAGCGTGCAGGTCGATTTAGATCTTTAGGCGACGGGCAGGTTGATTTTGCAGGAATATTTAGCAAACTTTCGCAGTACAATTACAGTGGCTGGGCCGTGTTGGAGTGGGAATGTGCCATCAAGCATCCGGAGCAGGGTGCTGCAGAGGGTGCGCCATTTATCGACTCACATATCATTCGAGTTACTGAAAAGGCCTTTGATGACTTTGCCGGTACAGGTGCAGATGAGGCATTTAATAGAAGAGTTTTAGGAATTTAAATCGATAACCAAATCAAACCAATGAAACTAAATTTTCTAACAACAAGTACAGTAGTACTAGTAGCAGGCCTCACCTTTTCGTGTGGAGGTGGTGAAAAAGCAGCAGAAACGAGCACTGAAACTGCTTCTGCCGAAGCCGCCCCTGTGGAGGTTTCCCTAGAAGACAAATACAAAGATGATCCCGTGTACATCAAGGGATTGGAAAAAGTGAAGGGATCTGATTGTACAGGTTGCCACCAGGTGGACCGTAAATTGATTGGGCCTTCCTATGCCGATGTCGCTGCCAAGTACGAGAATACGGAAGAAAATGTCGCCATGCTTGCACAAAAAGTAATTGCTGGTGGAGTGGGTGTTTGGGGTGAAATCCCGATGTCAGCTCATCCGAACTTGTCTGAAGAAGATGCGACCGATATGGTACGCTATGTTTTACTCTTGAAAAAATAAGTCATGAAAACTAAAATCATAGCGCTAGTCGCAAGTGCTGCAATTGGCATGGCCTTTATTCAAGGGCCACAGGAGGAAAAAAAGCCTGCCTCAGGCCAAGAAAACCCTGTTGCAGACTGGACTCCTCTCTTTGATGGAAAGACCTTTGCAGGTTGGTCCAAGTACGGAGGAGGAGCAGTAGGCAAGGCCTGGAAAATTGAAAATGGGGAATTGTACCTGGATGCTGCCAACAAGGCAGGGTGGCAAACCGGTGATGGAGGTGATATTGTGACCAATGAGGAGTACGAGAATTTTCATTTCAAGTACGAGTGGAAGATCGCTCCCAATGGAAATAGCGGGGTGATTTTTCTAGTGCATGAAGCCAAAGAATATCCGTATCCTTGGCAGACTGGACCTGAGATGCAGGTGCTGGACAATGCCGGTCATCCAGATGCTAAAATCATCAGCCACAGAGCGGGCGATCTATACGATTTGATCGTGAGTAGCCAGGAGACCGTGAAGCCCGCAGGTGAGTGGAATCAGGCAGAGATCCGAATCAATCAAGGCAAACTGGATTTCTTTTTGAATGGGGTGAATATCGTCTCTACCCAGCTGTTTACGCCGGAGTGGGAAGCGCTAATTGCAAAAAGTAAGTTCAAGAGCATGCCTGGATTTGGCAAGTTCAAGAAAGGAAAAATTGCCTTGCAGGATCACGGGGATGTGGTGCATTATAGGAATTTGATGATTAAGAAGTTGTAGGAAGTACTAGGTACTAGGTACTAAGTACAAAGTACGAAGTACAATGTACTAGATAAATCACATCAAGAGTCTTCTAGTAGGCCACATAGGCACAT
>CANGZP010000049.1 GCA_947458475.1 Cyclobacteriaceae bacterium | reverse complement strand
CATGCAGCGCCATGGCGATTGGAATGAACAGCTCATCGATTATTGTCCAAGTAGTGGCTATCCCATTGATTTAATCGTTTCCAAAATGCTGGAGAAAGGACTTACTTTAGTTGATTTAGGTCATCTTGAGCGCTTGTCCGACCCTGAAATTCTTGCTCAAATCGAAAAAGGCAGAAGAGATTCCTTAAATAAAAATTCAAGAGAGGATGTTATTTTTTACCTGCAAGTTTGGGCTAACTTATTGAGAGAAAAGTGGATTGCCGCAAACCCTTCTCTAGAAGTTTTAAGATTTGAAAAAAAATTAAAGACACCCCTATTGGTCTAATTAATTTTTTGGTTTATTTCGTATCGTTGAATCATAAAAACCCTTTTAAAGAAAGTTATGGAGGATTTTGAAGAAGAATTCGAAGAAATGGATGAGTTTGAGGAGGAGGATGAGTTTGAAGACGATTTTGAGGACGGCTATGACCTCGATGAAGACAACGAATTTTTGGATGACCAAATTGTCGACTTCGATGATGAAGAAGGAGATGATGATTTCGATGACTTCGACGACGAGGAAGAGTTTGATGATGACATTGACGAGTAGAATGCCAGTCATTGCCCTACATCCTTGTTAATTTGGGGCCCCTAGCCTATCTTTGTTACACATTCACTGAGAAATTTAATCCACATGATCCTAGTAGATATCTTTAGTTCGCCCATTATGCCTGGAGCGCAGCTGTTTTTATTGATTGTTTGTATCCTTATAGGCTTAGGTGCAGGTATCTCTGCAGTGGATGCGCGAAGTACCTTTGCCAAGAAAAAGAAAAGCGATCATTAATAAATCATACCAAAGGAGGCCTCTAGCCTCCTTTTTTTATTCCTACTTATGAAAAATCAAAACTACGGGAACCATACCCGCTACGACCCATTTAACCACTTTTTTCTTACGCCACTTATCCTTCTTTTTCTTGGTTGGACAGTCTATAAGATGGATTTTGCCTCCCAAGAAGCCGCACTAGATAGTTGGTTACTCTTTATTGGAGCATTCATCCTATTTCTTCTCCCATTACTCGTACGTTCCTATGCCCTCAAACTTCAAAACCGAATCATCCTCAATGAGATGCGAAACAGGTATTTTCACTTGACTGGTAAGACTTTCGATGAGAAGGAAAGGGAATTGAAGCTCGGTCAAATTATTGGACTGCGCTTTGCGAGCGACGCCGAGCTACTGAATTTGATGGATCGTGCAATCGCTGAAAATCTATCTTCCAAAGAAATTAAGCAACAAATCAAAAACTGGAAAGGCGATTACCTACGCGTTTGATCAAGTAAAGATTCCTTTTCGCAATGCCTCCTTAAAAAGCCCTTGAATTTGTTCTTGGGCTTTCTTTTTGAAGTCTGCCTGCGAAAAATCAAGTGCTGGTAATTCCAGAACGGCATCAAATCCTGAATTGTACCCTTCCTTTCCCGATGCGATTAAGGCTATTTTTTTACCCTGCTCACGAGCTAGTTGCAGCAATTCAAAACAAGCTTTTCCGGCTTCACTTTGGCGATCGTATCGCCCCTCCCCAGTAATGATCCAATCAGCAGCCGCTACTTTTTCAGCCATTCCAACCTTCTCAAAAAAATAGGGTGCACCAAATTCTAGTTTGCAAGGAAAGAATTGATTCAAACCCAAAGCAATGCCACCTGCAGCACCAAAGCCTTCTTGATCAACACTTATCGCTTTAGATTTCCGAGCAAGTAATTCCACAAAATCTGAGGTGATCAACTCCATGGCCTCAAGTTCATCCTCCTTGATGCCCTTTTGGGGTCCAAAAACCCGAACGGCACCATTTGGCCCAAAAAAGAGGTTTCTCACATCACAAAGTAGAAAAAAAGAAATAGCAGGGAGTTTCAGGGGCCGTTGAATGTGCTTGCTCCGCTTTAAAAATTCCGGAGAGAAAGCAGCAATTTCTCTTCCGTGGACATCTAAAAACAAGAATCCCAAGGCCTGAAGAATTCCTGCGCCAACATCTACAGTTGCAGAACCACCCAAACCTAGGACAAGCTCGCGTGCTCCTCTTTTTACAGCATCCTGGATTAGCACTCCTGTTCCATAGGTAGAAGTCAGAAGTGGGAGCCGTTCCTCAGGCTTCAATTCTCCGATACCAGAACAAGTGGACACATCCAAATAGGCTGTTTTGGTAGACTCCTCCCATCCGTAAAATCCAATGATCGGTCTCCCTACAGCATTTAATGAGTTGCAATATACCTTTTCTAAACCAAGGGAGCTGATCAGTAATTCACAAGTTCCATCTCCCCCGTCGGCTACCGACTGAGAAACAATTTTCGCATCCGGATACCCATCCTCCAAAACGGATTCCAGCATGGAAACTACTTCTAGTGCAGTGAAGGTTCCTTTGAAGGCGTTAGGAGCAATCAGGAAATTCATGCCTGCCTTTCCTTTAAGCCTGTTTCAACTGCTTCATTCGAGCAAAATAATCCTTGGCAGCGGCCTTTACTTTAGGTGCTAAATACAATGCTGCAATCATGTTGGGAAATGCCATCACGGCATACATCCCATCTACCAAACTCACGACCAAATCCAACGAAGCAACAGCGCCTACCACGATCATAATCAAGTAAATGTAATTGTAGTACCCAGCCATCTTTGCTCCAAAGAGGTAGCTGGCGCATTTTTGACCGTAATAGGAATACGTAAACATGGTAGAAAGCGCAAATACCAAAGCAGAAATCATCAAGAGGTATTTTCCAATCACAGGTATCCCTAATTCGAAGGCTTCGAGTGTCAATTTGACCCCATCACTTTCAGTGTTTTGCCATACTCCCGTAAGCAATATTGCAAACGCAGTAAGCGAACATACCACTACCGTATCAATAAAGGGACCCAACATAGCAATTAAACCCTCTCGAATCGGTTCATTGGTCTTGGACTGACCATGAACCATCGGGGCGGTACCCAAACCTGCTTCATTGGAAAATAAAGACCTTCTAGCACCAAGAATAATCACCGAACCTACGGCCCCTCCCATGGCTGCATTGCCCGTAAAGGCATCCACGAAGATGAGTCGAAACACTTCAGGAATATTTCCGAAATACTGTGCGATAATGATTAATACTGCTATAAAATAGATACCCACCATAAATGGGACCATTTTTGATGCTGCTGCAGCAATTCGCTGAATTCCACCCAATATGACTACTGCTGTCAATACCATCATGATGACCCCAATGATCCAATTATTCCGAGTGGTCTCCGCTGCAGTTTCAGGTTCCAATAGCACAGCCTGCACCACAGCGGCTAGTTGATTGGATGTAAATACAGCCAAAAGACCAATGATCCCAGCAACACAAAATATGTAGGATAAGAATTTCCATTTCTTGCCCATCCCATGTTCGATGATGTACATGGGTCCCCCTTGGATGACCCCTGCCGTATCTTTACCCCGATACATGATGGACAGACTACAGGTGTAGAACTTGGTAGCCATCCCCACAAAAGCCGCCACCCACATCCAAAAAAGTGCTCCTGGGCCTCCCATATTGATGGCAATGGCCACGCCTGAAATATTACCTAAACCCACCGTAGAGGCTATGGCTGACATCAATGCCTGTTTGGAAGTGATTTCACCCGGAGCCATTTTATCCTCATACTTTCCTTTCAAAAGCTCGATTGCATGACCCATTTTGGTGAGCGGCACAAAGCCCGAATGGATAAAAAAGAAAGTGCCGCCACCCAAAAGCAGAATTAAAATGGGTGGACCCCAAATCCAATTGCTAAAAGTGATGATGAGTTCTTCGAATGCGCTCTTCTTTTTCTTGGTTTCCCAGATGACTTTTGGTGATTTATAAAAATCTACCCCTTGAATCGTCCATCGGTCACCTTGAATAGGAACGCGGGATGAAAAACCTTCCCAACTACGCTGCTCTTTTTTAGTCCAAGCCACTTCAGCTAATGCTGCCAACCTTGGAAATGCCAGGTAATTGATATCGGCACGATCGGTAACGGTCTCAGACCAGAGCGGTGCCTCAACCCCTAAAATATCTTCTTTGCTAAGTCCCTTTACATAGGTAGCAGGGTCCCAGAGGTAAGCAGAATCCAATTCAATGTATGCAGCCCAGTGCAAGCCAATTCGAGAAAGGCTATCGTACTGCATGTCTAGGTAAGTCTTTTTGGCTGGAGAAAGCAAAACCTTGTTGCCTTGGTTTTTAGCCAACATTGCATTCTCTTCTTTTGCCCAAAAATGAGCCACATTGCCTGGAAGCAGTTTTGCAGTGGCTACCTCATCCCAACCCATGCTTGTTTTGTTGTACTTGGACACAATGTCCTGTACCCGCTCTACGAAATAGATGTAGTCCTCTTTTTCGGTTACATGGGACTCATCCCCACCAATGTGAAAATAAGGCCCTGGGGTCATCATGGAAATCTCCCGGACGACACTATCGACAAAAGCATAGGTGAGTTCAAGCTGGGGTGCAAAAGTACTCCAGCCTACCTCTATGCCTGTGTACATTTGCGAAGCTTGAGGTGCCGTTAGTGGCAATTGGTAGTCCAAAGGCTTTTTGTTGAGTGAATCCAAACCTTGACCAATGGGTAAGTTGACCCCCGGGTTCAATTCTCCATAGGATGCTAATACCGAATTGGTATGGCCAGGCATATCAACCTCAGGTACAATCGTGATGTATCGAGCAGCAGCATAGGAAACAAGTTCCTTGTACTCTTCTTGGGTATAAAATCCTCCTTTTCCCCCTCCCACTTCAGTGCTGCCACCGATTTCAGTTAACTTAGGCCATGACTTAATTTCGATGCGCCATCCTTGGTCATCCGTCAAATGCAAATGAAGGTAGTTGAACTTCAGGCTTGCCATCTGGTCGATGTAAAACTTGACATCTTCTACCGATATAAAATGCCTAGCCACGTCTAGCATAGATCCACGGTAGGCAAATTCAGGGGTATCTACTACTTTCCCTTGCGGAAGCAGCCAGTCCACCTCTTGAACCGTTTGGTGGGCAATCTCCGCTGGAAAAAGTTGAATGAGCGTTTGAACACCATAAAATAGTCCTGCTTCTCCTGAGGCCTTTATTCGAACCTCTACATCAGAAACAACCAATTCATACCCCTCTGAATCCCCTGAACCGGTCAATTCTAGGACAATATCACCTGATTCTTTAGAGATAGGTACCTCAAAACCAGTAGCTGGTCGAAGACTATTCGCAAGAGATTCACCAATCGAAGTGAGTTTATCACTGGTACCGACCAACTGAATTCCTGATTCAGCAGTGAGTTGAAAAGTTCCACTTCCATTAGTTACCTCCTGAGGTAGTGGAATCAAACCTGCTTCGGTCATGGAAGTAGGCTTTTGACAGGATCCTAAAAGAATGACTGATCCAATTACAAGGGTCCAGAGTATATTTTTCATGATGGGGATTTTAATCAAACATACTTTAAAATAGTATAAATCTCTTTTTCATTACCCAAAAAAATAGAAATACATCCTTCCAAATACAGGAAAACGCTAAACCCAAATAATTTTTTACCTCAGTCAAGACTTTTTCAACTATTTGTATTTACTTGATAATTCGAATTTTACAGGTCATGAAAAATAAAAAAGTACAACAAACTGAAGCATCGAGAAGAAACTTTATAAAAAGTTCAGCGCTCGCCTTTGCAGGGATCACGCTTATCCCAAGACATGTTTTAGGTGGCCCTGGCTTTACCGCTCCAAGCGACAAACTAAGAGTAGCCTCCATTGGCATCGGAGGAATGGGATATGGGGACCTCACTGGCGTTCATAAAAGTGGCAAAGTAGACATCATTGCACTTTGTGATGTGGACGATACCCGTGCAGCAAAAGGAAGACATGATCATTCCAAAGCATCTTATTACAAGGATTACCGAGTGCTGCTTGAAAAAGAAGAAAAAAATATTGATGCCATAACCGTTTCCACACCGGATCACATGCATGCCGTGCAAGCGATGATGGCCATGAAAATGGGAAAGCATGTCTATGTACAGAAGCCCCTCTCACATGATATCTTTGAAGCACGAATGCTCACCGAGGCGGCAGAGAAGTATCGTGTGGTCACACAAATGGGTAACCAAGGTTCCTCCGGAGACGGCGTACGTAAAATGGTGGAATGGTATGAAGCAGGATTGATTGGGGAAGCCACCAAGGTTTGGTCTTGGACCAACCGTCCCGTATGGCCACAGGGCATTCCTTGGCCAAGCACCCCTATCGCTCCTCCAGCAGATTTGGACTGGGACCTTTGGCTGGGAACAGCTCCTTACAAAGATTATGTAGGCAATTTGGTCCCTTTCAATTGGCGAGGATGGTGGGATTACGGCACTGGAGCACTTGGAGACATGGCCTGCCACATCATGGAGCCCCCATTTCGGGTTTTAGGATTGGGATATCCCAAGTCCGCAGAATGTTCTGTCGGTTCGGTCTATGTAGGCGAGTTTAAGCGTGGCTATTTCCCAGAAAGCTGTCCTCCCTCCTCACACATTACACTCCGATTTGACCGCCCAGGAAAGGATGACTTGGAATTCCATTGGATGGATGGTGGAATTCAGCCTACCCGACCTGAGGAATTAGGAGCCAATGAGATGATGGGAGACGGTGGCAATGGCGTGATCATCGAAGGAACAAAAGGCAAAATGATGTGCTCCACCTATGGTGCCAATCCTCAGCTATTGCCTACCTCCAAAACCAAGGATATCTCTGTAAAAGAGTCACTCTATCGAGTACCAGGAGGTGATCGAGGACACTACGAAAACTGGGTAAATGCTTGTATTGCAGGTTATGGATCTACTGAATTTAAGCAGCTCAGCTCGCCCTTCTCCATTGCAGGACCATTAACAGAATCTGTATTGATGGGTAATTTGGCCATCCGCAGCTACGACTACCAAGTTCCTAGAGCAGGCAATTCAAATCAACTAGACTACCCTGGTCGCGGAATCAAACTGCTATGGGATGGTCCAAACATGAAAATCACCAATTTTGAGCCGGCAAACCAGTTTGTAACTCGAAATTACAGACCTGGATACACTTTATAATAATCATAAAAAAATGTCACCCCTCCAAAACCCGAATGGGTGACATTTCTTTTTCATTATCCACCACCATATTCCTACCACCCTTTCAGGGTTTTGATGGAATCATCCCTAATTAATTCAGCTGGCATCAATTCTCTAATATCATTTCATCCCTTCGGGATTTAATTCGCTTAACGAGAAAAATCCACGAAAGGGTACATTAATTATGGTAAATCCCACCAAAACCCCGAAGGGGTATTATAATTCTAGGAATGATTCAAATTCCACCACCCCAACCCCTGCGGGGTGATATAATTATCAGGCATCATTTATCCGGATAGGTCTCAAACAAATATCTCTCATCGTAGTCTATTCCAGATTTTACAAGAAAATCGATGTATTCATCTTTGAAGGTCTTTTTTTCATGATGGGCTTCTTGATTTGCAATGTATCGATAGACATTGTCAATTTGAGAATGAGAATATGAAAAAACACCATACCCTTCTTGCCAGGAAAATTTACCTTTTACCCATTTATTTTCATTGATAAAATTGCTTGAATTGTTTTTGATATCTCGAATAAGATCGGGAATTGGTATCGCTGGTTTCAAACCAACAAAAACATGGACATGGTCAGAGACCCCATTTACAATAATGGGCTTTTGATTTTTCCCTTTTATGATTCCAGAAATGTATTTAAACACCTCCTCGCGCCAGGGTTCTTGTAATAAATTTTGCCTGCCTTTTACTGCAAAAACATATTGAAGATAAATCTGTGAATAACTACCTGCCATAAATCCTGTCCTTTAAAAAATATCATTTAAAAAATCTTATCCACAATCCTACTATAATTCTATCACCCTTTCAGGGTTTGGATGGATTTTGATAGAATCATCCCTAATTATTTCATCTGGCATTATTTCAACTAGCATCATTTCATCCCTTCGGGATTGGATAGGTTATACGATAAAAACCCCGGAGGGGTGAAAAATTATAGAAAAGAATAAAATTCCCAAAAAACCCCGAAGGGGTGTTATAATGCTAGGATTGTAATGAAAAACGATTCCCAACCCCTACGGGGTGTAATTATGCTAGAAGCATAATGTTAGAGACATAATTATAACCCCAAAGGGGTGGAATAATTCTAGAATAACGAAAACCATCCCAAAACCCCGACAGGGTGTCATAAACCTAGATTCTAATCAAAAAACGATTCCTAACCCCGAAGGGGTGTCATGATGTTAAAATTGTATAGAAAACCACCCCAAAAAACTGATATGCCCCCAATAAGCGTCTAACTTTTTGGGGGCATATCAAACCCCGAAGGGGTGTTATAATGCTAGGATTGTAATTAAAAACGATTCCCAACCCCTTCGGGGTGACAAGATTGTAACCCCGAAGGGGTGTCATGATTGTGGGAATAGTTATAAATACATGCCTTATTGATCCAAAATAATGGCAAAAATCAATGGCGCCACAATGGTAGCATCTGACTCAATAATGTATTTTGGAGTTTTCATTCCCAGCTTGCCCCAAGTGATTTTTTCATTAGGAACAGCTCCTGAATACGACCCATAAGAAGTAGTGGAGTCAGAAATCTGACAGAAATAACCCCACAATGGCACATTGGTGCGCTGCAAATCTTGGTGAAGCATCGGCACCACACAGATTGGGAAATCACCTGCTATACCTCCTCCGATTTGGAAGAAACCTACTTTACTCTCTTCAGTAGCATTTACAGTATACCATTCGGCCAAGAACATCATGTATTCGATACCAGTACGAACGGTATGTACATTCTTCACATCGCCAGAAATCACGTGGCCTGCAAACATATTGCCTAGGGTTGAATCCTCCCAACCTGGAACGATGATGGGCAAGTTCTTCTTTGCAGCTTCTAGTAACCAGCTATTCTTCGGGTCAATTTGGAACGAAGCATCCAATTTACCAGAAAGCAATATTTTGTAGAAAAATTCATGCGGAAAGAATGCTTCTCCATTTTGATCTGCCTTCACCCATTCTTCTAGGATAACATTTTCAATTCTTCGCATGGCTTCCATTTCTGGAATACAGGTATCTGTCACGCGATTCATGTGACGCTCCAATAGGTCTTGCTCCTGCTCTGGGGTTAGTTCACGGTAATTTGGTACACGCTCGTAGTAGTCGTGGGCGACCAGGTTAAACACATCTTCCTCCAAATTTGCTCCGGTACAAGAGATGATTTGTACTTTGTCTTGACGGATCATCTCTGCCAAGGAAATCCCCAATTCGGCAGTGGACATTGCGCCAGCAAGAGTAACCATCATTTTTCCTCCTTCGTCTAGGTGGGTTTTGTACCCTTCGGCAGCATCAATTAGTGCTGCAGCATTGAAGTGACGGTAGTTGTGTTTTAAAAACTCAGTAATTTTCATGTCAATGGATTTTTCTAAAGCTTCGCAAAATTACCCTTTTTTGCGCACAAAAAAACCCGGAGGATATCCGGGTTTCTAAACAGGTACCTTTTTAATTACTTTTTCTTCGCGGTTGAATCTGCTGCTGCCGGTTTTGTCTCAGCTGCTGCAGGGTTTGCGTTGTATTTCTTGTTCAATCCTTCAGTCACAGATTTGGTCACATCGATTGCATCCGTTGCATACCAGATTGCACCACCTCTGGTGTGACTCAAGATGAGATCGATACCATTTTCTTTTGCGTATTCCTTCATGTACTCTTGTACCTGAAGATATACATCATTTAAAAGAGCAGACTCGTCTGTAGAAAGTTCTTGCATCAAATTATTTCTGTAGCTGATCAAGTTTTGCTCCTTTTGCATCAACTCATCTTGCTTCGCACGAATCTGGTTTTGCGTTAGGTTCCCTCCAGTTTGCTGAAACATGGCCACTTCTTGTTCAAAACCCTTAGCTCTAGCTTGCAGATCCAAATCCAACTTCTTCCCTTTTTCAGTAATCTCTTCAGATTTCTTTTTGAAAAAATCATACTTATTGATTACTGAGTCGGTATGCACGTATGCAATTTTCAGATCACCAGAAGCTGCACCCCCTTTTGAAGAGGTGTCGGCGCCAGTTGCATCTGATTTTTTACCACAGGAATAAACCACTACTGCTACAAGAGCAAGAACTACGAAACGTGTAAAAATTTTTTTCACTTGGATAAAATTAGGGTTAATAGGTCGCAAATATAGATAAAGTATTCATTTTGCAAGAATCACAGGAAATTTCCCATGTTAAAATCGGTTAAAGGCCTAAAAAAAGAGATCTTGAGCCAAACGAAAGACTTGGGCATGGGCATCAACAATATCTCGGATTCTTTTTGAATAGCCTCCCCCCATGCAACACATGATAGGAATACCATGGGACTTAGCAGTTGAAAGAACGAGTCGATCACGCGCTTGCACCCCTGCTAAAGTTAGCGAAAGCCTCCCCAGCTGGTCTGATTCCAATACGTCTACTCCACTTTGGTAGAGCAAAAAATCAGGCTGCTCCAAATCCATAATACGTTTTAAATGAAGATCAAGAAGTGAGAGGTAGGTGGCATCGTCGGTACCATCGGCAAGACCTAGGTCGAGGTCTGAGGCCTCCTTTCGGTGAGGATAATTTTTCTCCCCATGCATGCTGAATGTAAAAACGGAAGAATTATCTCGAAAAAGTGCAGCAGTTCCATTGCCTTGATGCACATCCAAATCAACAATCAGGATCTTTTTTGCCAGTTTAGCCTTAAGCAAAAAATTAGCTGTAATCGCCAAATCATTTAGGATACAAAATCCCTCGCCACGATTGAAAAAGGCATGGTGCGTGCCACCAGCTACATTCATACCAATTCCAAATTCTTTTGCATAGCGGGCAGCTTGTACCGACCCCCCAGCGATGCAAATTTCCCGTTCGATTAAGTGACTACTGAGCGGAAATCCAATGGCTCGAATCTCAGCTTTGGATAACTCCAGGTTTTTTAAGCGAGTCAGATAGGTATCTTCATGTGTGGTAAGAATCAACTCCTCATCCACTGGCTGAGGTGTAAAAAAATTGGATTCTGATACCGTCCCTTCAAATAACAGTTGCTCGGGAAGCAAGCTGTATTTTTCCATTGGGAAACGGTGTCCTTCGGGTAAGGGATGAGCAAAAATCGGGGAAAGGGCAATTTTCAGCATAAAAAAAGCGCTAGTAGATTACTAACGCCATCTAATATATCAAGCTTTTATCTCAGTCTTCATCCTCAAAATCCTCATCCTCAGTCATAAATGAGTAGAGTGTATCATCCAATGTCAAGGTGTCATCATTGAATTCTTGGATAAATTTTGAAATTACTTTTGCATCGATTTCATCCACATTTAAAGAAGCATCCAAGCCAATCCCGTAATCATGGTGGGTATCTAGGTCAACAAACTCTTGAACTTTCACCGTTTCTTCTTCTTCGATCTCCATGATTAGTTCTGTGATGAACCAACCAATTTCTTCTTCCTCAGGCGTCAAGGGCTTCATATTGCCATTTTCGTCTTCTTCGTAATTGATGGCTTTAAAGTTGGGGAATTTTTTAGCTGCCTCATGTTCTGCCAATTCGTATACTTCACTGGCATGGTGAAGACGAAGGGTGTAGAGCGCAGTATCGTAAATCACTTCTTTACCTTCGTAATTGCCAATAAAATAAAAGTTGACATACTCTTCCGAATTGTCATCGTCAGGAATTATTTTAAATGGCATTCCGGTTTCTTTCAACTCTTTTTTGAGTTGCGAAATTGTTTCTGGGTCAAATCCTGGATTGATAAAGTTCATCTGAAGAAGATTTTAAAATGACAGTTTGAATAGTCGGCTGAAACGAATATGGATGAATTCCACTTATTAAAGTAAGAATATGCTAAAAATGTTTCCAAAAAAAATAGATGAAGATTTTGTGAACCTACTCTTAAAGGAGAATGAAGGGTTAAAATTAGAGTACAAACAACAAATAAGTTCGCAGGAAAAGATTGCCAAAACGCTTTCGGCCATGTCAAATACAGCTGGAGGAATGATTTTGATCGGTATTTCAGATCAACGTAAAATCATAGGAATTGATCCAGAAGAGGAGCGCTACATGATTGCTGCGGCAAACGAAAATTTTTGTATCCCCAAGGTTTCTCTTGAAGTTTTTACAATAAAAATAAAACCTCAAAGCGCATTTGAAGAGGAAAAATATGTTTTGTTGGTATTAGTACATCCTAGTGAAGGACCTAAGATTTTTGTGAAGCAAAGAGATGGTTCTGAAAAAGCTTTTACTCGAGTTGGCAACCAAAGCAAGCTTCTCTAAAAGCTAATTATCCAACTTTACTTGGTGGGCTAAAAGAAAACCATTGGTGTAAATTGTAAGTTAATTTCAGGCCAACGGCTATATTTGTTTATCTAATTAAAATCATCCCAAGTGATCCTTATCATCCTCTTCCTTTTGCATTGGTACTTCTCTTTGTTCTGCCAAAGCTTCTTTCTTCACCGCTATGCGGCGCACCAAATGTTTGTCATGAACCGCTATTGGGAAAAGTTTTTCTACTTTTTCACTTGGTTGTGGCAAGGAAGTTCGTATCTCTCACCTCGTGCCTATGCGATTCTGCACCGCATGCACCATGCCTATTCAGATACTCCTCAAGATCCACATAGTCCGCACCACACAGAAAACCTATTTTCCATGATGTGGAAGACCAAAAATATTTATAACGACTATTTCAGCTTTAAGCTTAAGCCAGAAGAACGTTTTTCCAAAGACATTCCTGACTGGAATAAGTTCGATCGTTTTGCAGATAGCATGATGGTGAGATTGGCTTGGGGCATTTTCTATGTTGCAATTTATGTGCTTTGCATCTCCTATTTTGAACTAGCAGGCACCCACTGGTGGATGTATTTCTTGTTACCAATTCACTTTTTGATGGGCCCTGTTCATGGTGCTATCGTGAATTGGAGCGGGCATAAGTATGGATATGCCAATTTTGACAACAACGACAAATCCAAAAACTCGCTTTTACTCGATGTGTTGATGCTAGGAGAATTGTTTCAGAACAACCACCATAAACTTCCAAACCGTCCCAATTTTGCGGTTAAATGGTATGAGTTTGACCCTACCTACCCCATTGTCAAGCTTTTGCATGCCACTGGAATCATTAAGTTGAGAACCGCCTAAGGGTAGCCATCAACTGAAAAGGGGTGTTTCTAGCTTAGAATCACCCCTTTTTCTTTTAAAAAAACAAGTTCCAGATGGAAACCCAACACCACGGGTTTGGAAGAACAAGTAGCACAGCATTTTTAGTGGAATGCCTCCAATAATTTCAATCCTACCCGCAAGCCTTTATATTTGTAGCCTTATCCCACTACCCAACCGATGAATTCATTTATACAAGAACTGAAATGGAGAGGCATGCTCCAAGACATGACACCAGAACTAGAAGAGCACCTTGCCAAAGGAATGGCTTCTGCTTATCTGGGTTTTGATCCTACAGCAGATTCGCTTCACATTGGTCACTTGGTTGGGGTGATGACCTTACTCCATTTTCAACGAGCAGGGCATCAGCCAGTTGCACTTGTAGGTGGCGCTACTGGGATGATTGGAGATCCATCTTTCAAATCAGCCGAACGAAATTTGTTGGATAAGCCTACCCTAGATCACAATGTGGCATGCATTCAAAAGCAATTGGCTAAATTTTTGGACTTTTCTGGCAATCAGAAAAATAATGCACGCCTAGTCAACAACTACGATTGGATCTCTGAATTCAGCTTCTTGGATTTTATTCGAGATGTAGGCAAGCACATTACGGTCAACTACATGATGTCCAAGGATAGCGTAAAAAGACGCTTGGAAGATGGAAATGGGCTTTCATTTACTGAATTTAGCTACCAATTGATCCAAGGATACGATTTCTACCACCTTTGGAAAAATGAAAACTGCAGCATCCAATTGGGAGGTTCTGACCAATGGGGAAATATTGTGACCGGTACGGAATTGATCCGTCGGATGGGCGGTGGAAGTGCTTTTGCCTTAACTGTTCCTTTGATTACGAAGGCAGATGGAACCAAGTTTGGAAAAACAGAAGGAGGTTCGGTGTGGCTAGATCCAGAAAAGACTTCACCATACGCGTTTTATCAATTTTGGTTGAACGTCTCGGATGCCGATGCTTCCAAATACATTCGGATTTTCACGGTTCTCGATCAAGGTACCGTAGAAAGACTAGAGAAGGAACATGCGGAAGCCCCGCATTTACGCCTGTTGCAAAAAGAAATTGCAAAAGAGGTTACCTGCATGGTGCATAGCACCGAAGATTACGAGATGGCAGTCAAGGCCTCTGAAATTCTTTTTGGTAAGTCCTCAACCGAGGATTTAGCATCACTTGATGAGCGTACTTTTCTTGCCGTTTTTGAAGGAGTTCCCCAGGTGCAATTGAGTCATGCTGTATTCACTCAACTTGAAAACATTCTTGACCTCCTTGGAGAAAAGACGAATTTTCAGCTCTTCCCTTCCAAAGGGGAAGCTCGAAAGATGATTCAAGGTGGAGGTGTCAGCATCAATAAAGAAAAAGTTGCAGATCCCCTTGCTCCGGTTACTTTCTCCCTACTTCAAGGAAAATACTTGTTAGTTCAAAAAGGGAAAAAGAATTATGTAATCGTCGAAATCCTTCCTTAAGGCTTGTTTTTTGAGAGAAGGGCACTCAAAAAATTTCGATTGAGTAGAATTTGACTTATATTCAATTCTTAATTTTTGACTAGGATTTAATACATTTGAGCTTTGGTTATTAAGCTACACATCTCCAATGGCAGGCGAAAAAAATAAAGAAAAACTAATCTTAGATGCAGCTATTGCCTTGTTTACTACTCAAGGCTTTACAGCCACCCGCATGGAGGATGTATCCAAAAAAGCAGGGATTAGTAAAGGGTTGACCTATTTCTATTACAAGAACAAGGAGGACCTTTTTATGGCACTTACCAAGAAGGCCTTTGATCTACTAAAAGATGAGTTTCGTGATACGCTCCGTGCCAAAGGAAAAAATGGGTTAGAAATGCTGACCGACCTGGTACAACGCATCTGGAAGTTTGAGAAAGATCATCCCGTGTACTACCAATCCATCATTCACTTTTTGGACTTGCTGAAAAAATACAGCAACCCAGCGTTGAAATCACAAATCAATCCCTTGATTTTGGACTCCATCCATTTCCACAAATTATTGGAAATTCAACTAGAGCCTACTCGTCTGGGTATACAAATCGTATCGCAAGGAATAAAGGATGGAAGTATTCGTCCTGAATTACAAGCAGAGATTACATTTTACACTATCTGGAGCATGGCTTTGGGCTATGAAAAAATGGAAGGACCCATTTCATTTGAGGGAAAAGAAACCAAAATAAGCCCAGAAGCATGGCAGCGAGGTTTCCTCAAATTGATGCAAGACATGTTGAAAGGAACCATACAGGCCACTAAACCTCAGGTGGTTCAAGCAAGTTTGTTTTAATAAAAAAAGGGGCCTAAGCCCCTTTTTTTATCTGCTTTTCCACAATTCTTTCAATTGCTTGCCGTTGACCAGCAATACAAATCGAACTGGATTGGGAATCAATACGATACGCATATCCACTTTGCCTAATTCATCGGATTCAATAGGCACTCCCTGCTCTCCGCTCACCTCATAGGTAATGCTTCCTCTTGCATCGGGAAGCATTTCCTGGTAGTGATTGGCCAGGTAGGCCGTAGGTAGCAGCACATCCGTGTCAGACTTTAATTTGGTGTAGATTTTCTCCAATTCAGGAGCCAATACCTCTTCGTAATTTTCATTAAAGTCATCTTCGAGATCATGCAATTGCTCTTCTAGATCGTCGTAGTTTTCGTCGCTATACTCCAAAGCGCTTAGCTGAATCCGTTGTTGTACAATTTCGGTAAGCTCTTGGTCTAATTTTTCCCAATTCATGGTTGATCTCTTAACTGTTCGATTGCAAATATGGCGATAATCCTAAAATTAGCTGTTCAAATTCACCTAACTATTCACTGACAAGTAGGATTTTTCCATTTCTTCCCGCTTGTTCGTAAGCATCTAATGCCGCTTTAAAATCAGCCAAGGGGTAAGTTGCTGCTACATCGGCCTTGGAATCATCTTGCATCAAAAATCCGAATACCCGTTGAAAAGCTTTCATTCGTTGTTCTGCAGAAAGTGATTCAATCCAAGAACTTAACCAGAATCCCTCGATTCGTAGATTTTTGAAGATCAACAACCCACTATTGATGGAAAGATTTTCAAGAGCTAGCGCACCAAAGACAAGCATCCTGCCTTTTTGCTTCAGACAAGACAGGGCCTTCACACCCAACTCTCCTCCTACTGCATCAAAAACCACATCCACTCCTACCTCAGTTTTTTCAAAGATTACTTTTGCCAATTTCTCTGTAGCTGTATTGATCACGAGTTCAGCTCCCAAATCGAGCAACAATTGCTTTTGAGACTCATGACGAACAGTAGCCGCTACCCGGATCCCTTTGGCCTTGGCCATCTGAATGGCAAACTTGCCGAAGGCAGAAGCACCCGCAGTGAGCAACAACCACTGTCCAACTTCTAGCCCAGCATCTTCAATCATGCCATAGGCAGTCATCGGATTGACAAAGGCTTGACAGGCTACCGAATCTGGCATTTGCGCAGGAACGGGGATGACCAAAGCGGCAGGAACGCAAACATATTCCTTCCAGGTACCGATTGCTGTAAACATCACGCGCGTACCTACGGGTACTTTTCCTGATTCATCTGACTTTTCTACCACACCACAGGCCTCAAATCCCGCACTACTTGGAAGCTTAGGCGTAATGCCATACATCCCGCGAACAAACATGATATCCGAGGGATTGATGTTTCTGGCTGTTACCCGAATGAGCACCTCATGTGGCTTAGCCTGAGGCATTTCACTTTCTTTGAGATACAATACTTCTTGAGGCGTACCTGTTTGATCAAAAATTAATTCTTTCATGTGCTCGTAAAAAGGATAAAATGTGTGGTATAATTTCAAATT
>CANGZP010000048.1 GCA_947458475.1 Cyclobacteriaceae bacterium | reverse complement strand
TCGGTTGATCGTGCACTGACAGGCCAAACCCATCCGAACAGCAAATTCAACTGCTCGCATATTGAGTTTGGGAAGTGTGCCCGGATGGCCCAGCGAGATTACCGAAACATGGGTATTGGGATCTGCCCCGAAGCCTATTGCATCTTCAGCAAATAATTTACTGGAAGTTGCCAGTTGTGCATGAACTTCCAGTCCAACCACCAATTGGTACTTTTCTGCTAGTTCTTTGGACATCATGGAGCTACTTCCATCGATTACAATAAGATGGTCTTTGCTTTGGCAACCACTTGGGGCAAACCAGCAAGGTCCTTTCCTCCAGCTGTTGCGAAGAAGGGTTGCCCTCCACCTCCACCTTGGATTTCTTTGGCAAGTTCGCGAACGAGATTTCCTGCATGCAAACCAGTTGCCTCCAACAAAGATTCATCGATAAAGACTGCAACCTGAGGTTTGTCCTCTATGGTAGCTGCCAACACGATACAGGCATTTGCCACCTCATTTTTCAATTCATACACCAACTTCTTCAAAAAGTCTGCATTGGGAAGGGTCACAGCAGCAATCAATACCTGCATGGTATCTTTTTGCACAAACTGTCCCTTTAGCTGCTCCTTGATGCCAGCGGACTTTTCCAATTGCAACTGTTCCAGTTCTTTTCTCAAGTCGTTTCGCTCTTGAACTAAGGATTCAACAGCTTTCACTAGATCTCTTGGATTCTTTAGCAGCTCTTGGATTTCCTTTACCAAGGCTTCCTGCTCGCGCAAATACTGCTCAGCAGCTGTGGAAGTAATCGCTTCAATGCGACGCACTCCAGAGGAAATGGATCCTTCGCTGCTTATTTTGAATAATCCGATTTGGCTCGTTTGGGCCACGTGAGTACCTCCACAAAGTTCAACCGAAAAGTTTTGATCAAACGTGATCACACGAACAAAATCCCCGTATTTCTCACCAAATAAGGCAGTTGCGCCCAGCTTTTTTGCATCTTCAATAGGCACATTGCGCTGCTCGATCAAGGAGATATTTTCACGCACTTTGGCATTGACGATGGCCTCCACTTGTGCAATCTCTTCTTCTGTCATCTTTCCAAAGTGTGAAAAATCAAAGCGTAGCAAGTGCTCATTGACCAAAGATCCGCGCTGTTGGATATGCTCCCCTAATACGGACTTGAGCGCCGATTGAAGCAAGTGCGTAGCGGTATGGTTGTTCATGGTGAGCTGACGCTTCTCACGATCCACCACTGCAAAAAACTGCGCTTCAGGATGCTGAGGAAGTTTCTCTACAAAATGAACAATCAAGTCATTCTCTTTTTTGGTATCCAAAACACGGATTTGTTCCGAATCGGTCTTCAACCAACCCGTATCCCCAATTTGGCCTCCACTTTCTGCATAAAAAGGGGTTCGATCCAATACCAGTTGGAATCGATCTCCTTTTTTATCGGTAATGGTTCGGTATTTAACGATGTGCGAATAGGTATCTAGCATGTCGTACCCGACAAATTCCACTCCTGAATCCTCCTGCACCATCACCCAATCTCCGGTGTCCTGCTCAGAAGCTGCTCGGGAACGGGTCTTTTGCTTTTCCATTTCTTCAGCAAAGCCTTTTTCATCGACTGAAAATCCGTTCTCACGGGCGATGAGGGAAGTGAGATCCAAAGGAAAACCGTAGGTATCGTACAACTCAAAGGCAGTCTTTCCAGAGATCACTTGCTGATTGGTGGCTAGCAAATCTGCCTTGATGCCATCCAACATCCGAAGCCCATTGTCCAAGGTACGCAAGAAAGAAGCCTCTTCCTCTTGAATTACTTTGGCGATAAATTCCTGCTGCGCACGAACTTCTGGAAAAATGTCTCCAAAATTTTCAGCAATCAGCGGTGTCAATTCAAATAAAAATGGCTTTTGGAATCCTAAGAAGGTATATCCATAGCGTACTGCTCTACGCAAAATTCTTCGAATCACATAGCCCGCCTTGTTGTTGGAAGGGATCTGTCCATCTGCAATGGTGAAAGATATCGCTCGGATGTGATCTACAATCACCCGGAAGGCAATGTCTGTCGGCTCATCTTTTCCGTAGGATTTGCCTGATTTACGCTCCAATGCAGCGATAAAAGGCATGAACAAATCGGTATCGTAGTTGGAGGATTTGTGTTGAATCGCTCGTACCAAACGCTCAAAGCCCATTCCTGTATCCACATGGGTGGCGGGAAGCGGCTTCAAACTTCCGTCAGAAAGACGGTTGAACTGCATAAATACCAAGTTCCAAATTTCAATTACCTGCGGATGGTCGTTGTTGACCAATTCACGACCAGGGACTGCTGCTCTTTCGGCTGCTGACCGCAAGTCAACATGAATCTCGGAGCAAGGACCACAAGGACCAGTATCTCCCATTTCCCAAAAATTGTCCTTTTTGGAACCCATGATGATGCGATCCTCTGCAACGATATTTTTCCAGAGGTCGTAGGCCTCTTGGTCCATGGCTAGATTATCTCCAGCATCTCCTTGGAATACGGATACATACAAGAGGTCTTTGGGCAACTTGTAGACCTCCGTCAACAGTTCCCATGCCCATTCAATGGCTTCTTTTTTGAAATAATCTCCAAAAGACCAGTTGCCCAACATTTCAAACATGGTGTGGTGGTAGGTATCTACCCCTACTTCCTCCAAATCGTTGTGTTTCCCACTTACACGGAGGCATTTTTGAGAATTGGCTACTCGAGGGAATTTGGCCACCTCATTGCCTAAAAAAGCATCTTTGAATTGATTCATCCCCGCGTTGGTAAACATCAGCGTAGGATCATTTTTAACTACAATGGGAGAAGAAGGAACGTACTGGTGCTGCTTGGATTGGAAAAACTCGATGTACGTACTTCTGATTTTTTTGGCTTCCATGGAAGATTGTCGGTACAGTGGCTAAAACTAGTTGGAGTACATCTGTGATATATATACAAATGCAAGCCACAAATTTAATAGAATTGACTGGCTTATGCACAGGTATTTGCGTTTTTGACAAAAAGCTTTGCCTGGTATTTGGGCTGATTTTTTACGCTAGTTTATGGGAAATGAAAACGGAAGATTCTTTTTATATTCGTTTTTTGAACCCCATCTCCATGTCCTACCTCGAGCAGATTGCATCTCCCACCCTCCTTATCGACGAAAAAATCACCCGAGCCAATCTTAAAAAGATGGCCGATAAAGCACAGGAGCTTGGGAAAAAGTTGGTTCCTCACTGGAAAACTGCCCAATCTCGAATCGTTGGAAACTGGGCAAAAGACTGTGGCATTCGGGAAGTAACTGCATCTTCTATCTCCTTAGCCGAATACCTTTGCGGTCAAGGCTGGGATTCCATTCACATCGCTTTCCCTTTCAATATCCGTGAGATCCCACGGCTCAATCGACTAGCGGCACAGCAAGGAATTTCTGTACAAGTAGTCAATGCCGCTACCGCAAAAGCGCTTGCAGAGGGATTGACCGAAAAGGTGGAATTCTTTGTAGAACTCGATGCAGGCTATGGGCGAACTGGCATTCAAGCCACCCAAGAAGCTGAACTGGAAGCGATTTTGACCCAAGCGAATGGTAGTGAATTCTTGAAGTTTAAAGGTTTTTACATCCATCCTGGGCACACCTACTACGGAAAAGACACCGATAAAATTCATTTGGAAAGTCAAGAGGCACTTGCCAAAATGAAAGCAAAATACCTGCATCGCTACCCCAACTTAGTAACTCGCCTAGGCGATACGCCAGGCTGTGCCGTTCGAAGTGAATTTGGGGAGGTCGATGAATTGGGCCCAGGAAATTTTGTGTTTTTTGACCTGATGCAAGTGCAGTTAGGCAGCTGCACCAAAGAGGATATTGCCGTTTGCTTGGCAGTACCGGTAGTAGACATTCGAAAAGACCGAAAAGAAATCCTCATTCATGGAGGAGGTGTTCATTTGGCAAAAGATGTACTGATGAACGAAGATGGAAGCAAAAATTTCGGAGAGATTGTCTTGCTGCACGAGAAGGGTTGGAGCATTCCAAACCACCGTTCCTTCGTGAAAAGCATTTCCCAGGAACATGGAATCATTCAGGCTTCCGACGAACTATTGGCATCTGTCCAAGTGGGTGATTTACTAGGTGTCTTGCCTGTACATTCCTGCATGACGGCAGATTGCATGGGGAGCTACTTGAGTTTGGATGGTCAAGTGGTAGACCATGCCGAAGGAGCGCGGTAATTCAGCCTTGCTTCAAATCTGCCAAAAGCCCTATTGAAATCACCAAGGAATTAAACCTTATTCAATTTCCATTTCCCTTTCTTGAAAAAGTAAAGCGCAACGAGCGCATGCAGGGAATGGCAAGCTGCAATGGCTATAAATATTCCCAAATAGCCCAATTCTAGTGGAAAAGCAAGAAGGTAGGCCATTGGAACTTCGATCCCCAGCAATACCACAGCATTGATCCAAGCGGGGGTCTTGGTATCTCCAGCTCCATTGAATGCTTGGGTAAGTACCATCCCAATCGCAAAAAACACATAGCCAAGCGCAATCACCCACAAGCCCTGCGCAGCAACTTCTCCGACATCTGGGATACTCGTAAATAAACCGACCAATTGTTTGCTGAAGACCAGGTAAATTCCCGTAACCGATGCCATGAAAATCACATTGTAGCGTACAGTCAGCCATACGGCCAATTCGGCCCGCTTTGTTTTCATGGCACCTAGATTCTGCCCAACCAAAGTTGCCGCTGCCCCTGATAATCCCCAGGCTGGTAAAATGGTGAAAATCAAGATCCGAAATGCAATGGTATAACCCGCCAAAGCTGCAGAACCAAATTCCGCATTCATTCGAGTCAAGGCAACCCAGGATAGGGAATCGATCAAGGATTGTCCCATACCTCCCAGAGATAATTCAACAATCTTTTTGATGGTTTCCCAGCTTAAGGCAATGTTTTCCTTGAGGATTTTGAGCTTGTGTTTTCCATTGAACAGGTGGTACAACTGATAAAGCACTCCCATGCTTCTGCCAAAAGTGGTAGCAATAGCCGCTCCATCTAGTCCATATCCTTCCCAAGAACCAATTCCAAAGATCAACAAAGGGTCCAATACAATGTTGAGCCCATTCGCAATCATTAGGGACCGCATGGCATGGTGCGCTTGACCAGCCCCTCGGAATGCTCCATTGCATAAAAAAAGCAAAAGAATGGCTGTATTCCCTGCAAACACAATTTTGGCGTAATTTGACCCTGATTTAATAAGCTGTTCCTCGGCACCCATCAATCGGAGCAGATCTGCTGCATACAACCAGCCCAAGACCCCGAGCACAATGGAAATCAAGGCTCCAATCACTAACAATTGGAAGGTTGCCGAACCTGCGTCTTTGTAATTTTTTTCACCAAATCGACGAGAAACAAGGGCCGTAGCAGCCATGCTCAAGCCAAAACCTAGGGCATAAGTCAACACAATGACCGACTCGGTCAATCCCACCGTAGCAATGGCATATTCCCCAAGTTGAGCCACAAAAAATAGGTCCACAATGGCAAATGATGACTCCATCATCATTTCCAAAATCATGGGTAGCGCAAGAATAAAAATGGCTGTCTTCAAAGGAAGACGAGTAAAATCTTGCTCCTTACCTAAAAGGGCATCTTTAATCAGTTGCCAGGTCATAAAAATGAGGGTAAACGAATGAAGCTTCCCCATCTAGGAATGGTGAAGCAGGGAAATTGGAGCACAAAAAAAACAAAAAAACCGCGAAATCGCGGTTTTTTAATGAAATAAGTCGGAGTCCTTTAAGCTAAACCCAACTTTTCAAGATGTGCTTCTTTGATTTTTCGACGCAGAATCTTGCCCACATTGGTCTTTGGAAGTTCATCCGTGAAATAGACTTCCTTAGGAACTTTGTAATTGGTCAAAAACTCTTTGCAGTGCTCGATCACTTTTTCCTCTGTGAGCGCTTGGTCTTTCTTAACCACATAAGCGACCACCTTTTCCGTAGACTTTGGATCTGGCATGCCGATTACGCCAACTTCCAATACGCCAGGACAAGAAGCCACGGCATCTTCCACCTCGTTTGGATACACGTTGAACCCAGAAACTAAGATCATTTCCTTCTTGCGATCTACAATCTTGGTATAGCCATCCGCATCCATGACGCCAATATCACCTGACTTAAACCAATCTCCATGCATGACAAGGGCTGTTTCTTCAGGTCTATTCCAATAGCCACGCATCACCTGTGGGCCTTTGATCAAAATCTCTCCTCGCTCTCCCAGCGCAACTGGATTGCCCGCATCATCGGCGATCATCACCTCGGTATTTGGCAATGGCATTCCGATGGTACCAATTCGTTCGGTTCCATCGATAGGGTTACAGGTAGCCACAGGAGCCGTTTCTGTTAGGCCATAGCCCTCAGCAAGCGGTACGCCAGTGACTGCTTTCCATTTTTCAGCAGTGGCTTTCTGTACAGCCATGCCTCCTCCTACTGCAATCTTCAAACCAGAGAAATCCAATTTGCCAAAGGCTTCCTGGTTCAATAATCCATTGAAAAGGGTATTCACTCCGGTGATCACCGTGAAGCGCTTCTTAGCTAAATCACCAATAAAAGCCTTCATATCTCTTGGATTGGTAATCAACACATTATGTGCGCCGATTTTCAACATGGCAAGGCAGTTGACAGTCAAAGCAAAAATGTGGTAAAGCGGCAATGCGGTAATTACAATCTCTTCTTTTTCTCTCAATTTGGGCTTCATCCAAGCAGAGATTTGCTGCATGTTGGCTACAATATTTCCGTGACTTAGTTCCGCTCCTTTAGACACACCGGTGGTTCCTCCTGTGTACTGAAGAAATGCAGGATCATTTAAAGTGCTTGCCACTTTCTTGAAACTATGATTGGCTCCAAGAGATAAGGCTTTTTTAAATGAAACGGCTCCAGATAAGTGGTAGGCTGGTACCATCTTCTTTACATGCTTCACTACAAGATTGACAATCGTGCCTTTTAACCCACCCAGTAAATCTCCCAATTCGGTGACGATGACATGCTTGGCCTGAATTTCAGTTTTGATTTTCTCAAGATTTGAGGCAAAGTTGGCCACAATCACGACTACATCTGCACCAGAATCATTGAATTGATGCCTCATTTCCGATGGTGTATAGAGTGGATTGGTATTGACCACCACCATTCCTGCGCGAAGGGCACCAAACATGGCTACAGGATACTGCAATACATTGGGCATCTGAATGGCAACTCGAGCCCCTTTGCTCAGCTTCAATTCGTGGATTAGGTAATTGGCAAACTGTGCACTCAAGCGGTCCAACTCCTGAAAAGTTAGGGTTTTGCCCATGCATTCGTAGGCTACTGCTGTTCCATATTTCTTGACACTTTCTTCAAAAAGCTCCGTGACGCTGGAATAGGCAGCACAATCTACTTCATGAGGAACAGCCGAAGGATAAAATTTAAACCAAGAGAAATCGTTCATTTGTCTACTAGTTTGGGTGTATTAAAAGTTCAATTACTTAAAATAGTTGGGCATCGCCAAGCATCACCTACACTATTTCAATATTTTTCGAGCGATCAGTTCTTTCATGATCTCGTTGGTGCCTGCATAGATCCGCTGTACGCGAGCATCTGCCCAAGCGCGAGCTACCCCATATTCCCACATGTACCCATAGCCTCCGTGCAGCTGTACGCATTCATCAGCCACCTTGCATTGCAGTTCGGTCATGTTGTACTTGGCAGCAGAAGCCATGGCAGAATTTAACTTTCCCTCATTGTGCAAAAGCACCAAGTAGTCGCAATAAATCCTCCCCTGCTCCACCATAGCTGCCATTTCGGCTAGTTTGAATCGGGTATTTTGAAATTCACTGACAGCCTTTCCGAAGGCTTTGCGCTGCTTCACATAGTCAATCGTACTTTTTAAGGCATATTCTGCAAGTGCAATCGCCGCCAATGCCACGACCAAACGCTCCTGTGCCAATTCAGTCATCAGGTAGGTGAATCCCTCTCCAAGTTTTCCCAACAAGTTTTCCTTGGGTACCTTGACCTCCTCAAAAAACAGTTCGCAGGTATCCTGCGCATGCAACCCTACCTTTTCGAAGGGCACACCCTTGGTAAATCCAGGCATTCCCTGCTCGACAATAAACAAAGAAATCCCTTTGGCTCCACGGCTTGGATCTGTTTTGGCAGCCACCACAATCACGTCCGAAAGGTAGCCATTGGTGATAAAGGTCTTGGATCCATTGATGAGGTAGTGATCTCCCTGGTCCATGGCGGTGGTACGCATGCCCTGCAAATCAGAGCCAGCACCGGGCTCAGTCATGGCTACTGCGCCAATCCATTCCCCACTGACCATTTTTGGAATGTATTTTTTCTTTGCCGATTCCGTGGCGTAGTGCAAAATATAGGGCATCACAATGTCGCTGTGCAAGGGATATCCTATCGCAGGACCTGAACAACCACTCAAGCCAAGCTCTTCAATAAAAATAGCGGGGTACCGAAAATCTTGAATCGCTAATCCTCCCAAATCCTCTGGGGCCTGCATGCCTAAAAATCCATTTTCTCCGAGCTTGAGCCAGGATTCCCTGCTCACCATCTTCTGAGTTTCCCAAGCTGCATTATTTGGGATAATCTCTTTTGCAATAAAATCTCTGACGCTTTGGCGAAATAAGTCATGCTCCTCCGTAAAGAGCGATCGATGAAGTCCGAACATATTTGGGTTTAGTTTTACTAGTCAAAAATAGAGAAATAGCTTCGATAGCAAGCACAAATCCACCCTTTCTAATTTAAAATTCTAGCCAAACCCAAACTTCTTTCTATTGAAAGACTAAATTTGACGACTTGTGAACCTATGATCGATATCCAGCAAAATTCCCCCATTGAACTGCTCCAAAAATTCGATTTTTGGAAGTCTGGTGAACACATCATCCTTACCGAAGTGCCAGGGGAAAGTAACATGAACTTGGTGCTTCGAATAAAAACGAATTTAGGAAGTTATATCCTAAAGCAGTCCAAACCTTTTGTTCGGAAATACCCGCAAATCCCTGCTCCCATCAGTCGAATTGAGGTAGAATACCGATTCTTGACAGTCCTGAACAGAAATCCGTACCTAGCATCCCATTCCCCCAAAGTACTGCATTACGATTCCCAAGCGCATCTGATGCTCTTAGAGGATTTGGGTGAAGGAAGCGACTTTCTCCCACTTTATGATGGGATCAGGCAGCTTCAACCCGATGAACTTGTTCATCTAGTGGAATATTTAATACAGCTTCATCAGGTGGAGGTTGCCGATTTTCCCAATACGGATGGCATGCGTATCTTGAACCACGAGCATATTTTTGAGTTTCCCTTTTTGGAAGAAAATGGCTTTGACCTAGACCAAATCCAGCCGCGATTGCAAGAGTCAAGCCTACCCTACAAGCGCGACGCTGCACTCAAAGAAAAAATCCATTCCCTCGGACAGCGCTACCTTAAAACAGGCAAAACTCTGATCCATGGAGATTTTTATCCCGGTAGCTGGCTCGAAGTGGCCACTGGAATCAAAATCATTGATCCGGAATTTGGCGGTCTGGGCGATCCTGAATTTGACCTCGGCGTCCTGCTCGCGCATCTGGACCTAACCCAGCAAGATCCTAGAGTAGCCCAACTGGTACAGACCCACTACACTTTACCTCTAGAATGGGATTTGGTACAGCAGTACCGAGGCGTGGAACTCCTCCGCAGATTAATCGGGATTGCCCAATTGCCCGTAACCTTAAGTTTAGATGAAAAAAAATCGATCCTTGCTCGTGCACGAACTTACCTCCTGTCCTAAATGAAAAAGCTAGCCTTCGTTTTTATTGCCTTACTATCCTTTTCGTGTGCAAAACAGGAAACTGAAGTGGCTTCCACCTCATTTTCCAAGAACATCCCAACTGAATTTGGATTAACCGAAGCAGAACTATACGACAAAGTTTTGGGAATGTTGGTAGGGTCCGCTATCGGCGACGCTATGGGAGCACCCACCGAGATGTGGTCGCGAGATGCGATTCAACTGGAATATGGATTTGTAGAGGATCTTGATTCCATGATCCGTGAGGTATCTCCAGAGGGAATCTGGAAGGCCAACTTACCTGCTGGTGGCACCACGGATGACACCCGATGGAAAAATCTTACGGTGGACTACTTGCTCAGTCAAAAATCAGAGTCTCTTGATTCCAAGGCCTTTGCTTCGCAGCTCTTAAAAACCTACACGGGTAGTTTGGATAAACTCAAAAAGACCGAAGGTACAGACGTGGAGCCTTTTGAAAATGCATTGCAAGAAGCCAACTGGCTTTCGGAGTGGGCAAAAGTAGCCTCACCCTATCTAGAAGATAATTTGGGTGGCTATGCAGACTCCTTGTCCAAATTCTATGGAGGAGAAATGGTCTGTGCAGGTCTGCTTTATGCACCAACCTTGGGGGCCTTTTTTCCAGGTAATCCGAAAAAAGCCTACCAGGAGGCTTACAAACTTTCAATGTTTGACTTGGGTTATGCCCGCGATTTGACAGCTCTTGCAGCTGCCATGACAGCCGCAGGGATGGCCCCAAAAGCTAGTCAAGACAGCCTTTTGGCTACCCTGAGATTAGATCCAGAAGGTTATTTCCAAAGCCGATTGGTGGGCAGAACCTCACATAAATTACTTAAGGATGCCTTAACTATCGTACGCGAAGCAAATAAATTGGATTCGCTCCCCTCGCGTTTGGCTTTGGGCAATCCCGCCTTAGTCTATGCCTACAGCGAATTGGATCGCAGGCAACAGGACATGCCATTCCATGCAGGAGAAATCTACCAGCAAGCGCTCACTGCCATGTTATTCACGGATTTTGATTTTATGGGTACGCTCACCTTCCTTACAAACTACGGTCGAGACAACGATACCACGGCTTCTTTGGCAGGTGGAATTCTAGGGGCTTGGTATGGGTATGAAAAATTGCCTGTCTCTGATCGAGAAAAAGTAATTCGGGTTACCCGTGATGAACTGGGTATCGATCTGGAAAAACAGGCACAACGATTGACTTTGCACCTGTTGAAATCTGCGGATAATCGTTAACAGCTGACTGTCCACGGTCCACAGCTCACTTAATTGAACCTCTAATACTTTTTCTCTGGTTAGTGGTGAAAAAGCGAATAATCAGAAAATCTAAAAAGCGTAGCCTAGCCCTACCCCTGCAAACAAGGGCCAAAAGCCGTTGTTATTAAAAATGGGAGTCAAATTTACTCTCCAAGTGAAACCACCATCTACTGGGATTTTGCGATAACCAATATTCATGGTACCCATCAAGCTTGGTGAGCCGTCAACGGGTAGGATGAAATCGATGTTTGATTCCACATCTTGGTTTAAGCATACATACATTCCATTTGCATCGTAGTACCCAGAGGAGCAATAGGAATAACTCTGATTAGAAATACCAAAAAATGTCAACCCAAGACCTAATTCAAAATAACGACCGTCTTTTCCGTATAGTTTATTGACCAATACAGGTAATGAAAAAAAGGAATCCCCATCGATGCTATAGCCTCCAGCACCTACACGCATTCCCCAAGAATCCATGCGAGTAGAATCAAATCGGAAATCGTAATTAAAACTGTAGGCAAGCCCTGAACCACCCAATTCTGCAAAAACAGACCGAGTTGGAAGTGGACCGTCCTGTGCAAATGCAGCAAGGGAGCTGAGAAGCAAAGCGACTACGAGTACTAACTTTTTCATGGTTTTAGCGGTTTAGAATTCCCAAAGTTAAACGCTTCGATTTTAAGAATGGTTGTCTGTATTAAAATCTGATCTAAATCTGGGCGGAAAAAGTTCAGATCCCAATAAAATCCAGAATATTTGCATACTTGTCCGCTCATTTATCGGCCATTCTCTCCTTTTATGAAACTACTGAAGAAAATATTTCTAGGCTTATTTGCTACTGCCATGATCCTGGTGGTCATCTACATGCTTGGACCCAAGGTAAAAACACAGGATTTGACCATTGCGTATCCAGAAGTTCCCACGGACGCTCAGGGTCTAGCGAAGTACCTGTCCACCCGAGAGGATTCAGTAAAAGGATTGAAACCTGGAAACGAAGCCAATATCATTTGGGCAGATTCAGTTGCCAAGCAAAAAACTCCCTATTCCATCGTCTACATCCATGGATTTGGTGCCAGTCCCATGGAAGGCGACCCAGTCCATCGCTTCTTGGCGGCTCATTTTGGAGCCAACCTATTTGTGACTCGACTCCCGGAACATGGAATTAGCCGAAAAAACGGGATGGAATACTTGACGGCTCAAGACTTAGCCAATGCAGCTGGCGAGGCCTACCAAATCGGAAAAAGTTTAGGTGATAAAGTGATTGTAGTAGGTACTTCTATGGGAGGTTCTCTTGGTTTATTGCTCGCGAGTCAGCAGCCAGAACTCCATGCCTTGGTCTTGTATTCTCCTGCTATTCGTGATGAAGCAAGGTTATTGGAAGGCTTTTTTAAACCCTGGACCTTTTGGGTGATGAAGAAAACACTCCTAGAAGATGGAGTAATGAATCAGCAGCGTGAAGGTGAAAAGGGAGATTACTGGTCTGAAGAATACCATGCCAATGGATACCAAAGTTTGGCGGTCTTGATGTACAGCGAGATGAACAAAGAAACTTTTGCTCAAGTAAAGCAGCCCGTATTTATGGGCTATTACTTCAAAAATGAACAAGAGAAGGACATGGTGGTATCGGTAGATAAGATGAAAGAAATGTACAGCCAACTTGGTACACCTGCTGCACTGAAAAAAGAATTGTCCTTCCCTAAAACAGGGGATCACGTGATTGCTTCTTCCATCACCTCCAAAGACTGGCAAACGGTTCTTTTCTCCAGTATTGAATTTCTAGAAAAAGTAGTGGGCGTGCCAGCCCAGGAAGTATACCAACAGCAGGTACAACAAATGACTAAGGCCAACCAATTGTTGGACAGCATCCGCTAAGGATAATAAAAAAGGGAGGTTAACCTCCCTTTTTTATTTCAGATCATCTAATTATCCGCTTTTTCAACACCAAACTAAGAAAACAAGTTTTGAAGTTCAATTAGGTGAGCTGTGGACCGTTGACCGCGGTCTGCCTGTGGACCGAGGTCTATGAACGATTATCCGCAGAGGTAAACAGGCAAGCTGAGCCACTGGCAAGATTGCGGATAATCAGATTAGATAAACTTGTTGATCAGATTTTCAAAGTATTCCTGCTTTCCACTGATTTGGGTAGGTTCTCCTACTTCAAAGGCATGAGCCCGTAGATCCTCCAAAGTCAATGTACCCTCTTCAAAAGCCTTCCCTTTGCCTGCATCGAAACTAGCATAGCGATTTTTTCTTCTGGCCAAGTAATCGGATTTTTCAAGGATGTCGGCTGCGATAATCAAGCCTCGTGCAAAGGCATCCATGCTTCCGATATGTGCCAAAAATAAATCTTCTGGATCGGTGGAGTTTCTTCTGATTTTTGCGTCAAAATTGACTCCTCCCCCTTGCAAGCCACCTGCAGCCAAGATAATCAACATGGATTCTGTAAGTTCCTGTAGGTTGAGCGCAAATTGGTCGGTATCCCAACCGTTTTGGTAATCTCCTCTATTGGCATCAATGGAACCCAACATGCCTGTATCTGCAGCTACTTGAAGTTCGTGCTGGAAGGTGTGCCCCGCTAGGGTGGCATGATTGACTTCAATGTTGAGTTTGAAATCCTTGTCCAGCCCAAAATGACGCAAAAATCCAATCACCGTTTCAGAGTCGTAATCGTACTGGTGCTTGGTAGGCTCCATCGGCTTTGGTTCTATGAAGAAGGTGCCTTTGAATCCATTTTTCCGTGCATAATCTCTGGCCATAGTCAAGAAACGAGCGAGGTGCTCCTTTTCCCGCTTCATGTCTGTGTTCAGTAAGGACATGTAGCCCTCACGACCACCCCAGAATACGTAGTTTTCTCCTCCCAACTTTATAGTAGCATCGATTGCGTTTTTGACTTGCGTCCCTGCAAATGCTACTACATCAAAATTTGGGTTGGTAGAGGCACCATTCATGTAACGCGGATTGCTAAACACATTGGCCGTACCCCAGAGCAACTTGATGCCGCTTGCCTTTTGGTGCGCAGCTGCATGATCCGTGATGAGTTGCATGCGCTTTTCGTATTCGGCCAGGCTTGGTCCTTCCTCAATCAAATCGATATCGTGGAAGCAGTAGTATTCTGCTCCAATCTTTGTCATAAACTCAAAGGCTGCATCCATTTTATCCTTGGCCCGCTGAATTGGATCTGGGCTCGCATCCCAAGGGTGTACAATCGTACCGGGTCCAAATGGATCTCCTCCAGTACCGCAGAAGGAATGCCAGTAGGCGATGGCAAATTTAAAATGCTCCTTCATGGATTTTCCAGCGACAATCCGGTTGGGGTCATAGTAGCGGAAAGCAAGCGGGTTATCACTTTCTTTTCCTTCAAACTGAATCTTTCCTATGCTTGGAAAAAATGATTTAGCCATAATAGTGTAGGTTATTTTGAGAATGGGTTATTGAATAGGTTTAAAATTAAGCTATAAGTGGATGACGCAATTGCTCCAAACGGGAAAGCCAATGTTGATAGGCTTCTTCGTAGCGATCTGCGGTAGTTGGATCTGGAGCCAAGGTTTGCAAGAGCGTAAGCCCATGAAAAGCTTCCTCTTCCGTGCTGAAAATGCCTGCACCAATACCGGCGCCTCTTGCAGCTCCTTGAGCCCCATCGGTGTCGTATAGCTCCAGACTTACTTGGTTCATTTGCACAAAAGTCTGCCGGAAAATTGGGCTCAAAAACATGTTGGCATGTCCTGCTTTCACGGTCTTGAGATCCATTCCCATGTCTTTCATGATGCGGAATCCAAAGGTCAAGGCAGCTACGATTCCTTCCTGAGCGGCACGAAGAATATGCTTTTGATCGTGCTTGAGCAGGTCCAAGCCCAACAAGTGCGCACCCATAGGGGTATTTTGAAGGATGCGCTCCACTCCATTTCCAAAAGGAAGGAAAGCCAATTTATCAGAACCAATTGGGGCCTCTGCTGCGAGGCTATTCATTTGCTCGTAACTCAGCGAACTTCCTCCTAGCGTTCGCTTGAGCCAGGAGTTCAGAATCCCTGTACCGTTAACGCAAAGCAATACGCCATAAGAAGGCTTATTTTGACGATGGTTCACATGGACAAAGGTGTTGACCCGTGATTTTGGATCATACACTGGCGAATCCGCTACCCCATAAACAGTTCCAGAGGTGCCAGCAGTGGTAGCAAGCTCTCCTGGCTTGAGTACTTGCAAGGAAAATGCATTGTTCGGTTGATCTCCTGCACGATAGGAAATTGGAATCCCTACTTCCAAGCCAGTTTCTTGTGCTGCGGAAGCAGAGACTTTTCCTTGTACAGAAAAAGAAGGGACAGCCTCAGGAATCCAATTTTTAGGGATGTCCATCGCTTTAAGTAAAGGATCACTAAGTCCATTTTCCTTGAAATCCCAAAATATACCTTCAGAAAGGCCTGTTTCGGAGGTAAGAATTTCTCCACTTAGCTTCATGGCAATAAAATCACCAGGAAGCATGATTTTATGTATTCGAGCCGCTACTTCAGGTTGATTTTCAATCACCCAACGGAGTTTGGAAGCTGTAAAATTCCCAGGGGAATTGAGCAGATGTGGCAAGCAATAATCCTCACCAAGGGTTTGGAAAGCTTTTTCTCCAAGTGCTACTGACCTGCTGTCGCACCAGATGATGGAGGGACGAAGTACTTGGTGAGCTTGGTCCACACAAACGAGCCCATGCATTTGGTAGGCTACGCCTATCCCTTTCAACTCACCTTTTTGAACTTGTGCTTGCTGCTGCACAAAGGCAATCCCTTGTTTGACATAGGTCCACCAAAGTTCCGGATCCTGCTCGGCCCATCCTGTTTGGGGAGAATGGATGGGCATTTCTACTTCCGGAAAAGCTTTGGATGCAAGAGCCTGACCCGAATCAGCATCTAGAATGCAGGTCTTGACAGAGGAGCTCCCAATATCGAGACCTAATAGAAGGCGGCGCATCTTACCAGAAAATGGTGTAGAGTGCAGCAATAATACCCACGATCAGGATCGCTCCGATCTTAAATCCAGTGCTGGTTCGGAAGAGTTCAGAAGACACTTCAATGCTCTTCGGATGATCTTTTCCTTTACCTTCTACAAGAGAGATGGCGATCATTAAGCCTGCTAGAACTACAAACACCCAACCCATGCGGTCAATGAATGGAAGCGCAGGGAACACCACTTTAAGTACTACAGAAAGTGGAATACTCAAGGAAGCGCCCACAAGCGCAGCATTGGAGGTGGTTTTTTTCCAGAATACACCGAAGAAGAAAATCGCAAATACCCCTGGACTGATAAAGCCAGTGTATTCTTGAATAAACTGGAAAGCTTGATCCAATTGTCCTAAGGCAGGAGCAACTAAAGCCGCAATGATAAATGCGACAACTGCTGTAATTCGACCCACTTTTACCTTGGTGGTTTCAGAAGAATTTTTGCCAAAGTACTTGGCATAAATATCCATGGTGAAAATGGTTGAGGTACTATTTGCCATAGAAGCTAATGAAGACACGATAGCAGCCGTTAACGCTGCAAAAGCAAGCCCCTTTAATCCCGTAGGCAGTATCTGAAGAAGCGAAGGATAGGCTCGATCCGATTTGATCAATCCTGTAACTGGATCTTTCATGGATTCAATAAATCCAAGGTCAGTTCCATTATTCACAATAACGAGTGCGGCAATTCCTGGAATAACTACAATTAATGGCATCAATAACTTCAAAAATCCAGCGAAGATCATCCCCTTCTGGGCCTCATCTAAATTCTTTGCCGCAAGGGCCCGCTGGGTGATGTACTGGTTGAATCCCCAATAGCTCAAGTTGGTAATCCACATTCCACCGATCAAAACCGATAAACCTGGAAGATCCAAATAGGCATCGCGAGTTCCTCCTTTTCCATCTGCAACCATCATTTCTCCTTTAGATAAGATCATCGAAAAGTGTCCTGGAACTTCATTTCGTAGGATGGTCAGTCCCTGCCAAGCATCGCCATCTCCCACCATGCCGAGAGCGATGTA
>CANGZP010000047.1 GCA_947458475.1 Cyclobacteriaceae bacterium | reverse complement strand
TGAAGCCAAGAAGAAGCATTTTGTTTTTGAATGTAACTGGTGAAGAGAAAGGATTGTTGGGCTCTGAGTACTACTCTGAAAACCCTGTTTTCCCAATTGCGAACACCGTCAATAACATCAACATTGACATGGTGGGCAGAATCGATTACGAATACCAGAAAGAAGCAAACAAGGACTATGTGTATGTGATCGGCTCGGAGATGCTTTCCTCTCATTTGAAAAAAATCAATGAGTACAACAACATCACCTACACCAACTTGATCCTAGATTACAGATACGATGCTGAAGACGATCCCAATCGTTTTTACTACCGCTCTGACCACTACAATTTTGCCAAGTTCAACATCCCAGTGATCTTTTTCTTCAATGGGGTACACGACGACTACCACCAGGTAACCGATACGGTAGACAAAATTGAGTTTCCATTGATGAGCAAGCGGGCACACTTGATTTTCCATACCGCTTGGGACCTTGCCAACAGAGAGCAGCGGACTCCTGTGGATGGAAGCAATACCCGAACAGACAGGTAAAAAAGAAGGGGCCAATTGGCCCCTTCTTTTTTACTTTGTCAATATACAATTGTGTTGCTTGCATTCTTTTCGAAAGCAAAACACCTAATCGAGATTTATCCCTCCCCGTGTTTCCCTCTATTTTTTTGGTTTTTGGTTTTGAGCTGGTTTCTATTGGGCTTCTTTTGCTTCTTTTTCGCCTTTACTTTGGCACCCTTACCAATGTTTTCTTTAGGACGCTCCTTCTTTTCATGGAAAGCACCTTTGTAGTCCGGGTTATCACGTTGCTTGAGTCGATCTAACTCTCGCTCGTAGCCTTGTTTCTCTTCAAAAGGCGTAGCAGGTACAGCCACCTCATCTGGAATGGGCAATACCTCTACCTTCATCCGAATAAGTTCTTCGATTTTTTCAAAATGATAGGACTCTGCTGGGTTGATAAAGGTGATCGCCTTTCCTTCATTTTCAGCTCTACCTGTTCGACCGATGCGGTGTACGTAATCTTCGTAGATGAGGGGAACGTCAAAGTTGATCACATGGGATACTAAGGTCACATCCAATCCTCGGGAGGCCACATCCGTAGCTACCAAGATTCGCACATCTCCTGCCTTAAAATCTTCCATGGAGTTGATCCGCGTATTTTGCCCTTTGTTGGCATGGATTACGCGAATCTCTCCGAAATCCTTGCGCTCCAAGAAGGAATAAACCGACTCTGCATTTTTTCGGCTGCGCGTAAAAATCATCGCTCGGTTGATTTCTTCATTTTCGAGCAAATGCGCAAGCAAGTTGATCTTGGTTTTAATATTGGGAACATTGTAGACCACTTGGGCTATCGTCTCTGCCGTAGTCGCTGAGGGCGCCACTTCTACACGCTCTGGAAATTCTAAAAATTCCGCTGCCAAATGGTCTATCCTTCCTGAAAAAGTGGCAGAGAAAAGGAGGTTTTGGCGCTTGGATGGAATCACCTCTAGAATAGCTCGGATTTGAGGCATAAATCCCATGTCCATCATTTTATCGGCTTCATCTAAGACCATCGTCTTCAGGTCCTTGGTGTAAATGGCCCCTTTCCGATAGAGGTCCATAAACCTTCCAGGAGTGGATATCAAAAGATCAACCCCTGCTTCCACGCGCTCAATTTGCGTTTTGGGCCCCAGTCCTCCATAAAGACTGGCGATTCGAAGACCCGTGTATTTTGCCAAGTGCTGGGCAACTTCTTCAATTTGCATCACCAGTTCCCGTGTGGGGGCGAGAATCACGCCTCTTGGATGCATGCCCTGCGCATACTTGATTTTCATCAGCAGGGGCAAAAGGTATGCAGCAGTTTTGCCTGTGCCCGTTTGTGCAATCCCTAACACGTCATGCCCTGCTAGCGCAAGTGGAATGGTCTGTGCTTGAATTGGAGTGGGAACGGTATATCCGGACTCAGCTACGGCATTGAGCAATTGTTTGTTTAGCTTGAAGGCATCAAATCCTAGCAGTTCGTTGCTCATTGGGTAGCGAGGGAATAGTGAGAAAATGGGAACCTAGATTGGTTCAGAAACACAAATATAGGCAATCAAAGGCGGAATCCTTCGGAAAAGGCGTAGTGCATGCCTTTGATGCTTTTATCCTAGCAGAGGAAATCAGCTTTGCGGGAGTTGGGGCAAGGATAAAAATTAAGAATTCAACTCTTTAAAAAATCGGAGAGATTCAGAGGAACTGTATTTTTAATACAAATAAATTGCCTTGGTCTTGCTCTAAAGGAAGACAGTCCTTACTTTTGCAAACCAATTCAAGGCAAGCTGCGGATTGGAACCCCACACGGTGATTGTAGCTCAGTTGGTTAGAGCGCTGGTTTGTGGATCCAGAGGTCGCCGGTTCGAGCCCGGTCTTTCACCCAAAAACCCCTCCTTTGAGGGGTTTTTTTATAGATTCGTTTTCTTTTGGCATGGCATTTGTCAAGAATACAAAAACTAAACCAACAGTTATGTTTACTCTGTTTAAATCATCTCCGAAATTTCCGGTAGTGAAACCAGTAAATATCCTGCAGATTAAAAACTACCTCAGCAAGTTTGAAGAGTCCATCAAAACCTGTGAGGAACTGCAAAAGGAAGCGGTTCATTCCTGAAAAACAAGAATAGTTAAAGGTTATGGAGACATAACCTTTATTTTTTGAACTTTAATTTTTCTTGTCCCAGCAATAGCTTATTTTTAGTTGAATTCAATTTTACCCGATGAGCAGCTACATCCATTTTGATAAGTCCCAATTAATCAATTTAAATTATTCCCTAGATCGGGAAATTATTCGGACCAATCGATCGGGAGCCTACACGAGCACCACCATCATTGGATGTAATACCCGGAAATACCATGGGCTACTCGTGGTACCGCAGCCGCAAATCGATTCGCAAAACCACGTATTGCTCTCCACCTTACATGAGACGGTCATTCAGCACGGAGCGAGCTTCAACCTAGGCATTGCCAAATTTCCAGGGAATTATTCCCCCAGAGGCCACAAATACCTAGAAGACTTTGATTCTGAGCCGATTCCCAAATTGACTTATCGCGTGGGAGGGGTGTTGCTACAAAAAGAATTGATTCTCGATTCCAATCGAGATCGAGTGATGATTCGCTACACACTCCTCGAAGCCCAGTCGCCAACTACCATTCGGATTCAACCGTTTTTAGCATTCCGCGGCTACCACCAACTTCAAAAAGCGAACGACCGAATCAATAAAGCATACGAGTTGGTGCCAAATGGAGTGAAGTTTCAATTGTACCCCAACTACGATCCGCTGTACCTACAGCTGTCCAAGGAAGCGACGTTTATTTCCAAGCCAGATTGGTATTACAATTTGGAGTACATCCAAGAACGAGAGCGAGGCTACGACTACCAAGAAGACCTATTCGTTCCGGGATGCCTAGAATTTGAAATCAGCAAAGGAGAATCAGTCATTTTTTCTGCAGGCCTGACCGATGCAGATCCAGAAACCCGAGCCAATGCTTTCAGCAAGGAAATCGCACGCCGAATTCCTCGAAATAACTTTGAAAACTGCCTTAAAAATTCTGCTGGACAGTTTATCCGACAGCGAGACGGGGATGTCCGTATCATAGCAGGCTACCCTTGGTTTGGATGGTGGGGTAGAGACACCTTCATCGCTGCTCCGGGCTTAACCTTGGCCACAGGGGAACCTGAAACCTTTTTGGCAATTATGGACACCATGTCTAAGGATCTGAAAGGTGCCCTTTTCCCAAACATTGGCAGTGGAGATTACACCAACATGACCTCCATGGATGCTCCTCTTTGGTTTTTTTGGTCCCTCCAAACCTACATTCAGTACACTGGAGATAAAAAGACCGTAAAGGATCGTTACCTGGGCAAACTCCGAGGGATTCTTGAAGGATTCAAGGAAGGCACAGACTTTAACATTCACATGCTTCCTTCCGGCCTAATCTGGGGTGGCCAAGAGGGCCTAGCGCTCACCTGGATGGATGCGATCACACCAGATGGTCCCGTTACGCCGAGAATCGGTTGCCCAGTAGAAATACAAGCCCTGTGGTACAATGCCTTGTGCTTCTACCATGAACTGAGTGGTGAGGAAGAATATGGTACCCTAGCCGCCAAAGTAAAGGAATCTTTTGATCGGGAATTCTGGTCTTGGGACTATGGCTACCTAGCGGATGTGGTCGATGGAGAAGAAAAAGATTGGTCGATCCGTCCAAACATGTTGTTTGCAACTTCCCTACCCTATCGGATTTTGGAGGAAGAAAAATGCGATAAAGTATTGGAGATTGTTAAATCCAAACTCCTCACCCCAAGAGGCTTGCGTTCGCTATCCCCAGATGATCCGGGATACAAAGGCTACTATTTTGGAAATCAAATCAGTAGAGACCAGGCCTACCACAATGGAACGGTTTGGGCTTGGCTATTGGGACATTTTGCTCAGGGCTACCTTCGCTTACACGGTAAGGCAGCCAAAATTTTTGTTGAGAAAATCATCAAGGGCTTTGATGGCGTCATGACGCAGTATGGAGTAGGAACGGTGGCTGAGATATACGATGGGGATGCACCCCACCGTCCGAAGGGTTCTGTATCGCAAGCTTGGAGTATCGCAGAGCTGCTACGAATGATGGACTTAGTCAAACAGGTTTAATGGATTCCCTATGAAAGTACTCATGTTTGGGTGGGAATTCCCACCCCATATATCTGGAGGACTCGGCACGGCTTGCTATGGACTGATTCAAGGGATGAATGTTCACAAGCAAGAGGTGATTTTTGTAGTTCCCAAACTCTGGGGAGATGAGGAGCCTGTGGCAGACTTTGTCAATGCTAGTGGAGTGACGGTTGATTACCGAGAGCGTCGATTTAAAAAGCTCTGGAAAAACCTGACTTACCTCGAAGTCAATAGCTACTTGGTACCTTATTTAGGCCCCAAGGCATTCAAAAAATTTACAGATTATGCCATACACGACCGGACCGATGTGGATGAGAGCATATTTTCCACCAACTACCAGTTTAGCGGCAAATACGGTAAAAACCTCATGGAGGAAGTGTCTCGTTATGCCCTAGTTGGGGCACAGATCGCAAGGGACCGAACCGACTTTGACATCATCCATGCCCACGACTGGCTAGCATACCCTGCAGGCATCGCTGCCAAAGAGATTAGCGGCAAGCCCCTTGTCGTCCATGTACATGCCACCGAGTACGATAGATCTGGGGAGTCTGTCAACTTTCCCGTTTTTGAAATTGAACGCGCGGGCATGCATGCCGCCGATCACGTGGTCGCAGTAAGTCAGTTGACCAAAAACATTTGCGTTCGTAAATACGGCATCCCTCCTGAAAAAGTCACCGTGCTCCACAACGCAGTACTCGACGCAAGCATCATTACCTCTTCTTACCAGAAAAAAGTACCGGAGAAAATCGTGACTTTCCTGGGCCGAATCACCTACCAAAAAGGCCCAGAATACTTTGTAGAAGCTGCCAAAAAAGTGATTGAAAGAGATCCCAATGTACGGTTTGTCATGGCCGGGTCAGGAGATTTACTCAATAAAATGGTGGATCGTGTGGCCGAACTTCGCATGGGCACCAAATTTCATTTTACGGGATTCTTGAAAGGAGACGACGTAGATCACATGTATGCGATCAGTGATGTGTATGTGATGCCTTCGGTATCCGAACCTTTTGGAATCGCCCCGCTCGAGGCAGTGCGGCACAATACCCCTGTCATCATCTCCAAGCAATCTGGAGTAGCTGAGGTGCTAAACAATGCCATCAAAATTGATTTTTGGGATGTGGACGCCATGGCAGACGCCATTTTTGGTCTCCTACATTACCCTAGCATCGCTCGTATGTTTACTGAACTAGGAGCAGATGAATTGAAAAAATTGAAGTGGGAGCATGTTGCTGCCAAACTAGTGACTGTCTACGATAAAATTTTAGCTCAACGCGCATGAGAACTGTCTGCTTTTATTTTCAAGTCCACCAACCCTACCGGCTGAAGCCCTATCGATTTTTTGACATTGGGGAAGATCACTACTATTGGAATGACTACCTCAACCGGAATGTCATCCAAAAAGTGGCGCAGAAATGCTACCTCCCGATGAACTCTCTGTTGTTGGAGCTTATTCAACGTTACCAGGGTAGGTTCAAGGTGGCCTTTTCTATTTCCGGCACCTTCTTGGACCAGATGGAAGCCTATGCGCCTGATGTGCTGGAAAGCTTTCAGCGACTGGTGGCTACAGGCCATGTGGAGCTACTCAACGAAACCTACTCCCACTCCCTTGCGGCGCTCAAAAGCAAGGATGAGTTTTTTGCCTTGGTGCACAAGCACCAGGATAGAATCAAGGCGCTTTTCAATGGCTACAGCCCCAAAGTGTTCCGAAATACCGAGTTGATCTACTCAGATGATATTGGAGCAATGGTCGCTGAACTTGGTTATCAGGGAATGCTTACCGAAGGTGCAAAGCACGTTTTGGGATGGAAAAGCCCCAATTACGTCTATTCCAATGCAAAGAACCCAAACCTAAAAGTGCTGCTCAAAAATTTCCGCCTCTCGGATGACATCGCCTTCCGATTTGGAGACAAGACCTGGGGAGATTATCCGCTGACCACAGACAAGTTTGTGAACTGGCTCAATGCCTTACCGAAGGAAGAACCCGTGGTCAACCTATTTATGGACTACGAAACTTTTGGGGAGCACCAATGGGCAGAAACTGGAATTTTTGATTTCATGCGCCACCTCCCGGAGGCGATATTTTCGCAGTCCAACTTTAGCTTCTCTACCCCTTCAGAGGTGGTAGCAGCCCTTTCTCCCGTCAGCAGCATTCATGTTCCTACTCCTATTTCCTGGGCAGATGAGGAGCGCGACCTCACCGCATGGCTGGGCAACGACATGCAGGACGAGGCTTTTGATCGCTTGTATGAACTGGAAAAGAAAATCAGGAAAATCAAGGACCCAGAGCTACTTCGAGACTGGGAGTACCTGCAAACCTCCGATCACTTCTATTACATCTGCACCAAGTTCTTCTCGGATGGATCGGTACACGAGTATTTCAGCCCATACGATACCCCATACGATGCTTTCATCAATTACATGAATGTATTGAGTGATTTTATCTTGCGGGTAGAAGCCGCATCTAAGAAATAAGGTGCATCCCTTTTGTCTAAGGGAAGGGAGCTAACGACGAGAAATCGCTACTTGACTTAGTAGCTCTCGGAAGAATTGGGGAAATCCTTCGATTTCACATCCGAAATATACTGCTGGAAGGCTTGGGTCATGATTTGATTGAGGTCGGCATAGGCCCGCAAAAATCGTGGTCGAAACTCTTGGGTAATCCCAAGCATGTCGTGCATCACCAGCACCTGACCATCTACATCTCCACCTGCTCCTATTCCAATCACCGGAATGCTGAGGGCATCGGCCACTCGCTTTGCCAAAGCTGCAGGTATTTTTTCCAACACCAACGCAAAGCAACCGCAAGCTTCCAATAGCTTGGCATCTTCTACCAGCTTCTCGGCTTCGGCCTCTTCTTTGGCGCGTACGGCATAGGTTCCAAACTTGTAAATCGACTGTGGAGTCAGGCCCAAGTGCCCCATCACAGGTACTCCAGCACTTAGAATTCGTGCAACCGATTCCTTGATTTCAGCACCCCCCTCCACTTTGACGGCATGTGCTCCAGACTCCTTCATGATGCGAATGGCAGAGCGAAGAGCCTCTGAGCTATTTCCTTGGTAGTTGCCAAAAGGAATATCCACCACCACAAAGGACCGCTTCACTGCCCGAACGACTGCCGAGGCATGGTAAATCATTTGATCTAGTGTGATGGGAAGGGTGGTTTCGTGACCAGCCATGACATTGGAAGCCGAATCTCCTACAAGAATAATGTCCATTCCAGCAGCATCCACAATCTTGGCCATGGAATAATCATAGGCTGTCAACATGGAGATTTTTTCTCCGCGCTGCTTCATTTCTTGAAGCGTATGGGTAGTGATGCGCTTCACCGAAGCAGAGGAATGATTAGACATATGTGCTTAGAGAAGGTGAACAGAATAGTTGTTGCCCGAAAAATCAACTCGAATGTGCTCATTGAAGGTAGTGGCCAACTCAAAGCCGGTGTAGTCCGGCTTGACTGGAAATAAACCATGGCTTCTATTGACGAGCACTGCGATTTCCATTTTTTCAACTTCATGCTCCAAAAATGGTTTCAAGGCATAAACCAATGTTTTCCCTGTATTGAGCACGTCATCGACTAGAATAATCGTTTTCCCTTTTAAGGCAATGGGACTGGATAGCTGAACATCGGTAGCCGTGACAGCTTGCTTATCCAAAAGTACCTCCACCTCTTCCACTTGCAGGGGAGAAATTTTGCGTAGCTCGGTAGCTAGCAGGTGGGCTAAAATAGTTCCCATGCCGGTGATTCCAGCGACTACCATACCTCCAGAAGCATGGAGATTCCGCTCATAGATTTCAAAAGCCATTCGGGTGATCTTTTGCCCTACTTGCTTATGGTTCAGTACTTCGGTCATGGGATGATTTTTAGAAAGTGAAAATTAGAGCAATTTGCCCTAGTTTCAAAACACTTTATCGATGACTATCCTCTTCACTTAGGATATTCAAGTAACTCTGGTAGCGGTAGGGGTGGATATACCCTTCCTTTAGTTTTTGGAGCACCACACAGCCGGGTTCATTCACATGGGTACAATTGTTGTATTTGCATTGGCCCAGGTATTGGCGCATTTCTGGAAAAAAATGAGAGAGCTCCTCTTCTGCTACATCCAAAATCCCAAACTCTTTGATGCCTGGTGTATCGATGAGGTCTCCTGATCCTGGCAGGAAAAATAGCTCAGCAAAGGTGGTCGTATGCACACCCTTTGCGCTGTAATCGGATATTGCTTTGGTTTCTTGCCTTGCATCAGGCAAAAGCGCATTGAGCAAGGTGCTTTTGCCCACACCCGAATGCCCAGCGATCAGGTTGGACTTCCCTTGAATTTTGGGCAATAGCTTCGAGTCGAGATCCGTGTCTTTCAGCGCAGAAACTTCCACCACGGCATAGCCGAGGGGAACATAGATCTCATGGATATCTTGAAGCCAGTCACTTTCCTCCTCGCCTTCCAACTGATCCATCTTGTTTACAACCAATAAAGTAGGAATCCCATAGCTTTCTGTGGCTACTAAGAAGCGATCGATGAAGCCTAGCGAAGTTCGTGGCTTCTTCATCGTAATCACCAAGATCGCCTGGTCAATGTTGCTGGCAATCATGTGCGAAAAGTGTTGCTTCCGGGTAGACTTACGGATGACATAATTGTCTCTTGGGAAAATCTCGTGGATAACCGCCGAATCCTGTCCCTCTTCTTTTTCCAATGCTACCCAATCGCCTACTGCAATGGGGTTGGTGAGCTTGAGTTCATCCTGCTTAAACTTGCCTTTCAATCGCGCCGAAAGAATCCCTTGGTCGGTGTGGACTAGGTACCAGCTCCCGGTAGACTTGATGACTCTTCCTTTCATTTTGAGGAGGTTGAAGTAGTGAGATGTGCTAGAATGCGGTCTGCTGCACCTAGATTAGCCTTCACCCAATGTTGGGCAGCGGAAGTGGACTTTCGGTAAAATTCAGGTTGCTCCAACTGATGTACACATTCCTGAAGCTCGGAGAAACTAGTCACCGCAAAGCCACAGCCTTCTGCTTGACTTTGTGCTGCTTCTGGAAATTTGGATGCACGCCTAGGATTCCCAAAGATTACAGGAATCCCAAAACCTAGCGGCTCTAAAATATTGTGAAGGCCTTTGCCAAATCCTCCACCCACGTAGGCAAAATGCGCAAATTGGTACAGGGAGGAGAGCATGCCAATGTTGTCAATAAATAAGACATGAGGGTCTTGCTCCCCTTTCCACTGGGAGTATTTTTGGGTTGGAACCCCTAGTGCCGATGCCCATCGATCCATCGCTAGCACATCAATAGAATGAGGGGCAATGACCCATAAATAGTTCGGTTTGGATTGAATCAAGGGAATGAGGAGATTCATGTCTTCTTCCCAAGCGGATCCGATTACTACAGTAGGTCTATCCTTGATCCATTCGCGAATGGCCGGAAAGTCCATCGGCTGTGCAGCAGTAGCGGCCACCCGATCAAATCGCGTATCTCCAGTATGGCTTGCATTTGTGATTTTTAGAGAAGCCAAAAGCTGAATGCTTGCTTCGTTTTGCGTAAAAATCCAATCCATTTGCTCCAGCATCCTGCGAAAAAAGCCCCCATACCAGGTAAAATAGGATTGATCTGGGCGAAAGGAGGCAGCAATCAAATTGGTCGGAACCTGTCTTTGCTTCAAGGCCTGTAAGTGATGGTACCAGAGGTCGTACTTCACAAAAATGCTTCGAGTAGGATTCAAAACTGATACAAAATGTTCTGCCCAGGACTTGCGGTCTAGCGGAAGGTAGGTAATCCAATCCACTCCAACTTGTGGCTTCCTTGCGGTAGGCTCATAACCAGAAGGGCTAAAAAAGCTCAGCACCACCTTGGTTGAAGGTTCCTGTGCTTTGAGTGCTGCAATGACCGGTTTTGCCTGTTCGTACTCTCCTAGGGAGGCTACATGAAACCAGGTCAGGGGCCCTGGATGCGCAGTTCGAAAGTCACTGAGTGATGAAAATAGATTTTCTCGTTGCGCTACAAAATGCCTGATTTTTGGCACAAAAATGCCGAGGATTGGTAAAATCCTGGTGCTTAACTCCATAAGTAGCCAATACAAGACATTCATCTTTCAAAAGTAGGCAATCCCTTAGATTTCTATATTTTTTTTAACTTTTGCTTGGATGAAAAAACTGAGCTTGCTTTTTTTATACCCTAATCTGTTGATATGGACTAGGTTGCGATTGAATTGAGTGAAGAGAACTGATGATTAAAGTTTTGTTTGTGTGTTTGGGTAATATTTGTCGATCTCCCATGGCCGAGGGTATTTTCAATGCCAAAATCAAGGCCTTTGGATTAGAAAAAAGCATTCAATCGGATAGCGCAGGAACTTCAGATTACCACATCGGAGAGCTGCCTGATGATCGAACGATTCGTTGTGCTCAAAAAAATGGGGTAGGAATCCAGCACAGAGGCCGACAGGTGCACCTCAGCGATTTTAGGGATTTCACCTACATCATCGCGATGGATTCAAGCAACCTCCGAAATTTGGAAGTCCTTAAACTCCAATCTCGGTTTCCCAACAAGGAGATTTTTTTAATGCGAAACTTTGCTGCTGGAGAAACGGGTCTAGCTGTTCCCGATCCTTACTATGGTGGGGAAGAGGACTTTGAGAACGTGTACCGGATTCTAGATAATGCGCTAGATGGATTGATCAGCCACCTAAAAGGGGCTCATCCCCAGTTTTTTGAAGTATAGAAAAGTAAGTTGGCAACCAACCTACGGCCTAAGCCATTCACTCCTACCTTGAACCAAATTTGAGTTAAATACTTACTTTTTGGCCTGTTTTCACCGCTTGGTAGATGGCATCTACGATCCGCATGTCCTTTAGTCCCTCTTCTCCATCCACGGGAATTAGGGGTTGCTTCCCATCCAAGATAATCGACGCCATTTCGTCCATTTGGGTGGTTTGATGGGTCACATGGGGGTGCTCGAGTGGACCGGAATTAGTCCTAGCCTTGATGGGACCGTATCCTGTAGAGGGCTGCATTTCGGCAAAGCCTTTCGTTCCATTGAGAAAAAATTTATCCAGATAGTTGAGGGAGTAGGTGGACAAACAGGAGGCAGTCGCGCCAGAGGGGAAGCCCATCTGAAAGGTGATCGTCTCGTCTATGCCCTCTCCAAATTTGATGGGATCAGTTTTGGTTTCCTGCGCCGTCACCCAAATCGGATCCTCCCCCAATAGATAACGTGCCCCGTTGATGGAGTAGATGCCAATATCCATCATGGCTCCACCTCCGGATAGGGCCTTTTTTAGCCGCCACTGGGAAGGGTCGCCAATCACAAACCCACTCAGTCCTTGGAAAAAGAGTGTTTTGCCAAATTCTCCTGCCCGCTGCTTTTTGACAATATCCAGCGTGTTGGCCTCAAAGTGCATCCGGTAACCAATCAAGAGCTGTACCCCTGCTGCTTTACAGGCAGCAATCATCTCCTGCCCCTCTTGGGCGTTGATGGCCATGGGTTTTTCGCAGATGACATGCTTGCCCGCCTTGGCCAGTGCAAGGGTATGTTCTTTGTGTAAGGCATTGGGAGTAATCACATAGACCGCATCGATGTCTTTGTTGTTTTTGATTTGGTCTACAGTTTCGTAGGAGTAGCAATTCTGAGCAGGAATCGAATATTTTTGCTGCCATTGGGCTATTTTGGAGGGTGTACCGCTAATGACACCGACCAGTTTGGCTCTAGAACAATCTTTCATCGCTTCGGCAACCCGAGATCCGTAGCTTCCAAGCCCCATGATCGCGACACGCAAAACCTTCGGCTCTTGACCCAAGGCTTGGGCAATGCTATCTGAAAAAGGTAGGCTAAGTGCAAGCGTGGTAAGGCCCGCTTGCTGGAGGAAGTGGCGGCGTGTTGACATGTAGATCAGGGATTAGTGCAGTTTAAGTTAGTTAATCCCGACGGCAAGTAGCTCCCTAAACCTACTTTTTTCTTCGAACGGCCTGGTAGGTCGTTCGGGTGGTTTGCTCCAAGAGTACCACATAGCCTTCCATCAAGGCCGGGATCTCGGGTGCCTTCGGCTTTAGAATGGTCAAGAGCTCTAAGTCCTCGTTGTATCGGATCTCAAAGGTGGATTTGAGACTTTCAACCAGTTGCTCCAATTTAAAAAGTTGGGTATCCACTACCAGAGAAACCGAGATCGCAGAAAGTTGCAGCATGTTGGCACGCAGCTTCAGCTCTTTCAGCTTTTCGTAAATGGCATGAATGTGCTTTTCTTCGATAAAGGTAAAGTCGGTCACCTTAAAGCTGACCAAAACTTGATTCTTTTTCAGCACCAAGGTTGGTACCTCGTGTGCAATAGCATGTTCGTGGATTTTGGTGCCCGAAGCATCCGGATCGACAAATGACTTCACAAAAAGCGGAATTCCTGCATTTGCAAGCGGCTTGATCGTTTTGGGGTGAATGACCGAGGCTCCAAAGTAGGTCATCTCCGCAGCCTCACGGTACCTGAGCTCTTCAAATTTTTGTGTGTTTGGAAACAGTTTGGGATCTGCATTGAGTACTCCTGGCACATCTTTCCAGATAGTCACCGACTCCGCATCCAAGCTAGTAGCAAGAATCGCCGCCGTAAAGTCAGATCCTTCCCTTCCCAGTGTGGTGGTTCTGCCAATAGGATCCTGTCCTATAAATCCTTGGGTCAAGATTGTTCGGTGCTTCAATAAATCAGCCCATTGATTTTGGCAAGCGGCACGGGTCTTTTCCCAATCTATTTTTGCAAATCTAAAGTCCGAATCCGTATGAATTACCGTTCGTGCATCTTGCCAAGAAAGGGATAATCCTTTAAAAATTAGGTATTCAGAGACGACAAGAGATGAAAGCAATTCCCCATAACAAATCAGTTGATCGTATACTTCATCGTAATTGCTTTTTGAAATTGGTGCCTCCAAGATGGGCTGCGCGGTATCCATTAGCTGTTCCAATTTGGCAACAACTGGGTGGGCATCCGGAAACAATTCTTGACACACCCCTACATGGAAGTCCCTAATCTGATTCCAATCCTGGGAAAAATCGGCTTGCACCAACTTTTTTGCCAATACTGCCTCCAGTGCATTGGTTGTTTTTCCCATGGCAGAAACTACAATAAGCTTGTTGGTCTGAAGCCGAGACTGGAGAATGGTATAGAGATTACGAAGTGCAGCCGCATCTTTCACGGAAGCCCCACCAAATTTGTACACGTGCAAAGTCCTGTTCATAGGCAAAAAGGAGTCCCAAAATTCCCTGCTGCGAAGGTAAGCAAAGATGGATGAACCACCTACAAGACAGGAGCTAAGGAAAAATTCCTGCACGCTAATCCTCTCCAATCACCACTATTCAAAAATTGGCTAAGTTTTGGAAGGAGATGTTTACATTTGCCACACTAACTGTAACAACCATGGCATTACGCTCCCTGTATCGCTCACTAGCCATTTTGACAATGGCAATCATCACTTGGACCTCTTGTGGCCCGAAAGCACCCGTTATCGACGAAACCTTCGCAACCCAAACCGAAAAGTTGCTGATTAAGGTGGATACCCTCCATACCGGTTTGGAAAACCCTTGGGGCATGACCTGGCTCCCAGATGGCACCCTACTCGTCACCGAAAGAAAAGGAGAGATCCTAGTTTTCAAGGAGGATAAATTTACGGGAGAAAAAATCCAAGGTTTACCTGCAGTTCACAACGTAAATCAAGCAGGTCTCCTAGACGTGGCTGTGCATCCCAACTATGCAGAAAATGGTTGGATTTACATCTCCTACGCCAAGCATTTTGAAGATAGCACGGCTGCCACCACCATCTTGCGATTCAAACTGGAAGGCAATCAGGCTGTAAACCAGGAGGAACTGATTGTAGCGGGCCCTTCTTGGAAAGGTGGCCGTCACTTTGGTAGCCGCATCGTATTTGATAAGGCAGGCTTCCTCTATTTCTCCAACGGAGACAAGGGAAATATCCCAATGAATGCACAAAACTTGAACAATGCACATGGAAAAATCCACCGCATCAAGGACGATGGAAGCATTCCTGCAGACAATCCGTTCAAGGATTCCTTGGGAACCACCAGCTCAATCTGGACCTATGGAAACAGAAACCCACAGGGCTTAATTTACGACAAAGCGAACGATAGAATTTGGGAAGTAGAGCATGGTCCAATGGGTGGTGACGAACTCAACCTCATCGAAAAAGGAAAGAATTACGGTTGGCCGGTGATCACTTACGGCATTAACTACGATGGAACACCTATCACGGATATCCAAGAAAAAGAAGGCATGGAGCAGCCCAAGCATTACTGGGTTCCCTCTATCGCCACCTGTGGTGTAGCCGTGGTTACGTCTGACAAATATCCAGCTTGGAAAGGCAACATCTTGGTTGCTGCCCTTGCAAAGCAGCACATTGCTCGCGTGGAAATGAATGGCACGACCTATGTGAAGGAAGAAAAACTACTTCAGGACATCGGCCGCGTGCGCCAAGTAGCAGAAAGCCCAAAAGGATACATCTATGCGATTACAGAAGCAACCGGCTTATTGGTCAAATTGCTTCCCATCCGATAAAATTTTCGGATAACTCATTTAGAAGACCTTTCCTTGAAAGGTCTTTTTTTTGTGCTCACCTTGTCCGTAAATTACTAGTCAAAATCAAAAAGAAATTTGACGCTACCTTCCAAACTCTTCCTGTCAATCAGGCGTTAGGGTAGTATGTCCTTGACCTCAAACGCTATGAAAACTTTTCCGATTTTTCTTCTTGCTCTTTTGGGCTTGTTATCTCCTCTCTTCTCCTGTGAAGCCAAGGATAGCGATCCCATTCCTGATCCGGTAACTTCTCAAAAATTCGCTACGAAAACAGAGAAGATGAACATCAAGGTGGATACCCTCCACACGGGCTTCCAAAACCCTTGGGGCATGACCTGGATCAATGCAGAAACCCTGTTGGTTACGGAAAAGAAAGGGGAGCTCCTTATTTTCAAAAAAGACAAATTCTCTGGTCAAAAAGTGACTGGACTTCCCGCGTTTTATACCTCAGGGCAAGCCGGCTTACTGGATATCACCACCCATCCCAACTATGCGCAAAATGGGTGGATCTACATTGCTTATGCCAAGCCTGTAGGAGATGGAGGGGCAACTGCAATCGCTCGATTTAAATTGTCTGGAACAGCTGTTGCATCTTTTGAAGAACTGATCGTCACATCTCCAGAATGGAAGGGAGGAACTCACTATGGAAGCAGGATTGTCTTTGACAACCAAAATTTCTTGTATTTCAGTAACGGAGAGCGCGGCATGCAAGACAATGCCCAAAACCTAAAAAATTCGCATGGGAAAATCCACCGCATTCATGACGATGGGCGCATCCCTGCTGACAACCCTTTTGTGAGCATTGCAGGAGCTATTCCATCCATTTGGACTTACGGCAACCGAAATCCTCAGGGATTATTTTTTGACAAAGCCAGCAACCGCCTTTGGGCAGTGGAGCATGGCCCACGAGGTGGAGATGAACTAAACCTCCTCGAAAAAGGAAAAAATTACGGTTGGCCGGTCATCACCTACGGCATCAACTACAACGGTACTCCCATCACCAACATCACTGAAAAAGAGGGAATGGAACAACCGGTGAAGTATTGGACTCCTTCCATTGCCACCTGTGGAATGGTGATGGTGACCTCAGATCGCTATCCCGCATGGAAAGGAAATATCTTAGTCGCTGCACTGGCGGGAACCCACATTGCACGCGTGGAGATGAATGGAACAAAGTCTGTGGGTGAGGAAAAATTACTTCCAGAAATAGGTCGCGTGCGGCAAGTAGCGCAAAGCCCAGACGGATACTTGTATGCCATCACCGAGGGGACAGGCTTATTGATCAAGCTAGTTCCTTCCAACTAAGGGGCAATAAAACCTACTATTTAGACAACCCCACTATCCGATTTGTGAGCAGTACGGGAAAATAAAAAGTTTGAAGTTCAAGAAAGTGAGCTGTGGACCGTTGACTGAAAAATAGTCCACCGCTAACGGACCAGGGACCACCTTTTAATCGTGGTTATAGCAGGCTTTGTCTATACAATTACAATCTGCTGTCGTCTGTGAACTGTTGACCGTTAGCAATTATCCGCAAGGATTAACTCCTTATTTATCCTTGGATGGAAATGCGGATAACAATTAAACAAAATCCACGTCCACACTGAAGGGGTACTTCATTAAAAATTGAAGTGCTTCTTCGATGGAGAGGTCCTCAAATAAGACGCGGTGGAGGTTTTCAGTGATGGGGGCCCGGATGCCCGCTGTTTTCAAAAAAGCATCTACTATTCGAACGGTGTTGACCCCTTCGGCCACTTCTTCCATCGTTTCCAGGATTTGATCGAGCGTCTCTCCTTTTGCAAGGCGATACCCAACCGTGAAATTTCTAGAATCCGGGGAATTGCAGGTGGTGACTAGATCTCCTATACCTGCTAGACCCATCACGGAGCTGACGGTGCCACCCAAGGCTTTGCTCAAATGTGCCATTTCGACCATCCCTCGGGAAATCAACAATCCTTTGGCATTTTCGCCCAAGCCCAAGCCAGCTAAAGCACCTGCGGCAATAGCAATGATATTCTTCAGTACCCCACTGAGTTCTACCCCGATGATGTCAAAGTTGCCATACACCTGAAATTTTTCGGAACGAAGGAGGCGCTGCCCCTCTTGAATTACTTCATTGTACTTGCTGGCGATGACGGTAGCAGCAGGCTGATCATTGCTAAGTTCCTTGGAAATATTTGGTCCAGCTAAGCAGCCCACGCGCACCGCTAGGGTTTCCTGGATGATGACTTCACTCATCGTCATGATCTGGTTGCGACGGAGCTTTTTGACTGTATCCCAGTCTTCCCCCTCCCCAAGCTTCACCACTAAGCCTTTGGTGCCATG
>CANGZP010000046.1 GCA_947458475.1 Cyclobacteriaceae bacterium | reverse complement strand
GCGGGACCTTTTAAATTCTATACTAATGAAGTATTACTTCAACGTAGCAGGCCAAGGCTTGCCAGCATTGGACTTCACAGCAACAGTACCAAACTCACCGTACGTGTTTTTCCACTCGAAGGTAAGGACAGTAGCCGTAGCACTCTTGAATGTCATGGAGTAGCTATCGCCGTACTTATCAGCTCCACTCATGGTCAACTTACCACAAGCATCGTTGATTCGCACGTTTCCAGAACCCCAAGGATCAGGGTAGCAAGCGTTCCAAGCTCCGAAAGTTCCATCAGAAAGCGTGTAAGCTCCAGGAGTTCCGGCAACTGCAGTCCAAGTAGTGGATCCAGAGAATGTCTTACCGCAGAAGGTCTCCAATGCATCGAATGCATAGGTGCCTGCCAAATCAGAAGGACAAACTACAGCAACCGGGTACTGGAATGGAGAGTCATAGAAAGGTGCTCCAGCCACGTTGGTGGTTACGTTGTCAGAAGAGAATCTTCTTCCAAACTTGTCATTCAATACCAAACGGAACTCAAACACATCACCACCACTAATTCCCGCATTGGTCAAGCCTACAGCAGCAATAGCTTCTGCAGCAGTAACGGAGATATCAGCTCTCAAAAAACGAGAGGTAGTATTTGGTTTGAAATCAGAAGCCTGAAGGGTTCTCACCAACACATCATTTGCAGGAGTGTAACGCAAACCTACACCAGGTATCAAACGTCTGTGTCGTACACGAACTTCAACAGTTTGAACTGTCTTACCGTCTTCTTTATCTACTGCTTCGATGGTTAGCGCAAACCTAGAGTTTGCCAAATCGAAGAAGTTTAACGTAGTGCTTGTTCTAGCAATAGTTCTCAAGTAAGCTCCCGTATCAAAATCTTTGTAAGGAACGTTTGGTTCCACAAAGTCACGACAAGAGCTTAGAAAGATGAGCGCTGTTGCCAATAAGCCGAAACTATATCTTAGCATTTTCATATTTTCTAATTTATAAGGTTAATAAATCCAAGGTGATGCAGGATTCTTATCCCAGAACACTTGAGTCGCTAGATTCTGTTTCTGAACTGCATTGGTATTGGTTACAATGTAGTTGTTTGGATACAAGAACGATCTTACAAAAGGACCTGTAATTGGCTCCAAACCTGGTTGCATACGAACAGGCTTCCCTGTTCTTCTGTACAAGTTGTAAGATTCCATACCGTTACCAAAAAGAGACAACCAGTACTCTCTACCTACCACGTTCATACGTGTATCATTTGTAGTAGCAGCATCATACTGAGCTCCAACATAGTTCTGATAGTTAGTCACACGAGAAGTGAAGGTTGCTGCTGGTTCAAAAGTATTGATGGTTGCACCTTCAGCACCTGCCACAGCAAATGCACGAACGTAATCCATGTGTTTTTTGATACCGGATAGCAACAAAGTCTTCGCATTACCAGTAGTACCCAAGGTAAGCGCAGCTTCTGCCAACATGAAGTCCACATAAGCAGCCAACATGATTGGGTGAATACCAGCACCTCTATTGCCCAAAGCTGGGTTATTTACAGGTACCCCAGAGCTGTTGTCAAATCGACCACCGGCAGGGAATACTCCGTAAGCAGTACGCTTCAAACCATCTGGTGGAATACCGTCTGGATCCAAGTGATCGCGACCCCAGTATCCTTTGTTACCCGCAGGATTACAATAAGGATAGTTACCAACCAAGTAGTGTGGAGGGGCGATCTGAGAGATACACTCCTGCTCATCCACGTTAGTGGTATTGGTCAAAGTCTGACGGTACATGTAGTAACGTACACGTGGATCGTCAAAACCTTTCTCTACAGTCAAATGGTGCATGAAGTCCGTAGACTGGTAGTCACCACCACCCTGTGTATACTGACCTGCAAACTTAGGATGTCTAGAATCTGGATCTGCAGCAGTAGTACCAAAACGGAATACGAAGTCTTCACCAGTTCCGATAAGTGCATTACCTGCAATCAAGGCATTGATACCTGCAGTAGAAGCCGCAGCGTTAACCAATTTAGTGTTGAGGTAATACTTCAACTTCAAGGTATTTACCAGCTTATTCCAACGGGTGTAATTTCTGCCGTAGTAATAATCGTTGGGTGTACCTCCAGAGGTTGCCACAGTAAAGTGAGCAGAAGCCTCATCTAGCAATTTCAACGCTGCAGCATAGACGGTTGAACCCTCATCTACTTTAGGATTGAAATTAGAAGCATCCAAAGCCTCAGAGTAAGGAACATTGCCATAGGTATCTACCAAATCCATCAAGACCATTGCCTTGATTGTCTTTGCAATACCCATGTGTCGCTGAAGATTAGACTTCTGAGCCAAAGGCATCAAGAAATCGATATCAGCCAAGATGTTCGAATATGCATTCGACCAAGTCCCGTTTGTAGCACCAGCAGCATAAGCTGCTTCGTACAAGGCAGAACCTTGATTGATTTGTCTTGTCAATCGTGCTCCACGATCAGACACACCATACCATAAACTTTGGTAGTCCAACTGGATACGGTTCAAAAGGAAATCTGGAGATGCAGTAGTTGCGTTAACTGCATTCGGGTTTTCCAATAGCTCGTCCAGTTTATCCGCACATGACGTAGCCAATACCATTCCGGCAGCTAGCGTCAGTCCATATATAAATCTTTTCATTGTCATTTCAGTTTGGGGTTAGAATGTAAGAGTCAACGTTCCACCCAATCTACGAGAGCTAGGTCCAGTTACGAAATCAAATCCAAGTCCGTTACCCACACCAGTACCCAATACGTCTGTATCGAAGTTCATGTTTGGTGGGAAGTTCAGCGCAAGGAACCAAAGGTTAGTACCGCTCACCGCGAAGGAAGCTCTCTTGAATGGAGTCTTAGCCATCAACGAATTTGGCAAGTTGTAGGACAAAGAAACCTCTCTCAAACGAATCATTGATCCATCAAATACGTTTGGCTCATCTGTTGCTCCCTGGTAACCAGAGAAGAAGTAATCAGCCGCAGAGATTTGACGATCGTTAGGAATGTAACGAGGAGTTCCGTCTGCATTGGTACCATCTTGTCTTACACCTGGCATGATGAAGGTCAATTCACGGTCAGCTACTGGATCTTTGGTTACACCACGAGCCAATGTAGCAGTTACTGTATTTGACATAATCACACCTTTGTGACGGTATTCCATCATTGCACTCAACGTAAAGCCTTTGTAGGTAAAGCTGTTGATGAATGAACCAGTCCAAGCTGGGTTAGGATCACCCAATACCACAGGCTCGTTAGTTGGCTTGTGCACACCAGAAGAAAGGATGATAGGCTGACCTGTAGCAGGATCTCTATCGAAACCAATACCCTTGATGATGTTGAATGGTTGACCAGGAACAGCGAAGTTACCCAAATCGGTAAATCCAGCGATTACTACTTCTTCCAATCCACCACCTAATTCAACTACCTCTGTTCTGTAAGTAGACCAGTTGATTGTAGAATTCCACTCAAAACCAGAAGCAGTAGATACTGGAGTTACAGTAGCCTGCAATTCCGCACCACGAGTTCTGATCTTACCAATGTTGATCGCAGTAGAGGTAAAACCTGTTGCTGGATCAATTGGAGCTTGCGTGATCAAGTCTCTTGTATTCTTATCGAATAGGGAGATGTCAAAACGCAATTTGTTGTTGAACATCACACCTTCCACACCGAATTCCAATTCACCATGAAGCTCAGGCTTCAAGTTAGGGTTACCCAAGGTGTTGGATACAGAGTGTGTAGTAGTTACCGCTCCACCTACATCGAATGCTCTTGCAGACTGCGCCAATACGTTACGAGTATTGTATGGGCTAGGATAACCTGCAGAAGTACCATAACCCAATCTGAATTTCAAATCGTTTACAGTAGAAGACTTCCAGTCAAATGCAGTAGTAGGAATGAAGGAAACAGATCCTCCTGGATATAGGATGCTTCTGTTTGCTGCTTCTACTGTTGAAGTCCAGTCGTTACGAGCCGACAAGTTCAAGAATAGGTAATCAGAGTAATCCAAGGTAATGTTGGTATACACACCATATCTACGCTCGTCCACACCATAGTTCAAAGATCCGCCAGAGTAAGCATCGTTACTTGAAGAAACAGAGAAGTTAGAGTGTCTGAACAATCCGAAAGCCAATTGACCTTGAGAAGCCACACCAGATTGGATGTATGAATCAAAACGAGAGTTTGCTCCAAACAAGGCACTCATGCCGAATTTGTCAGAAAAATCTTTCTTCCAGTTCAAGATCAAATCTTGGTTCCAGATGGTGTTGTTGATGTTTACAGTTCTGTAGTAACCGTTACGAGTTGCCAAGTTGGCTGTAGCACCACCTTTGTTGTACAGGATCTCCTGCAATTCAGAGTAGGTATCTAGACCCAAACGATACGTCATAGAGAAGTTGTCGTTGAAGTCATAGTTCAAAGAAGTAGAGTTGAAGAAACGCTTCACATCAGAAGTGTTCTTGTAATATCTAACCAACCAGTTCGGGTTAGTGATATCGTTACCACCTCTAAAGTAAACAGAGCTTCTATCTACTGGGTTTTCGAACGGAAGGTTTTCCAAATCCACAGAACGTGGGGTAAACAATACGTGTCCGAATACAGAAGGGATATCAGATCCTGAACCATAAGATGCGTTAGCAGGAGGAGAAATCAAATCTGTGATTGCAAACGTGAATGAAGAATTGACAGAAAGTTTGTCAGACACAGCAGAGTTAATACCCAAGCCGAAGTTGTACTTCTTCAATTCGTTACCAGGAACGAAGCCTTCTTCGTCTGTGTAACCAAAGCTAGCATTGAAACCAGTTTTGTCGCTACCACCTGCTACTTGAATAGAGGTGTTAGATACCAAACCTTGTCTGAAGAAAATCTCAGAAGGGTCCTTGTACGCCTTGTATTCGTATTTCACTGGAGTACCACCTACGACACCATCCACCCAGAACTGAGGGAAGGCATTACGTACTGCAGCCACAGAAGAAGTAGCATAGGGGTGGTTGATTAGCAAACCAGTATCCATTCTCGGACCGAAGTTAGAGAAGAAGAAACCTGGAGCCTGCTGGAAACCGTTACCGTAGATTTGACCGTAAGTTGGCAAAGAAGCCGCCTCGTTGGTAAATACAGATTGGTTGATGGTTACTTCAGCAGCTTTTCTCTTGGTAGCACCAGATTTGGTAGTAATCAAGATTACACCATTTCTACCTTGGTCACCATACAATACAGTTGCAGAAAGACCCTTCAATACAGACATGCTCTCAATGTTGTTTGGATCAATGTCCAAGAAACGAGAAGAGGTAGTTGCACCACCAGTGGTAAATCCGTTCTGTGCGTTGGTAGAAGTGTTGAAAGGCACACCATCCACAACGAACAATGGCTGGTTGGAACCAGTAGCAGAGGAGTAACCTCTAATTACCATGTTGGTACCAGATCCTGACATACCGTTAGTTGAGGTAATGTTTACCCCTGGAACTTTACCCTGCAATACGCGGGCAACGTCAGTTTCTGGACGATTTTCCAGTTGTGCATTGTCCACTGAAGTTACAGCGTAACCCAGTGCTTTTTTCTCCCTTTCGATACCGATCGCCGTTACTACCACTTCGGATAGTTGTGCCGCATCGACAGTAAGGGTAACATTGACTACGGACCGGTTACCGATTGCCTCTTCGGAAGCCTTAAGGCCTACGAAAGAGAAAATCAATACATCGGATCCCGCTGGTACGTTAATGGAATAGTTACCATCCAAATCGGTGGTAGTACCCACTGTCGTCCCTTTCACGAGAACCGTTGCACCTGGCAACCCTAGACCGTCTTCCTCGGAAATTACCTTGCCGGTAATTACCCGTTGCTGCGCTGACACCTCAAAACTGAGGGCCATTGTAAAAACCGCAACAACAAAGAGTAAAGCTTTTCTCATAAGGTGTTTAGTTTAGTTGATCTGTAAAGAAAAATCATTTGTTCGTAATATCAAAAGAAGAGGAAAAAAGCCCCTAAACCCCGAAAAGGCGAAAAATTTGGCATTTATACCCCTGATTAACAAAAATTAACGAATTGAATATATTTTTTTAATGTTATCAAAATATTATTCCGCCATAATCGATTAAACAAAATTTAAAAAAAATTGAAATTCTAGATAAAAAAAATTTTTACCTGCTAAAATTTAGCGTTGAGAAACCTTTGACAAATAAAAATAATCTTTTTAGGTAAATAACATTATATAATTCTAAAATAAACAGGATCTACCCGTGCAAAACAAAGTGAATTTTGAAAAATAGGTTGAAGTCATCAAAATAATTCGAAAAATGGCAGATTTATTACACTTTCATCAATCAAAGATCATTTTTTTACCTAAACGGAAAATATTAACCTATTTTATTTTCGAAAAAGCAACCTAGCGCCATTTATAGCTAGTACTACACACAAAATATAAATTGGTTTTTAATTCCATCCCTACTTATTCGAGTAGGACACAAATAGAACCCCACCAACCTGGTATATCCTCCAAAAATCTAGGACATAAACGCCCAAACCTGATCTGGTGTGATGCAGTAATTTAACGGGATATCATGGACCTCGACTGGCAGCGATTCTTCAGGGGGGAAAAAACTCAAGCCAATTTTGATGACCGATTGCGACAAAGTGGCCAAAAAAGTGTCGTAATGCCCTTTCCCAAATCCCAATCGATTCCCTTTCACATCGTAAGCTAGTAAGGGAACCAGGACCACTTGCACCTTCGTTGGAGATACACGCAAAGACTCTTGGGGAACAGGAATCCCCCATTCATCTAAAAAAAAGGCTGCGTCCAGTGGAAGCTTTAGGGTATCCAATTGGCTGCCTTCGCGATTCACCTGCGAAGTGTACAAGACCTTTCCTTGCTCCTCCAAAAGGTCCTTTATATAAAAGGTGTTTACTTCGTTGAATTTCGCAATGGGGAAAAACAAATGAAAATGCTCTAGGTCAGCCTTTCCAGCCAGCCAATGTGCCAGCTGCTGCGCAATCTTTCGTGACCATTCATTCACCTCCTGGGAACTAAGCTGCTTTCTGCGCTGCCTGTAGGATTGTCGGAGTTCTTTTTTGGTCTTCATTTCAAGTGGAATACCTGCATTTGAAAATCAAATGGATCAAAACTCGCAATCAATTCATCAATCAAAGTTGGCTGCGCCAACTGAAACTGCAGAAAATTGGCCACGCGCTCTTGCGGACTGCCTCCAGGGGAAAGAAATTCGAACACGGACTTGGCACGAAGTAGATCCACCTCCAGCCTGCGCTCTTCCGCTTTGCGGAGCTTCACTCCCATCTGCTCCAAGATCTTCAAGCTGCGTACTTCCCCTGCTGCAAAGGCTTTTGGCAAGCCCGCATCCAAGCTACGAGATTGATTGGCCAATTCCTTGAAGAGTTGAGAAACTTGAATCCTCGGCCCTGCCAGCGTAAAGTCAAACCCAGAGGCGCTTTGGACATAGTCCTTCTTCCACGATTCAAATTGCTGAAAGAGCTGTTCCGTTTGCCATCCGAGCTGGGTGATCTTTTTTTGGATCGCTGGTGGGATCAGCACTGCAAAATTCCGGGGAAGCAACACAGGGAAAGGAATCGCAAATTGATCGAAGATTCCCTTAAGCTGCAACCAATACACCACCTCTGCAGGGCCACCCAAGTAGGCTAGGTTAGGTAAAATACATTCCTGATAAACAGGTCGCAATACCACATTTGGGCTAAAACGCTCTGGGTGCTCCTGAAGCAAGGTCTGGATTGCCTCGGAGGAATAGCGCATCTTGGTGTTGAGTACAACAAACTCCTCACCATCGCGTTCGATTCGCTCTCGTATGCCTTTATCTAAATAAAACAGGTTGATCGGCCTTGGGTAAATCTGTGAACTGTAGCCCAGCTGCTCCAAAGCCTGCGTGCTGGCTTGCACTGCGGTAAAGGGTTGCTGTGTAAATAGATCAGCCGACATCACCTCCACAAACTCCCGCTTCAATCGTGCATCATTCGCATCTAGAACCACCAAGCCTTGCGCACCAAACAATTCATTCACATATTTTCGAACCGCCTCCGCAAGTGTGGTACTTTGGGAGTAGGCATCCCGAAATACTGCAGGAGCAAATCCCAAGCCCTTTAAGAAATTCTGAAAACTGGAATCCAGTTCAAACTCCCCAACTGCACCTTTTTGGGAAGTCTCCCAGCGGTAGGTTTGGCCATCGAGTTTAAAATAATTGATCTCAGCAGCATCATGATCTTCAGTAGCCATCCAATACACCGGCACAAAGCGGTATTCCGGATACCGCTCTTGAAGGCGCTTGGCTAGATTGATCACAGAGATCAACTTGTAGATAAAATAAAGCGGCCCAGTGAATAAGTTGAGCTGATGTCCCGTGGTCACCGTAAATGTCTTTTCATCACGGAGAGCAACGAGCTGATCCGCTGCAGGAGGAGACATTGGCAGCCCTGCATACTGACTTTCCAATACTTCTACAAGCACTTGACGCTTGTCAGCTGAAAATTGCTTGGCCTTAATTGCAGCATCAAAACTCTCTAACCTAGGTTCGTGGGAGTAAAACGGTCGCAGTGACTCATTGCCCTCTAGGTAATCCAGAAAAAATTTGGAAAACTGACCTGTTTTTTTCAGATCTACACAGTGTTTTTTCATCAGGGTGATTGAGAAGTCTGATTCAGAGCGCTAACTTAGCAAAGCCGCCCAAAGTTCGTTCTTTTTTGTAAAAATTAGGACTTCTTACAGCAATGGTGGAAAACAAAATTTGAGGAGCGTTTCTGAATGGTATTCAAAACGCCTCAAGTATCCGATTACTCGCATTTTTACACCTACACCGCATGTTTGATTACCATCGCTTTTTTTTAGACAATGGACTAGAGGTCATCGTTCACGAGGATTCCAGTTCCAAGATCGCGGTGTTCAACCTGCTCTACAAGGTGGGCTCCCGATTTGAAAAACCAGGAAAGACGGGATTAGCTCACTTTTTTGAGCATTTGATGTTTGGCAGTTCTGCAAACGTACCGGAGTTTGATCGGGAACTGGAACGTGTAGGTGGTTCCTGCAATGCCTTTACTAGCCCTGACATCACCAATTACTACATGACCTTGCCTTCCAGCAATCTAGAAACTGCTTTTTGGCTAGAGTCCGATCGCATGGCCCATCTCAGCCTCACGGAAAAAACGATCGAAACACAGCGAAAGGTAGTCTTGGAGGAATACAAGCAACGCTACCTCAGCCCACCTTATGGAGATGTATGGCATCACCTTCGGCGATTAACTTACGAAGTACATCCCTACCGCTGGCCCACCATTGGCGCCAACTTAGAAGACATTGAAGGCTACACCCGGGACATGATCTGGGAATTTTACCAGGAGCATTACCATCCTGGCAATGCCATCCTGGTCGTGGCTGGAGATGTGAGCCAAAAAGAAGTGGCTCGATTGGCTGAAAAATGGTTTGGCCCTATCCCTTCCAAGAAAAAAAGTCCTTCGTCCATCCCCACAGAGCCAGTACAAACTCTGAAAAAGAGCTTGGAAGTTCAGGCTAAAGTACCGACAGATGCACTCTATAAAGTCTTTAAAATGCCAGCAAAAGGAGAACTGGGGTACCTGGAGGCAGATTTGATCAGTGACCTGCTTGGTGGGGGCAAATCCTCCCCCTTGGAGCAGCGGCTGGTGAAAAATGGAAAAATCTTTGCCTCTATTGGAGCCTACATCACGGGATCCGTAGATCCTGGTCTTCTCGTCTTTTCTGGAAAGATGGAACAAGGGGTGCCTTCAACAGAGGCGGAACAGGCGCTAGATGCAGTTTTGAGTGATTTTATTCAGGAAGAAATTTCGGATACTTCCCTTCAAAAAATCAAAAATCAGTCTGAGGCGATGAAGACCTACGAGTCCATCCAACTCTTAAATCGTGCGATGAACCTCGCTTACTATGCACATTTAGGCGATCCTCAACTATATTGGCAGGAATTTGAGCAAAAAGCTTCCTGCTCCACCGCCCAACTTTCATCTTGGGCCCAGCGCTTGCTTCGGGAGAACCAAGCCTCTGTTTTGTATTACCAATCCATTTAACCCATGACACCATTTCGAATCGGCTTTGGCTACGATGTACATCAGTTGAGTGAAACCCATGAATTTTGGTTGGGAGGAATACGCGTTCCCCATACCAAAGGTGCCGTGGGCCATTCGGATGCCGATGTACTGATCCACGTGATCTGTGATGCCCTCCTTGGCGCAGCCAATATGCGCAACATTGGCTATCATTTTTCGGACAAAGACCCCAAATACAAAGGGATCGATAGCAAAGTCCTGCTCAAGGAAGTGATGGGGATGATTCGAGGTGCCGGCTATGAACTAGGCAACCTAGACAGCACCGTTTGTTTGCAGATTCCCAAGCTCAATCCACATATCCCCGCCATGAAAACCTGCCTAGCAGCAGTGATGCAGGTGGAAGAAGATGCCTTATCCATCAAAGCCACTACTTCCGAGCATTTGGGATTTGTGGGGAGGGAAGAGGGTATTGCTGCCTATTGCACCGCGTTGATCTACAAGATATGAGTCAAGGTAAGGTAAAAATCATCACGACCGAGGACGGTTCTCATACCTTGTATCATGAGGAACTACAGGAAACTTACCATAGCTTTCATGGTGCTTTTCGGGAGTCCATCCATGTATTCATGTTGTATGGATTAGATTCTTGGCTTGCACGCAATCCCAACAAATTCCCAATCCGAGTCTTTGAAGTGGGCTTCGGCACAGGCCTAAATGCTTGGCTAGCCTTGATCTGGGCGGAGCAAAACCAGGTTCCTGTACTCTACCACAGCATCGAGCCCTTCCCTTTGGAAGCAGAAATTTATAGCCAGCTCAACTACACCGAGCACGACCATGGCATCTGGCATTACCACAAGTATTTTCAAGCCCTTCATGAACTCCCTTGGAATGAAGGTGGGCCAGTTTCCGAATATTTCAATTTCAAAAAAGATCAAACTACCCTTGAGGAAGCGGATCTCTATCCTGCCGACTTGGTGTTTTACGATGCATTTGCGCCGAGCAAGCAGCCCGAACTTTGGAAGAAAGCGATGCTAGAGCCTGTTGTAGACGCCATGCGTCCTGGAGCTGCCTTTACCACCTATTGTGCAATGGGCCAGCTAAAGCGAGATCTAAAGGATTTAGGCTTGGAAGTAGAAACCCTCCCTGGACCTCCTGGCAAAAAAGAAATGACGCGGGCTTGGAAAGCCGTTTAGTGATTTTTAACTAATGTACAAGGTACCAGGTACCTGCCTGCGGCAGGCAGGCGAAGTAAAAAGTAAGGATGGTTAAGATATGAATCTACCATTTATTAGGGTTGAAATACGATGGAAATAGAATGGAAATAATCCGAGCAAGCTCGGAGAAAAAGGGATTCGCAGCATTATTTCACGAAGCCTAGCTGCGGAACTAAGTACAATTAGCTGTACGAAGTACCATGTTCTTTTTCAGAACCCGAATCCCTACTTTGTACTTGGTACTTAGTTCTTCGTACAATCTTGACACTACTTTCCTAACTTAGACTTTTAGCCGTTGACTAGTTTTTAAGTCGCGCTATTGGCGTTCTAGCCCCTTTGGTCACTTGCCCCATCTCACAGAGGATCTCTGCGTCAAGCGGTAAGTATAAATCTACACGTGAACCAAATTTGATGAAGCCAAATTCTTCTCCTTGTTGGAGAGAAGCACCTTTGTCCACATACCACTTGATTCTTTTGGCCAAAGCACCTGCGATTTGACGCATCATCACCGTATTTCCTTTCGCATCTCGAAGCACAAGAGAAGTGCGTTCATTCTCCGTACTGGACTTGGGGTGCCAAGCTACCAAATACTTACCAGGATGATACTTAAAATAATCAACCACACCTTGAATTGGAGATCGATTGACATGGACATTGATCGGTGACATAAAAATGGACACCTGCATCCGCTTTTCTTTGAGGTATTCGTCCTCGAAAGCCTCCTCAATTACCACTACTTTTCCATCTGCAGGAGCAAACACAATTCCCTCTTCCTGAGGCAACTCAAAGATTGGGTTTCTAAAAAATTGAAGCACGATCAAGTACAGCACACTACTTACGCCTAGTGCGAGATTGAAGAGCAACCTTTCTTCCGGAAAAAAATAATAGATCAGGTAATTGGCTAAGGAAAGGACGAGCAACATCCAAAACAACAGGCTTCTTCCTTCTTTATGTATTGTCATCATATCCAGCTGATTAATGCATCAAAACCGTTCGAAAATAGGGTTTTGATGCGAATTCCTTGCATGAAAAAGGGCGTGAAAATTTCTTTCCACGCCCAAAGTTATCATTTTTTAGGAAAAATCGACTTAGTACCCTCCTCGGTAAGTATAGGTTTGCGCTACTTTGTCAATTGCCACAATGTACGCTGCGATACGCATCGGCACATCGTACTTGATGGAAGCTTGATACACGTTGTCAAATGCATCCTTCATGATCCGATCTGAGCGTCTATTCACACGATCTGCTGTCCACTTGTAACCCAATCGGTTTTGTACCCACTCAAAGTAAGAAACCGTTACTCCACCGGCATTCGCCAAAATATCAGGTACAGCCATGATTCCTTTCTGGTTCAATATCGCATCGGCTTTTGCAGAGGTAGGGCCATTGGCTCCTTCCACAATCAGTTTTGCTTTGATTTGATCTGCATTGGCAGTGGTGATCACGTCTTCTACTGCTGCTGGCACAAGTACATCTACCTGTAGCGTAAGCAAGTCGGCCGCATTTTCCAATTTTTCTCCACCTGCAAAACCCTCTAATGTGCCGTTGTTGCTGTCACGGTAGGCGATTGCCTCCACCACATTGATTCCCTTCTCGTTGAAGAAAGCACCGGTATGATCGGAGATCGCCACGATTTTTAAGCCTCGTTCTTCCAAGAGTCGCGCAGCCCAGCTGCCCACGTTTCCAAAACCTTGTACAGCGCAGGTAGCTTGGAAGGGGTTGATTTTTAATTTTTGCATGGCAGCAAGCGCAGACACCATCACACCACGACCTGTAGCTTCGGTTCGCCCGAGTGAGCCGCCCAAAACCAAGGGCTTTCCGGTTACGACAGCCGGGATAGTCATACCATGTGCTTTGGAGTACTCATCCATCAACCAAGCCATTTCACGGGGACCAGTGCCCATATCTGGTGCTGGAATGTCCTTATCAGGACCAAATACATCAATCATCGCCATGGTGTAGGCACGAACTAAACGCTCGATTTCGCCTTTGGACATTTCGCGTGGATTGCATCGCACCCCGCCTTTTCCACCACCATAAGGGATATCTACTACTGCACACTTCCAAGTCATCCAAGCTGCAAGAGCTCTCACCTCATCCAAATGCACATCTGGAGCAAATCGAATACCTCCTTTTGCAGGACCTAGAATATTGGAATGAATCACTCGAATGCCTTCAAATACTTGGATTTTCCCGTTATCCATCGTGATAGGGAGGGAAACAATCACTTGCTTGGCTGGATTTTTCAGTACGTTGTACACTTCATCGGAAAGTCCGAGTTTCTCGGCTGCGATGTTGAATCTCTCCATCATGGACTCCAAAGGATTCTCTCTATCCTTTATCGGTGCCGGTTCTATGTAAGCCATATTGGGTCGTTAGGTAGTAAACTGTGAAGTAAATTTAAGCAGATTTTTAATTCCGAGGGGTAGAATTAACAGATTTTCAAAAAAGCGGTGATGAACGGCGCCGAAAGTAACAATCCGTCAAAGCGATCCATAAATCCTCCATGGCCTGGGAGGATAGAACCAGAGTCTTTGATTTCGATGGAGCGCTTGAATAGGGACTCAATCAAATCCCCATAGGTGCCGGCAATGATGATAATTCCTGCAATCACCAACCATTTCCAATCCTCTAGCACCACAAAGTACTGGGAGAGAATAAAGGCTACAGCAATGGCAGAAAAAGCACCTCCTAAAAATCCTTCCCAGGATTTTTTAGGCGACACACGCTCAAAAAGTTTGGTCTTTCCAAATCGCGTTCCCGCAAAGTAGGCTCCTGTGTCGCTGGCCCATAAAATAAGCAAGCAGCCCACCAATATCTCGTAATGGTACACCGCGTCCACTGAAAATACAGCCAAATTCAATAGGGAAAAGGGAGCGGCCACATAAAAAAGACCAAGATACGTGTATGCTACCCCAGTAAACGGCTTTTTATCGGTTTTTTTGTAGAGCTTGATAAACAGCGTCAAAGAAATCAAAGGAAAAATCAGGTAGAGGTATTCATTTGGCAAACGCTCTTTTTCCACCATGAAGGTTAAAGCGAAAATCAAAAGCCCAAGAATGGTCCCAAACGTCTTCAAGGGAAGCATCCCATCCAAGCCAGAAAGCTTGTAAAACTCCATTTGAGAAAAGCCCAAAATCCCCGCAAAAACAAGGAAATAAGTCCAATCCGAATAAATACTTGCAGCCAAGACCAGTACCCCTCCCACCAAGGCCGTGATGGCCCGCTGAACCAGGTTGCTGTACTTGTTGATGTTAAAACGTGATCTCATGCTGAATCAGTTGAAGTGCATAAAGGGTTTGATCTGTAGGAACAAGCACCTCATAGGTACCAAAGACCTGGTAGACGGATTCTTTTTTGTTGAGCACAAAAGCTGCGACTCCTTTATCTTCCAAGACCCCCTTCACAATTTCTACTCGAATTTGATTTTGATCCTCAAACACTTTCGTCCAGTTTTTCATTCGGTACCCGATTGACTTTTTTAAAATAAAGGAATCCAAGGATAAGAACCAAAATTCCTACAACTGCCCCGGGATAAGAAAGGGTGTCATTAGACTGAACATCTAGGTCGATTAGGCCCTCATTGGATGCGTAAACTAGCAAAAGGGTGAAGGTATTGTTGAGAATATGGCCCAGAATCGGGTAAAATAAACTTCCGGTGTAATGGTAAAGGTACCCAAACAAGGCGCCTAAAAACATTCGCGGCAGAAAGCCATAAAACTGCACGTGAATTGCAGAAAAAATGAAAGCCGTAATCCAAATCCCCAAATGAGGGGATTGAAAATAGTGTTGCATTTTGGGCTGAATCAAGCCGCGGAAAAATAGTTCCTCTCCAATACCTGCAAATACGCCAATCACCAAAATTCCAGAAAGGAGCTCTGGGATGGATTGAAAATCTGTCAGGTAGTTAGTAAGCTCCATGAGCTGCGTTTCCATATCACGCATCCATTGTTCCAGTCCAGAGAGAAATTCGGGCAGAACCAAATGAGAATTCCAAAACATCAGCAGGCCATTGAATAGCATGCCTCCAACAGTCATGGCGACAACAAGCGCTAGATTTTTTCCGCTTACACGAGCCAACTGCTTGGACCAATGGAGGTCGGCTTTTTCCAAAAAGCGCGTAATGATCCAAGTGGCTACCCAAAATCCAAGGCCAGAGCCCAGCCCTTGTGCAAAAAGCAAGGCCATGCGTCCGTTTGGAACCGAATAGTCCCCACCTACAAGCGCCAACAGCTCATCCACGCTGATTTTAAAAAGAGGAGGAATGAGGACCACAGCAATGCCTTGAAGCAAAACTAGGGTACCAAACGCCACTAAAGTGATGACCACGAGGGACAAAAGCCAGTTCTTCCGAGAGGCTATTTCAGCCTGAGTTTCGTAAATCTCCATAATTGGGCTAAATTTACACGAAATTTAGAATGTCAGGTGGTAAAGATTGGAAATATAGCCTTGGGAAATTTCCCGCTCCTACTCGCTCCCATGGAGGATGTGAGTGACCCTCCCTTTCGGGCGGTATGCAAGCAAAACGGCGCTGACTTGATGTATACGGAGTTTATCAGTTCCGAAGGACTCATCCGCGATGCGGCCAAAAGCGTGCAAAAACTGGATGTTTACGACTACGAACGCCCAGTAGGCATCCAAATTTTTGGAGCGGAAATTGAATCCATGCGGGAAGCCGCTGCCATCGCTGAGGCTGCCGGACCTGATATTTTGGACATCAACTATGGATGTCCCGTTCATAAGGTAGCCTGCAAAGGTGCTGGAGCGGGGATCTTATTAGACATTGACAAGATGGTCTCCATGACCGCGGAGATTGTGAAGCGGGTCAACCTTCCTGTAACCGTAAAAACCCGTCTTGGATGGAGTCATGACACCATTCGAATCGTCGAAGTGGCCGAGAGACTCCAGGATGTAGGCATACAAGCCATCTCCATCCATGCCCGTACGCGACAGCAAATGTACAAGGGTGAGGCCGACTGGTCTTGGTTGAATCTTGTGAAAGACAATCCTCGTCTGCACATTCCTGTTTTTGGCAATGGAGACATCGATAGCCCCGAAAAAGCAGCTGAATACCGATCCAAATACAATGTGGACGGCATGATGATCGGCAGAGCATCCATCGGATACCCGTGGATATTTAACGAGATCAAACACTACTTTGCCACAGGCGAAAAACTCGCTGCACCTGACCTAATGGAACGCATTGCAGTCACCAAAAAGCACTTGGATTTTTCGATCGAGTGGAAAGGGGAAAAGCAAGGCATCCTTGAAATGCGCCGTCACTACACGAATTACTTCAGAGGCATGCCCAACTTCAAACCCTTTCGTACAGAAATGGTTACAGCAGAACATTATGCAGAAGTTCTCAGCATTTTGGATCGCGTACAAGAAGCCTATGCGGATTACGAATTTCAACCTCTGTAGCAATCGATTATCCCTTTTCTCCGCATGTAGTTCGAAAAGAAGGGCTTAGTCGATTGAAAAATAAGTTTGTTTGCCCTCAAAACCCCAGTAATGTCAACCACCTCTGAAAACTCCCTCAAAAATTGGATCCTGTTGGTGGTACTCACCTTGATCTGGGGAAGCTCCTTTATTTTGATCAAAAGAGGATTGGAAGTGTTCTCTCCTGGGGAAGTTGGAGCCTACCGCATGGTGGCAGCTGCTAGTTTACTCCTTCCTTTATCTCTTCCTCGTCTCCGACAGCTCAGCAAAACGCAGGTAAAAAATCTGTTGATCACCGGCATGTTGGGGAGTTTTATTCCAGCTTTTTTATTTCCAATTGCGCAAACCCAATTGAGCAGCTCCCTGACTGGCGTATTGAATGCCCTTACTCCACTTTTTGTGGTGCTTTCTGGCGCGCTTTTCTTCAATACCTCCATCACTAAAAGAAATGGAATTGGCTTGGTCATCGCATTCTTGGGGGTACTTGTACTAGTAACTTTCAAGGAAGGCGGAGGATTGGATTCTTTGTCTCAAATCAACGCCTATGCCTTGTATGTCATTGCCGCTTGTATTTGCTATAGCTTCAATCTTCACTTTATCAAAGCGCGCTTCACCAAATTGAAGTCCATTGAAATCTCTTCCATTTCCTTGTTGATGATTCTCCCTTTTGCCTTGATTTATTTGTTTGGAGGCACCCAGTTCTCCTACAAAATGGCTACCCATCCAGGTGCTTGGGAGGCGCTTGGCTACGTCACCCTACTCGGCATGGTAGGTACTGCTACTGCCTTGGTCTTATTTAATATCATGATCAAAAACGCAAGCCCATTTTTTGCAAGTTTGGTCACCTACACCATCCCAATTGTAGCCATCCTATGGGGCGTTTTGGATGGGGAAGTGCTCCTTTTGGGCCATTACTTTGGGATAGCCGCAGTAATCCTGGGAGTTTGGGTCGGGAATC
>CANGZP010000045.1 GCA_947458475.1 Cyclobacteriaceae bacterium | reverse complement strand
GACGTCTATCCCCTGATCCCAGTAACCTTAGTCAAAGCCGATGGTTGTCGCTTATGGGACGAACAGGGTCAGGAGTATTTGGATTTGTATGGCGGCCATGCGGTCATATCCATTGGGCATAGTCATCCCCACTATGTCAAACGAATCACCGAGCAGGTCAACCAATTGGGGTTTTATTCCAATTCAATTCAGATTCCCATTCAGCAGACACTCGCAGACAAACTTGCGGAATTATCCTGTTTGCACAGCTACCAGCTATTTTTGGTGAATTCAGGCGCCGAAGCAAATGAGAACGCATTGAAAATGGCTTCTTTTGTGACGAAGAAAGCTGGATTCATTGCATTTTCAGGTTCTTTTCATGGACGAACTTCCGCTGCTGTAGCGCTCACTGACAATCCCAAACTAGTTGCTCCCTGCAATGCACGTGAGGATTTCCATATTCTTCCGTTTGGCGACCTGGAATCGGTAGAAAAAGCCCTTGCCACAGGATCCATTGCCGGAATAATTGTAGAAGGAATCCAAGGTGTAGGTGGAATTCAGGTGCCTAATCCAGATTTCTTACTTGGCCTATACGAATTGGCGAAGAAATACGAAGCCAAACTCATCTTAGATGAGGTGCAGTCTGGTTATGGACGCACCGGACGATTTTTTGCACACCAATGGGTGGATGGAGTTTATCCAGACCTGATCACCATCGCCAAAGGCATGGGGAATGGTTTCCCAATTGGAGGTCTTTTACTGTCTCCTGAATTTAAGGCCAGCTATGGGCTCTTAGGAACCACCTTTGGAGGAAATCACCTCGCTTGCGCGGCAGGTCTTGCCGTATTGGAGGTTCTTGAGGCCGAGCGATTGCAAGAAAAAGCATTGGAGTTTGGAGAGCGGCTGATGGCGGAACTACGAACAATCCCGGGAGTGGTCGCAGTACGGGGCAAAGGGTTGATGATTGGCTTGGATCTAAATCAAGACGCTGGGCCCATTCGTTCCCTGTTGGTATCCAAATACAAGATGTTTACCGGTTCGGCAGCTGGAAAAGAAACGATTCGACTCCTTCCTCCTTTGTCAGTTGACTGGAATCAGTTACATTCATTTGTAACGGCTTTAAAAGAAGTGTTGGCAAGCTAAATTCACTATAATTTCTCAACCATGGAGCATTTCATCAAGTTTGAATCCAAAGCACTGGGTCAGGAATTGCTAGATCTAGCGGCAGCATACAAAGCAAATCCAAGCCTACATGCTGAAAAAGGTAAAGGAAAGCGAGTAGGCTGTATTTTTTTGAATCCTTCCCTTCGCACACGTGTTTCTACGCAAATCGCTGCGCAACAGCTGGGCATGGAAGCTATCGTCCTCAATATGGATAAGGAAGGTTGGGCTTTAGAGATGCAAGAAGGCGCTATCATGAATAAAGGTACCGTAGAGCACATCAAAGATGCTGCAGGGGTATTGGGTTCCTATTTTGATATTTTGGCACTTCGCGCTTTTCCCTCACTCACTCAAAAGGAGGAGGATGTTACCGACTTTGTGCTACATCAATTTATCAAGTACTGCAAAATACCGGTGGTAAGCTTGGAATCTGCCATTCGACATCCCCTGCAGAGTTTGGCCGACCAACTCACTATTCAAGAATTGGCTAAAGGCAAAAAAAATCCGAAAGTAGTCATCACTTGGGCACCGCATATCAAGGCGATACCGCATGCTGTCGCTAATAGCTTTGCGGAATGGAGTTTAGGGATGGGTCATGACCTCACCATTTGCCACCCAGAGGGCTATGAATTAGATCCTGAATTTACGCAGGGAGCTACCCTCACCAATGATCAAAGTGTAGCACTTCAAGATGCTGATTTTGTGTATGTTAAAAACTGGTCAGCTTTTAACGAGTACGGAAAGATTTTGTGTACGGATGAGCGATGGATGCTTACAGAAGCACATCTCAAAAATGCACCAGAAGCCAAAGTCATGCATTGCCTTCCCGTAAGAAGAAATCTAGAGTTATCGGATGAGATTCTAGATGGTCCCCGATCATTGGTACAGCAGCAGGCACTCAATCGTATTTATGCCGCTCAGGCGGTGCTAAGCAAACTTCTGAAGTAATTTTACTAATTTGAAGGGCTTATGAAAATCTCTATAATCAAAATCGGAGGAAATGTCATCGACTATCCAGAAAAACTGGATGAGTTTCTTGGTATTTTTGCCAAGGTTCCGGGATATAAAATCCTAGTTCATGGAGGTGGCGTCATGGCCACTCGATTTGGTGAAAGTATGGGGATCATGCCAGAAATGGTAGATGGGCGACGAATTACGGACAAGGACACCCTGGATATCGTGACCATGGTCTATGCAGGATTAATCAATAAGACAGTAGTAGCCAAATTGCAAGCATTGAAGGTAAATTCCTTGGGCATGACCGGTGCAGATGGAAACCTGATTCGATCTATCAAACGCCCTGTCAAAGGCATCGATTATGGATTTGTAGGGGATGTTCAAGAAATCAATACCGACCTCATCCATTCATTGCTACAGCTTGGGCTACTTCCAGTAATCAATGCGATTACCCACGACAAAAAAGGGCAGCTGCTCAACACCAATGCAGATTCCATTGCTTCCGCCCTAGCAACTAGCCTAGCAGTAGACCACCATGTGGATTTGTATTTCTGTTTCGATAAACCAGGGGTATTGGTAGATGAAAAAAATGATTCTTCGATTATTCCTTTGATCAATGAGGATATTTACAAAGAACTTCGAAAGGAAAGTGTGATTCATTCTGGGATGATTCCAAAATTAGATAATGCCTTTGAAGCGCTAAAAAAAGGTGTGCAGCGCGTTTGGATAGGCAAAGCTGAAAACTTGCTGATGGCTGTGAAAGGGAAAAAAGCGGGTACCATTATCGAACGACAACGTTACGAATTGTATTGATGGATGCACTGAAGGCTGAAGCGATTGCATTACTCAAGCAGCTCATCTCTATCCCGTCATTCTCGAAGGAAGAAGGAGGCACCGCGGATGCAATCGCCAATTTTTTAACAAAAAAAGGAATTGTCCCCCAACGCCAAGGAAACAATGTTTGGGCTTGTTTAGACCCTTTTGATGCCGATCGACCTACCATTTGGTTGAATTCCCATCACGATACCGTCAAACCCAATAGTGGATACACCAAAGATCCTTTCTTGGCTGAAGAGCAGGAAGGAAAACTCTTTGGACTGGGCTCTAATGATGCTGGTGGCCCTTTAGTGGCCTTAATTGCTACTTTTTGTCACTTTTTAGACAAGGAATTGCCCTTCAACCTCTTACTTGTGGCCTCGGCGGAGGAAGAAATTTCCGGTTCACAGGGCATCAGTAGCCTGCTTACGGAACTTCCACCTGCAGATCTTGTACTCGTAGGTGAACCCACCCAAATGAGGTTGGCGGTTGCAGAAAAAGGGCTCTTGGTACTTGATGCGACTATCAAAGGGAAAGCCGGGCATGCTGCACGAGAAGAAGGAATCAATGCCATTTACCAAGCCTTGACTGACTTGGAAAAAATCAAAGCGTACGAGTTTAACAAAGTATCTCCCCTTCTCGGCCCTACCAAAGTGTCTTGCACGGTGATTCATGCCGGGGAGCAGCACAACATGGTTCCTGAGTTGTGCAAGTATGTTTTGGATATCCGAGTAAATGAATTGTATAGCCATGAAGCCGTTCTGGCTGAACTATCAGCTGAACTATCGGCTGAACTAATTCCGAGATCCATGCGCTTAAGGTCTTCTTCCCTGCCTGAAGACCATTTATTACAGGTAGTAGGAAAAAATCTTGGTTTAGAAACCTTTGGTAGCCCTACCCTATCTGATCAAGCATTAATCCCCTATCCCTCAGCAAAGATTGGTCCTGGGGATTCAGCTCGATCCCATACAGCGGATGAATTTATCTTTACGCAAGAAGTGGAGGATGGCATCACCACCTACATTTCGATTCTTGAAACCTACGCAAGCCTCTACCTACAAACGAAGCATCCGAAATGAAACTTTGGCAAAAAACCACAAACAGTAAGCAGGAAGTTGAACAGTTCACGGTCGGGAAAGACCCTGAATTTGACATCCTATTGGCTCCTTATGATGTTTTGGGATCGATGGCACATGCTGCAATGCTGGAGACCATCGATTTATTGACAGCAGAAGAAAATAAGATTCTTCAAAAAGGGTTACTCGAGATTTACGAGGAAATAAAGCAAGGGAAGTTTGTCATTGAACCAGGTGTGGAGGATGTGCACTCCCAAGTTGAGTTGCTCCTTACCCAGCGCTATGGAGCTGTTGGAAAAAAACTCCACAGTGGTAGAAGTAGAAATGATCAGGTCTTGGTGGATTTAAAGTTGTTTTATCGGGACGCAATCCGTGAGATTTTTGAGGAGGCCAATAGCTTGGCTGATCTATTAATTCAATTGGCCGAGACTCACAAAAAAGACCTAATGCCAGGCTATACCCACACCCAGTTGGCGATGCCTTCCTCCTTTGGATTGTGGTTCGCCTCTTTTGCTGAAGGGCTTAGCGAAGATTTAGGGCTACTCCAAGTTGCTTTTGAGTTGAGTAATAAAAATCCACTTGGTTCTGCTGCAGGCTACGGATCAAGTTTTCCATTGGACCGAATGATGACTACTCGCCTATTGGGATTTGCTGACCTACACCACAATGTCATCAATGCACAAAATAGCCGAGGGAAAACCGAGCGTACGATTTCCTTTGCTTTGGCAGGAATGGCTGGAACATTGAATAAACTTTCCTCAGATGCCATTCTTTTTTGCAACCAGCACTTTGGGTTTATCTCTTTCCCAGATGAGATGACGACAGGTAGCAGCATCATGCCTCACAAAAAAAATCCAGATGTATTCGAATTGATTCGTGCCAAAACGAATCAGATTCAAAGTCTTCCCGGGACTGTAGGATTTCTACTCACCAACCTGACTACTGGATATCACCGAGACATGCAGCTGCTTAAAGAAGAAATTTTTCCAGCATTCGAATCCTTGCGCTCTTGTCTTCAGATGAGTCATTTTATGCTAAAATCAATTCAGGTGAGAAAAAATATCTTGGACGATCCATTTTACATGCATCTATTTTCAGTAGAAGTCGTAAATGAATTGGTGCTAAAAGGAGTTCCCTTTCGAGATGCTTACAAGCAGGTTGGGGAAGATATTGAAGCGAAGCGTTTTGTGCCCAATCAAAAAATGGTTACGCATAGCCACGAAGGTAGTATTGGAAATTTATCACTAGAGGAAATTTGTACAAAATTAGCCTTAGCAAGGGCAAAATTTGACTTTACCACGGTCAATAAAGCCGTTGAAAACCTATTAAGCTTAACTGAATAACCGAAGACTTTACTTCTTGCTTTTTAAAATCCTAAAGAAATAAAGAAGGAACTAATCACAAAAGGACTCTCCATGTCCTTTTTTTCTAAACACTTTTACCATAAATTAGATTTACTTAATGTAGAAATAACTTTTATACAATTAGATTTTTTTGGGCAAGCTTAACTATGGAAAATAAGATTCGTGACATTTTCGCTAATGATTTAAAGTCCAGTGTAGTAGTCTTCTTAGTGGCCTTACCACTTTGCCTAGGAATTGCAATTGCCAGTGGTGCTCCACCCATGTCAGGTCTAATTGCAGGCATTCTTGGAGGAGTAGTGGTTGGTGCTATTTCAAAATCTTCTGTATCAGTAAGTGGACCCGCAGCAGGCCTTACAGTCATTGTATTGGATTCAATTACAAGTTTGGGCACATTCCCTTTATTTTTAGGGGCTTTAGTAGCAGCGGGGATTCTTCAATTTTTATTGGGAGTTGCCAAAGCTGGGGTTTTAGGATATTACTTTCCACATGCCGTAATAAAAGGCATGCTCACAGCAATTGGCTTAATTTTAATTTTAAAGCAGATTCCTCACGCAGTTGGCTATGATAAGGATTTCTTGGGAGATTTTGCCTTCAATCAAGCAGATCAGCACAATACCTTCTCTGAGATTTACTATGCTTTACTTTATTTTAGCCCAGGCGCTATTCCAATTATCTTCTTTTCATTGGGATTGATTCTATTTTTTGAACGACCTGCTATCAAAAAAAATCGATTTTTAGGGGGGATACCAGGTGCCCTATGGGCAGTATTGGCAAGCATTGGGATCAACAATCTTTATAAACAAATCAAACCAGATTGGGTGTTAGACAATGAACACTTGGTGATTTTGCCAAACTTATCAAGTTGGAAGGAACTACCCTCCTTAATCACCTTACCAGAATTTGATCTTATTACTACTTCTAGTTTTTGGATTGTGGCAGTGACCATTGCAGTGATAGGAAGTATAGAAACGTTACTTTCAATTGAAGCAGGCGATAAAATGGATCCCCACAAAAGAACCACTCCAACTAGTTGGGAGTTGATGGCCCAAGGCATAGGAAACACATTTTCCGGTCTTATTGGAGGTCTTCCAATCACGGCAGTGATTGTACGAACTTCTGCAAATATTGAATCGGGAGCAAAATCAAAGTGGTCAACCATATTTCATGGTGTCCTGTTATTTGCCTTGGTAGTAAGTATTCCTGGATTACTTAATCAAATCCCTTTGAGTGGCTTAGCAGCTGTATTGCTGGTGGTGGGCTATAAACTTGCCAAACCTTCACTATTTGTAAAAGAGTATAAAAAGGGTTTAGATCAATTTTTACCCTTCATTGTTACCGTGATGTCAATTTTACTTTCAGATCTATTGGTAGGAATTGGCATTGGATTGGTTGTGGGTTTATTTTTTGTCATCAAGACTAATTTCCATCGCTCAGTATTAGTGACTGAGCATAAAGGAAATTACTTGGTGAAACTTCAAAAAGATGTGTCATTCTTAAACAAGGCACTAGTAATGAAAGAATTAAGTCAAATTCCTGATGGTAGTAAGGTGATATTAAATGCTTCCATGGCACGATTTATTGACCATGACATTCAGGAAGTTTTAAATGATTTTATCAGCAGTGCAGCATCCAAAAACATCACACTAGTGGTTGAGGGATACGCCAATTAAGCAAACAAAAATTTATGAACCCATACGAAAAATTATTACTTCAAAATAAAGCTTGGTCTGAAGAGAAACTTCAGCAAGACAAGGATTTTTTCAATCGACTTTCCCATCAACAAAAACCTAAGTTTCTATGGATAGGCTGTTCCGATAGTCGAGTTCCAGCAAACGAGATTACGGGTACAGATCCGGGTGAAGTATTTGTACATCGAAATATTGCCAATATGGTGGTGCACACCGATTTAAATTTATTATCCGTACTTCAATATGCAGTGGAAGTCCTAGAAGTGGATCACATCATTGTTTGTGGGCATTATGGTTGCGGGGGAATTGAGGCTGCGCTAGGAAACAAAAGTTTTGGATTGATCAATAAATGGCTTCGCAATATCAAGGAAGTATATAAGATGTACCAAGTGGAAATTGAAGGAATTCCCAACCATTTGGATCGTGTAAATCGATTGGTAGAGCTCAATGTCCTAGAGCAATGTCAGGACTTGATAAAAACATCCATTCTTCAAAAATCTTGGCAAAATCGAAAATCTCCAGAAGTGCATGGTTGGGTGTATGGACTTACAAATGGTTTGGTCAAGGAATTGACCACAATCAAGCCTGATCCAGAGTCCATACATCCCATTTTTAGGTATTCAGAAGGGCAACTTTAACTATTTGGGTTATTGTCAAATCAAACTAGTTTTTTGCGTAGCTGCTGTATTTTTGAAGGGATTTCCTAATTTTCAAAACCGTAGGATATTCCTTTTCAGAATGAGTATTAAAAATTATAAATCATTAGTCCCCTTAAATTTAGAATCAGGTGAGATTTTAGAAGATTTCACTCTGGCCTACACCACTTATGGAAGACTGAATGCGGATGCATCCAATGTCATCTGGGTGATTCATGCACTCACGGGTGATTCCAATGCGGCAGATTGGTGGAGTGGAATAGTAGGTGAAAGGGCGATTTACAACTTTTCGGACCATTTTATCATTTGTGCCAACCTTTTGGGAAGCTGTTACGGTTCGACCAATCCACTTTCTGAAAATCCAAAAACTGGTTTACTCTATTACAATCGGTTTCCCATAGTCACCACAAGAGACTTGGCTTTTAGCTTGGAACTACTTCGAGAGCATTTGAAAATCGAAACAATTCATACGCTTATTGGTGGTTCCTTAGGAGGGCAAGTGGCTTTGGAATGGGCTTACCTCCTAGGAAATAAGTTGAAATATGCAATTGTAGTTGCTTCTACAGCCAAAACTTCTCCTTGGGTAATTGGATTTAACGAAGCCCAACGAATGGCAATTGCCTCTGATAGCTCTTGGGGACAAGCGCAAGAGGATGCTGGGTTAAAGGGTCTTGAAGCTGCTCGTGCCATGGCAATGCTTAGTTATCGAAATCCTCAGGATCTCAATGCCAAGCAGAAAGAGACCACTGACAAATTAGATGGGTTTTTGGCCGCTTCTTACCTTCGCTACCAGGGAGCTAAATTGACAAAACGTTTCAATGCATTTTCCTACTGGACTTTAACAAAAGCGATGGACAGCCACGATATTGGTAGAGGACGTGGAGGATGCGAGAAAGCTTTGGCTGAAATCACAGCAACCGTTTTGGCAATAGGAGTCGATTCCGATTTGTTATTTCTCGATCAGGAGGCTCAAGATTTGATCAAAGCCATCAAGAAAGGTGAGCATGCTACACTCTTCTCTCCTGCTGGACATGATGCATTTCTCATAGAGTTTGAACAACTGAGCAAGCTGATTGAAGACTTTTACCAAAAGGTAGAGTAACTAGTGTTTGCCCAAATTACCGCTTTACCTTAGTCCATTCTACCGTCCTTCCAATCAAAGAAAATCCGATATAGCCTTTAACTTCCAACACTTGAGCTGATTTCAATTGGATCTGGCAAGAATAGGTTTTTCCAGTTTTGGGATCATAGATCGTTCCATCTTCCCATTTCCCAGAAGAAAACTTCAATCCTTCCAACAAATTAAGCCCCATCAACGGTCTTGATTTTAATTTGGGATTTGGATTATCCTTGTCCACGGCTGGCTTTCCTCCTGGATTTGGATCTTTCAACCAAACGATCTTTCCAATAAACTCCGATCCTTTTTTTAAAATTTCCACCTGAGCCGTTTTTTCAGTATTGTACCAAAGACCAAGAATGGAACTTTCTGATTGAGCTTGAACTAAAAAGGAAACAAAAAAGAAAATAAGGAATAGAGAAGGTTTGAGCATAACTTTTTGCATTAGATGATGTTTTAGAAATACCTGACACGAATTAATGCGTTTTTGTTCGCATTTAGAGACTTAAATTTTCCATGACTTCTGTACCTTTTGATTTTAGAGGATTAATTCTTGACCTCTTGCCAGAAAAGGCAGTTTGGATCAGTGAATGGAAGGTCTTATTGATTTCAGATTTACATTTTGGCAAGGCATCCCACTTTCGGAAATCAGGAATCCCAATTTCTGAAAAGGTACATGATCAGGATTACCAGATGTTGGCTTCCCTGATTTCGAAGTATTCACCCAAGCAGGTCTATTTTTTGGGGGATTTGTTTCACAGCAGTTGGAATGGAGAATGGGAGAAATTGCTCAGTTTTTTAGGACATTTTCCAACTACATCCTTTCATCTAGTGATTGGCAATCATGACATTCTTCCTACTACAAAGTACCAGGACTCCCTATTAAAAGTTCATACACAGCCCATCACTTTGGGTGATTTATTACTCTCCCATGAGCCCACTCCTCCTCCAGAAGGATTTCTTACGATTTGTGGACATATCCATCCCGGAATTTTACTCAAAGGAAGAGCCAAGCAACGAGTTCGAATCCCCTGTTTTCATTATTCAGGAAATATACTGGTGCTTCCAAGCTTTGGGAATTTTACGGGCCTTGCACTAATTAATGGACAAAAAAATAATTTGATATGGGGGATAGCAGAAGATCGACTTATTCCAATCCTTTCTCCACCCGTTATTGGGTAAATCGGCTAAGCTTTTCTATTTTTGACTAGAATTTGATATTTCATGGCCAATCCAGCAAAAGCAAAAAAGCAACTCGGGTATTTTAAGTTTGGTAGTGTACTTTTTAGCACGACTTTATCACTTTTTATCGTTGGGCTTTTTGGAATTATTTTGATTCAAGCAAGTTCCCTCACAAAAATGATTCGTGAGAATATTGAGATTCAGGTTTTCCTGGACAAGGGACTTAGCCAGCAGCAACTTGCTGAATTGCGTAAGAATTTAACAGAAAGACCATTTGTGTTGCACACCGAAGATAGCGTCTACCTACGGTTCATTTCAAATAAGGAAGCCGCTGAAACTTTTATACAAAATACTGGTGAAGACTTCACCAAGTTTTTGGAGGACAACCCACTCCGAGACAGTTATGTGTTTTCGGTTTCTGAAGAGTTTCAAAGTTCCGAACAGCTTACCTTGATCGCCAAAGAACTTGAAAATCAGCCAGGAGTGTTTGAAGTTTCTTACATGACTGATTTAGTGGATTCAATCAATAAAAACCTTTTCAAGGTATCTTTGATCATGGGAGGGTTTATTCTGATCCTAATTGTAACGGTGATTATGTTGATCAACAATACCATCCGCTTGGCTCTTTTCTCCCAACGCTTTTTGATTCGATCCATGCAGCTGGTTGGCGCTACACGAGGATTTATCCGTAAGCCATTTATTATTCGAGCTTTCTTTTTTGGCGTGTTGGCGGGCATTTTGGCCTCTGGAATACTTTATGCACTCCTAGAATATACCAAGGGAAATATTGAGGGATTTGCTTCTCTTCAAAATACAGAGTTAATGCTCCTCCTATTTGCTGGATTGACAGTTACCGGCGGTTTATTATCTGGAATCAGTACCTTACGATCCGTGAATAAATACTTAAACATGTCTTTGGACGAACTTTATTAACACATGAGCAATACTTCTTTTCCTTTTTCGAAGAAAAATTACCTTCTCCTATTCCTAGGTTTAGGCATGATTGTGTTGGGTTTTGTCATCATGGGAATGGATGCCACACCACATGGCAATGGCTTCATGGGCCTAACACTTGGCCCTATAATCACGCTTTCTGGGTTTATCCTAGAGTTTTACGCCATTTTTGCGAAGTCTTCAAAATCGTAATTTTTCAATTTTACAGTTAAGGCAATCCCTTACCCATGCAGCAAGAAGCTTACGGTGAAGTATTTTTGATCAACAAACCTTTGGAATGGACTTCCTTTGATGTAGTTAAAAAAGTCAGAAATGCCTTACGGATAAAAAAAGTAGGACATGCAGGCACCCTAGACCCCTTAGCAACCGGATTACTTATTGTTTGCGCGGGCAGAATGACCAAGCAGATAGAGGGATTCATGGGACAGGAAAAAGAGTACACCGGCACTTTTGTCCTCGGTGCAACTACGGAATCTTTTGATCTCGAAAAACCCATCATTCCAGTTGCAGATCCCTCTTCGATCACCTTAGAACAAGTACAAGCAGCAATTCAACAGCTCACGGGCAACATTTTTCAGGTACCTCCTATGCATTCCGCAATTAAAGTGGATGGGAAGCGGGTGTATGCTTCCGCACGTTTGGGAATTGAAGTGAAAATGGAGGCAAGACCAGTGGAGGTTCGAGAATTTGAACTTACACGATTTGAAAATTCCGAGGTTGACTTTCGAATATGTTGTTCCAAAGGAACCTATATCCGAAGTTTGGCTAGAGATTTAGGTGAACTGCTAGATGTAGGCGCTTACCTAAAATCCTTGTGTAGAACTCGTATTGGCGATCATTCATTGACAAATGCCCATGAGCTGCCTCAATTAGTTGAAGAAATTAAATCAAGGCATAATGAAAATCTACCAGGGCTTAACTGATTTTCATCCCCCTAAAAATGCAGTAGTTACCTCAGGCACTTTTGATGGGGTGCATTTGGGGCATCAAAAAATCTTGAATAGACTACAAGAATTGGCGCATAGCCTAGGAGGAGAAACAGTCCTCCTCACCTATTGGCCTCACCCGAGATTGGTATTACAACCCACAAACAATACCCTTCGACTCCTATCCACTTTTTCTGAAAAAGTGAGCATTTTAACTGAAATGGGAATCGATCATTTACTTATCCTTCCCTTTACAGAAGAGTTTTCTCAAATGAGTTCGGAAGAGTTTATTAAGAAAATTTTGGTGGAAAAAATCCAAACGAAAACATTGGTGATTGGCTATGACCATCGCTTTGGTAAAAACAGGGAAGGCAGCTTTGAATACCTTCAAAGCCACAGTCATCTTTTCGGTTTTGAACTTGAGGAAATTTCAAGACAGGATGTCGATGAATTGGGTGTTTCGAGTACCAAAATCAGATTGGCCTTAGCAGAAGGCGATATCCATACAGCTAGTAAATATTTAGGGAGGCCTTATAGCCTCAGTGGTTTAGTGGTCCAGGGGCAACAAATTGGACGATCCATTGGATTCCCAACTGCAAATATTCAGGTAGAAGATCCCTACAAACTTCTCCCAAGAGATGGAGCCTATGCGGTCTTTGCCGAAGTCAATGGGCTTCGATACAAGGCCATGTTAAATATAGGTGATCGTCCAACAGTGGCTGGAGGGCAAAAAACAATTGAAGCACACCTGATTGATTTTCAAGGAGATTTGTATGGGCAAGTCCTTACGATTTATTTCGAAGCCTTTTTAAGAGAAGAAAAAAGATTTGCTAGTTTGGAAGCGCTGAAAACCCAATTGGTGGAAGACCGAGAACGCGCTATCTTTAGTTTACAAACCCAAATAAAATGATCAACAAGACCGTATTGAATGCCGAGGATGCAGTAGCGGATATTCAGGATGGGGCCACACTCATGATGGGTGGCTTTGGACTGAGCGGAATTCCTGAAAACTGTATTGCTGCCTTACTGAAGCGAAAAATCCAAAACCTTACCATTGTATCAAACAATGCAGGGGTAGATGATTTTGGAATTGGCCTTTTTCTCAAAGAGCGAATGGTCAAAAAAATGATATCCAGCTATGTTGGCGAAAATGAAGAATTTGAACGGCAACTTTTAAATGGGGAGTTGGAGGTAGAACTTATTCCTCAAGGCACCTTGGCGGAACGAATCCGAGCTGGCGGGGCAGGAATTCCTGCTTTCTTTACTCCTGCTGGTGTAGGTACAGAAGTTGCTGAAGGCAAAGAGATTCGGGAATTTGATGGGAAGCACTTCCTGCTTGAACGTGCTTTGTATGCTGATTTTGCTTTGGTAAAAGCTTGGAAAGGTGATACAGCTGGAAATTTAATTTTTAAGGGTACCGCACGCAACTTTAACCCCTTGATGGCTACAGCGGGGAAAATTACGATTGCTGAGGTTGAAGAGTTGGTTCCAGCAGGTTCTTTGGATCCAAATGCGATTCATACACCAGGAATTTATGTTCAACGAATCTTTAAAGGAGATTCCTATGAAAAACGAATTGAGCAGCGAACCGTATCTGTTTAATTTTTAATTCATCATCCGCTAACTTTTTCCCATCGAAAACTTCAATTCCATGTTAACCAAAGAACAAATTGCCAAACGAATTGCCAAAGAGGTGGAAAACGGGCAATACATTAACCTGGGAATAGGAATCCCTACCCTAGTGGCAAATTACATTCCAGCACACCTGGAAATAGTACTTCAGTCTGAAAATGGACTTTTGGGAATTGGCCCCTTTCCCAAGGAATCAGCCGTAGATCCTGATTTGATCAATGCAGGCAAGCAAACCATTACACTTTTGCCAGATTCAGCCTTATTTGATTCTGCACAATCCTTTGCCATGATCCGAGGTGGACATGTCCAATTGACGATTCTAGGAGCGATGGAAGTTTCTGAACATGGAGACATTGCCAACTGGAAGATTCCCGGAAAAATGGTCAAAGGAATGGGTGGAGCGATGGATTTAGTGGCTTCTGCCAAAAATATTATTGTAGCCATGCAGCATTGCTCAAAAGATGGACAGTCCAAGTTATTACCCAAATGTGCTCTCCCACTCACTGGAATTCGTTGTGTAAAGAAAATAGTCACAGACCTAGCCGTATTAGAAATTGCTCCCGAAGGAGGTTTTATTCTGAAGGAACGTGCACCCAATGTTTCAGTTGATGAAATAAAGTCCAAAACAGCCGGTAAGCTGATTATTTTGGGAGAAGTACCTGAAATGCAATTCGATTAAATCAAACCGACTTAAAGCAAGAAAAAAATTAGTTTAACCCATGAAAAAATCAGAAATCAACTTTCAAATTGAATTAGATGAATCAAATCTTCCCAAGGCCATCAAGTGGGATGCTTCAGACAAGGAAGGCGAGGGCCTAGAATCCACCAAAAGCATTAGTTTGAATGTTTGGGATAATTTAAATCATTCCACCCTGCGTATTGATCTTTGGACGGATGAGATGTCAGTGGTAGAAATGAAACGGTTTTACATCGATATTTTGGGAGGAATGGCCCAAACCATATTGAATAGTACCGGTGATGAGTACATGTCAGAGGAAATCAAAGACCTCTGTGACAGATTGGTAAAGCATGTAAATGAAGAAAATAAGAAAAGTATGTAACGGCCAAATCCGCAAGAAATAGCTTTTCTACCGGCCGAAGCTAACTTTTAACATGAATTCTAAATTATTGATTTGATAAATAATTTAGAATAAAATTAATTATTGTTAAATTTGGAATCAAAAATTAAATTTTCACTAAAAATCACTTCATTATTTACTAATTATTTAAAATAAATAGTTTTTGGGTTCTGTTTTTTTTTAGTTGAAAACGATAGAAAATTACCTTTTTACTATAAATTTCGAATAATTGGATTGGATTCACCTTAATTCAACAACCATCTTAACTATTTTACAAAATTAGCCTATGAAAAATTTTACCAGAAAAATCTGGAGTTCAGTGCTCTCGTTTGCATTGTTCCTTTCTTTAGGAACCAGCATTGCACTAGCTCAGACTACCATCTCCGGTACAGTCACGGATGCTGACACAAAGGAAACTTTGGTGGGGGTAAACATCCTCGTGAAAGGAAAAGTAATTGGAACAATTACTGACCTATCCGGTAAATTTACTCTAAATGTAAATCAAGCTCCTCCCTTCACCTTGGTATTTTCCATGGTTGGATTCGGATCTAAAGAAGTAGAAGTTACAGGAGGAGTTTCCAACTTAGCTGTAGAACTAGCAGAAGTGTCCATTCTAGGACAAGAAGTAGTAGTATCTGCATCCAGAGTTGAGGAAAGCATCCTTAAATCTCCAGTATCTGTAGAGAAGATGGATATCATCGCGATTAGAGATGTTCCTCAAGCAAGTTTCTACGACGCCCTTAACAACATGAAGGGTGTAGAAATGAGTACCCAATCCTTGACTTTCAAATCGTTTAACACCAGAGGTTTCAATGCCAACGGTAACGTGAGAACAGTACAAATGATTGATGGAATGGACAACCAAGCTCCAGGCCTTAACTTCTCTGTCGGTAACATTGTAGGTATCTCTGAATTGGATTTGGAAAGCGTTGAATTGCTTCCGGGTGCTGCATCAGCATTGTATGGACCAAACGCAATCAATGGTATCCTTTTGATGAATTCAAAGAATCCATTCCAATACCAAGGACTTTCTGCTAACGTAAGAACTGGTATTATGGATCAGCAAGACAGAACCACACCTGGTACTGGATTCTATGACTTCAGCATGCGTTATGCAAAAGCAATCAACGATAAGTTGGCTTTCAAAGTAAATATGTCTTATCTAAAGGCAGATGATTGGCAAGCAAATGATTTTCGTGACCAGTCCTTGCTTAATGCTTCTCGCATCAACAGAGGTGACCGGATAACTAATCCAGGATACAATGGAGTAAATATTTACGGGGATGAAACCAACGTAAACATGAATTCCATCGCACAGAGCATGGTATCTGCTGGCGCTCTTCCAGCTGCCCTTCTTCCACTTATCCCTCAGACTTTTGTATCTAGAACTGGTTACAGAGAATCTGATTTAGCGGATTACGGCACCAAATCTTTGAAATTTAATGCTGCTTTACACTACAGAATCAATGATCGTGTTGAAGCAATTCTACAAGGAAACTATGGTTTCGGTACTACAGTGTATACTGGTGCTGACCGTTACTCTATTGCCAACTTCAAGTTGGGACAATACAAAGCAGAATTGAAAGGTGCTAACTGGTTCTTGAGAGGTTACACCACTCAGGAACGTTCCGGTGATGCTTTTGCAGTAGGTATTGCCGCACAGGGTATCAACGAAGCTTGGAAGCCCAGCAGCACTTGGTTCCCTCAATATGTGGGTGCTTTCGCGCAAGCTAGAGCTAGAGGCCTAGACAATGCAATGGCACACGATGCTGCTAGAGCATTTGCGGATCAAGGTAGATTAGTTCCTGGAACTGCTGCATTTGATGCTGCTAAAGCTGCGGTAACTAGCCGTCCGATTCCAGGAAATGCCCAAGGTGTAGGTGCAAAGTTTGTGGATAAGACTAACCTATACCACGTAGAAGGTTCTTACCAGTTCACAAATATCAAGTGGGCAGATTTCGTTGTAGGTGCTAACTTCAGAACTTACCAACTCAACTCTGACAAAACTCTTTTTGCAACTGACGAAAATGGAGATGAATTTACAATCAAAGAACATGGCGCTTATGTACAAGGTGCTAAGTCAATGTTCAATGACAAGTTCAGATTGACTGCTTCTGCTCGCTATGACAAAAACGAAAACTTCAAAGGACAGTTGTCTCCACGTGTATCGGGTGTTTATTCTGTAGGGACGCACAATTTCAGAGCTTCTTACCAGACTGGTTTCCGTATGCCTACAACGCAAGATCAATACATTGACCTTGTAACTCCACAGGCGAGATTGATCGGTGGTCTTCCACTTTTCAGAAACAAGTACAACTTCTCTGGAAATCCAGTGTATACCCTAGCAACTGTCACCAACTTCGGTGGAGCAGTTTTGGCAGGTACTCAGCCATCTTCTCCAGTTTACCAAGCTTCTATTCAGCAGGCTACTCAATTGGCAATTACGCAAGCAACTGCCATCGTAACTCAGCAAGTAACAGCAGGCCTAATTCCTGCTGCACAAGCTCCTGCTGCGATTGCAGCTTTGGTACCTAGCATCGTTCCTCAAATTGCTGCGCAATTGGTGCCAGCTAATGCTGCCGCTGCTGCTAAAGATAGACTTGTACCATTCAAGCCTAGCGAATTCAAACCTGAAACCGTTAGATCTTACGAATTGGGTTACAAAGGTTTGTTTGCCAACAAATTGTTGATCGATGCCTATGCGTATTTCAACAGCTTTGAAAACTTCATCGGTGGCCAGGTATTGGTTCAGGACAGAAACTTTGTAGCAACAAGTCCAGCTTCTACTCTAGGACTGAACCTTTTGAACGCAAACACCAGAAACATCTACTCTATGCCAGTAAACAGAACTGAGACGATCAAATCTTGGGGATGGGCATTGGGAGCAGATTACCGCTTGCCTAAGAACTACACCATCGGTGGTAACGTTTCTTACAACACCTTACAAAATCTAGAGGAATTGACAGTTACTGGTTTTCAGCCTTCTTTCAACACTCCTGAGTACCGTTATGTAGTAAACTTTGCTAACCGTGAAATCGTGAAGAACATTGGTTTTGCAATGTCTTACAGATGGCAGGGTGAATTTGCTTGGCAGTCTTCTTTCGTAGCTCCTGCAGTATCTTCACAGCAACTATCTGTGATGCCTGCTTTCGGAACTTTCGATGCTCAAATGAGTGTAAAAATGAAGGCGCTTAAGTCAATCTTGAAAATCGGTGGATCTAACCTATTCAATAGCGCAGGTTACAGACAAGCATGGGGTAACCCAACTGTAGGTACCATGTACTTTGTAAGCTTAACTTTCGATGAGTTCTTGAACTAATCGAAACCACATTCTTAAAAAAAGGGCTGTTCGCAAGAGCAGCTCTTTTTTTGTACCTGGTAATTTGTACAAAGTACCAAGTACCAGGTACAAAGATCGTTTAGAAGTAGCATTGGGGTCAGAACAGGAATCCCTACTTCGACATTCTTAGATCGGAGTTCGGCATTCGAGATTAAAAAAGTATCAAGTTGTACGAAGTACCAAGTAGACTTAGAGGCAAGAACCGAGAGGCAAGAGATTAGACTTAATTGTACGAAGTACCAAGTACAAGGTACCAAGATCCTTTAGAAGCAGCATTGGGGTCAGAACAGGAATCCCTACTTCGACATTCTTAGATCGGAGTTCGGCATTCGAAATTAAAAAAGTGTCAAGTTG
>CANGZP010000044.1 GCA_947458475.1 Cyclobacteriaceae bacterium | reverse complement strand
GCACCATTTAGGTAGGCCTCTTTAGCTCAGCTGGTAGAGCAACTGACTTGTAATCAGTAGGTCGCTGGTTCGATCCCGGCAAGGGGCTCATAATGAATAAAGGAGTTACAGAAATGTAGCTCCTTTTTTGTTTTTAATTCTGAAGATTAAGCTAGTTGAGTTTTTCTAGTGTGGGATAATCAGTAGGTCGCTGGTTCGATAGGCAGGCCAGTCCCGCAGAATTGCGGGAGGGCTCATAATGAATAAAGGAGTTACAGAAATGTAGCTCCTTTTTTGTTTTTAATTCTGAAGATTAAGCTAGTTGAGTTTTTCTAGTGTGGGATAATCAGTAGGTCGCTGGTTCCCTGTCCGTCCCAGTGGGCTTTACGAGAAGAAAAAAGAATCTGCCACGGCGGACGGGTTAGGCGCGCAAAGACGCCAAGCCGCAAAGGCCTCCTGCAGGCGGACAGGTTTCCTAGGAATTAAGGGAGTTACAACTTTGTAACTTCTTGAATTATTGGGTATACTCGTGCTTTCAGAACAAATATCAACCATGTCTTCCAAATTAACCGAAACGCTTCAACTCCCTTGTGGGGCTACATTAAAAAATCGATTAGGAAAATCTGCCATGAGTGAAAATATGGGCTCCCGTGGATACACTTCCAATGAGAAGTTTATTCGCTTGTATGGCCGATGGGCAGAAGGAGGCATAGGACTATTGATTACGGGAAATGTGATGGTGGATCGATTTGCCTTGGGAGAGGCACACAATGTGGTCATTGAGCAGGGAATTCAAGATTCAAACCTTCCACTTTGGGCAGCAGCAGGAAAAAAGAATGGAACACATATCTGGGTACAACTCAATCACCCTGGGAAGCAATCGCCCAAGTTTCTAAGTAGAGAACCCGTAGCACCCTCAGCTATTCCGTTAAAAAAGCCTTTGGATCGCTTATTCAATACCCCACGAGCACTTTCCGAAGGGGAGATTCTTGACCTCATCGCACGCTTTGCCTATGCTGCAAAAGTATGCAAGGAAAGTGGCTTTACTGGAGTACAGATCCATGGTGCCCATGGCTATTTGGTCAGTCAATTTTTGTCTCCTACCCACAACCAACGAAATGATCAATGGGGTGGAAGCCTTGAAAATCGCATGCGCTTTGTGAAAGAAGTGTATTTGGCGATTCGCCAGGCTGTAGGAAATGACTTTCCCGTAGGGATCAAATTAAACTCTGCCGACTTCCAAAAAGGAGGATTTACCCAAGAAGATTCCATGGAAGTGGTCAAGCACTTGAGTGATTTAGGCATGGATTTAATTGAAATCTCAGGAGGAACCTACGAAGCGCCAGCCATGATGGGTGCTGCGCAAAAAGAGTCTACCAAAGTTCGAGAAGCCTACTTTTTAAGTTATTGTGAAGAAGTCCGAAAGCGGGTAAGCTGCCCACTGATGCTTACCGGTGGTTTCCGCTCAGCAGAGGGCATGAATGCAGCATTGGCTTCCGGTGCATGTGATGTCATCGGAGTGGCGCGTTCACTCGCCATTCAACCGGATTTCCCGAATCAACTTCTTTCTGGTGCTCCGGTCACAAGCCAGGTGAAGCCTTTGACTACAGGTTGGAAGTTTCTGGATAAAACCTTCCCCTTAGAAATCATCTGGTACACCGATCAGCTTCACCTGATGGGAGAGGGTAAGGAACCTAATACCAACAAATCCGCATTAGGATCTGTGCTTGGAATGGTGTACAAGCTTGGGAAAAATGCAGTTAAAAAGGTCCGGTAAGACTTAACTACTAAGAAACGCTGCTGTAATTAAGAAAAAAGGCCTGAACTAATTCAGGCCTTTTGATTTTAACCGAGTGTAAACTCCGGTAAGTACTTAATTTTTCCTCCTTCCATCGCAGATTCGTGCGCCAAGATTCCCACGCAGGTAATGTTGGCCGACTGAGCGGCATTGGGGTAGGGGGATCTGCCTTCGGTTAGGGCGGTGAGAAACTCATGCACAAGGTGGGGATGTGATCCTCCATGACCTGAACCTTGGATAAAGGAAAGGTGCTGGTTGTCGTCTGAATCGTACACGCCTTGCTGGGTAAAGGATGCAATTTCCGAAGGGAGCAAATGTGCATAGTCTGGGATCTTAACCCGCTCTGGCACTTCACCCGTATGAATAACCGAATCTTCATGCTCGATTAGTGTCCATTCAAAGGATTTTTTGGAACCATACACATCAAAACTCTCACGGTACTGTCGTGCGGTATTGAACAAGGAACGCGTCACTTCAGCCGCTAAATCCGAGTCCTTAAGTTTGATGTGGCAGGTTTCGATTGCAAAAGGAGATCCGTACTTTGGAATCAAGGCTTCATCAATTCTTCCCGATCCCAAGCAAGAAACGTATTCCGCCTTACCTTTAGGCAGTGCCAATACAGGTCCTACGCAGTGGGTGGCATAGTGCATGGGAGGGAGGCCTTCCCAATATCCCGGCCAGCCCGCCATTTCTTGTTGGTGGGAGGCACGGAGAAACTGAATTTTACCCAATTCACCCTTCTCGTATATTTCCTTTACAAACAAAAATTCCCGGCTGTAAATGACGGTTTCCATCATCATGTAAGTCAATCCGGTCTCCTGAGTCAATTCCACAATCTGTAGACATTCATCTACCGTAGTTGCCATAGGTACCGTACAAGCAACGTGTTTACCTGCCTTCAGCGCTTTTATGGATTGTTCTGCGTGATTTTGGATAGGGGTGTTGATGTGCACTGCATCGATGTTGGGATCCTTTAACAACTCATCGTAGTCGGTGTACACCTTTTCGATGCCAAAGGCTTTGCCTATCTCTTCGGCCTTCTCTTGATTTCTTTGGCATATCGCATACATGTTTGCCAAGGGATGCTTTTGGTAAATGGGGATAAACTCGGCACCAAAACCTAAGCCGATGATGGCAATGTTGATTGGTTTTTTGCTCATGGGAGGGAGAATGGATTTGGGTTAAAAAGAAGTGTTAATTTTTTATGATTATCCGCAATTATGTCAGTTGATAAAGATTTGTTTGAATTACTGCGGATAATCGTCGACAGACGACTGTCCACAGTCCACAGCTTACCTAAATGAACTTCAAGCCTTATTTTCTCATGTTACTGGTAAAAAGCGGATAATCAGATAATTTTTTAATTCTAGGTCAATTAAAATGGAAACATTTTTAGGAGGAGGCCCATTTTTTGAGAAATTGGAGTCCATCTTTCGCAAATCCATCTTGGCTAGGTACCAAGGGCTTCCAGATGCAAACTGCACCTGCAAGCTCCTTTACTTGAGGAGTAAAGCTTTCGATGGAGATCGTACCCTGGTAATTAATAGCTTCTAGGCCGCGCTTCCAGGCGGCCCAATTCGTCTGGCCAGTTCCCGGAGTACCTCGGTAATTTTCCGATACCTGCACGTGAATCAATTTATCACCTACACGACGAATCGCTGACTCCAAGTCAGGTTCTTCAATATTGAGGTGAAAGCCATCTAAAACCGCTTTTGCTTGGGGTTCGTTGATGTCACCAATCAAACGCATCAGGTCCTCTGAGGTATTGATCAGGTCTGTTTCAAAGCGATTGAGGGTCTCAATGGCTAAATCCAACCCAAATTCTCCTGCACGACGGCAAACTTTCCTGAGATTGTTCACTGCGCGTTCCCATTCTACTTGCCGCTGCTCAGGAGATACAAGTCTCGCCTTGCCTACAGCCGAATACATAGGACCCGCCACAAAACCTGCTCCCAGTTCGCTGGCAATCTCCAAACAGGAGTCCAGATAGGTAAAGCAGGTTTGGTGGAAAGACGGATCATCATGTGTCAAGTCTCGGCTCGGGCCAAAGGCTCCGCAAATGATTCCCTTTAGTTCTTGGTCGGCCAAGGCCTTTTTTACCAGATCCAGGTCAATCAAGGAAGGATCTTCCACAGGGATTTCCACCGCATCGTAACCAAAGCTTTTGATCTTGGGAAACAAAGCAATCGTCTCTCGATTAAATGGGGAAGTCCAAAGCCAGGTACTTACCCCAAAAGTTACACCCAAAGCCATGGTTTACTTCCGTACGACCATGATGCCGTTCATAATTCTCCAGTGACCTGGCACGGTACACACAAATGGATATTCTCCTGGTTCGGTAGGGGCGGTGAAGACTAGCGTTTCCTTGCCTTCGGGACTAACGAGCACAGTGGCTATAATCACTTCTGGGATTTCAGGAACATAGTTCAGTTCAGCTCCCTTTGGATTTTTTGCCAGTTCATCTGCTGCCTTGCCAATCACTTCCATGCTTCCTTTTTTACCAATCACGAGGTTGTGCTGCATGAAATCCAGGTTCTCAAAATCGATGGTCACTTGTGTACCCGCCTGCACCGTGAAGGAAGGCTTATCAAATTTCATTTCATGAGGAATTACCCCCAATTTGATGGCGGTGGTTCCAGCGCTACTGGTGAGCGAAGGTAAGGTTGCCACCAAGGCTATTTCGGAACCCGGCTGCTTCAGCGTTAGCGTAGAGCTCTTGCTCAAGCGACCTCCAAACCACCAAGTACCCTCGTACTTCCCAACCACATTTTTACTGTCGTTGGAGCCTACACGAACTCGGTTAGGACTGAGTGCCTTTGGAAATACTCCCTTTGTCTTGCCTTTGACAATTTCTTGTCCATTGATTTGCAAGGAAAGGGTACCGTCTGCCACTAAAGTGGCGTCTACGACAAACTGAGTAGTAGGAAGGCCTTTTTTGGAACTGATAATGGTGAGCTTATCCTCCTGGGCAACCGCAAAATGAAGGGCATCCTGATAAATGTAGAGGCTATAGCCATTCGTATTGTTGCCTTGCGCCATCAATACGCCTTCGAGTGGATTGTCGCCTTTGGAGAGTATCATGCGAACGCCTATTTCCTTGCCAGCTACATCAGGAGGGAATAAAATGCTGTTGCGTTGATCCAAAGGATATTGCTCCGCTACCAAGCTTCTGCTGATTCGGTCAGGCAGTGGGAGAGGGCTTTCTCCGGAAGCTTGGATGGCTGCTTTTGCATCTCGCTTTGCAAATTCGGATGGATGAGTCAAAACCGCTGCAAATAGGGCTTGCGGTAAGAATGGATCTGCTCCATTCTCTTCCTGCTTGGCTTCTTCCATCAATTTCTTAGCGGCCTCCGTGGACGATGGCATTTCAGAAAGCGCCAAAAATGCTTCTTTACGGGTATGTAAATCCGCATCTCGCAACAAACTGCTGCTAAGAATCGCTTTGGAAGACGCCTCATTTCGTGGAAGGACGCGAAGCGCATTCTTGCGTACCGCAGCAGATGGATGGCTGAGTGCTTTTACTACGGCATCAGTTGCTTCTTGATTTTTTCCGTTCAATTCACCCAAACCATGTAGTGCCCACAAGGCATTGATTGCTGGCCCGTTGATACCCACTTTATCTTGGGATTGGTTGTCGATGAGGGAATAAAGGTCCTTCAGAATTGATTTTTCCTTTCGCTCCACGATCAAACGCTGGGCAGTCATTCTCCAGAACAGATTATCACTTTTCAGCGCTTCAATGAGTTTAGCCGGTTTGGCATCTTTCAGGTCGAATGTTTTGGCATCCTTGCCTCCCTTGTAGCTAATTCTGTAGATACGGCCATGCTTGCTGTCTCGAAGTGGGTTGATGTAGGCATTGCCTTCTCCATTTTCAAAACCGCGTGGGGTGGGGTTGTGCTGAATGATAAAATTATACCAGTCTGCCACCCAAAGAGCTCCATCTGGGCCCACCTCTGCATGTACTGGAGAAAACCACTCGTCGGAGCTGGCAAGGATATTGAAACCATTTTTCTCCTTATAGCTTGATCCATCTGGATTGATTACAGCCTTGTGTAGTACTCTGCCAGTAGGTTCGGCCACAAAAGCAATGCGGTTCCAATAAGATTCAGGAAAACTACGTGCAGTATAAAAATTATGTCCCGCAGCTGCCGTATACCCTCCAAACCAATCCACCTGACGTAAGAAAGGAGTGAGGTGCGGCATGTCGTAGTGGCTATCGATGCCATGTACCGTATTTGCGGAACCTTGGAAAATTGGACGCTTTAGGAATTTGTTGGCCATGGAAAAATAGACACTGTGTTGGCCATTGGCAGTAGAGAGGAAGGTTTCAAAATCTTCCGTAAAGCCCAAGCCCCAAGTATTGTTGGATGAGCTTCCTAAGTATTCTAGGCTACTCGCATCAGGTGCAAAGCGGTAAACACCTTGTCCAAAGGAATGGGATTTTCCGCCCACTTCTCCGTTAAAGCCTGAGTAACCTAGCACACCCCAAATTTTGTTGTCAAAGCCATATTTCAAATTGGAAGGACCCGCATGAGTGTCGCTTTTGCCCCAGCCCGTAATCACCACTTCACGCACATCGGCTACATCATCTCCATTGGTGTCTTTGAGGAAGATAAAATCAGGTGCCATGGAAATCAAAATACCGCCATTGACGGCCATGATAGAAGTGGGAATATTCAATTTATCGGCAAAAACAGTGACTTTATCAGCTTTGCCGTCACCATCTGTGTCTTCGAGTATTTTGATTTTGTCGTTTCCTCCTTCGGTACGCACCTCGTTCGGATAATCTACCGTTTCGATCACATACAATCTACCGCGCTCGTCCCAAGCCATCGCCATCGGATTGATAATCATGGGCTCGCTGGCAAACAATTCCATTTCAAATTCTACAGGTAGCTGCACCAACTTCATGCTCTCCTCAGGAGATAGAGGCAACTGAAAACGTGGTGCTGGATCTCGTTTTTCGTAGTTGGGAATTTCAGCATCTCGGAATTGTGGTGTAGGAATTTTGTAGTCGGCAAGCAGTTTGTTGACTTGGTCGCCTACGGCCCAAAGGATACCATTGGCTAATAATTCATGAAATTCGGGTTGCTTCCAAGTTTCCTCATTGTGACCATAAGCAGTGTAAAACACACGCCCTTTTCCTTCATTACGGATCCAGGTATAGGGCTCTTTTTTATCTCCCTCTTTTCGCTCCATCAAGACCTGAATGTCAGGATTGATTTGACTATGAACATAAGTTTCATCCCAAGTTTCAAACTCGCTGATACCTTGTAAGATAGGATGAGTGGGTTCAAGTAATTGTGTAGTAAATCTACCTGTGCCATGCGTACTAAATTGCCCACCGACAGCTTGTACATACCAGTCCGAATTTCTAAAGCAAAAAGAAGCGCTGTGCAGTGGAATCAAGGCCTTTCCTCCTTGAACAAAAGACTTGAGCGCTGCTTCCTGTGAAGGAGAAATCGAATCATGGTTGGCATAAATCAACAATCCATCGTAGTTCTGCAGCACCTCATCTCGAAGATCTTCTGGATCAGCGGTATAGGTGAGATTGATTCCTTTTTGGAACAAGGGGGTTGAGATGTGCATCATCAATTTTTCGGTATTGTGATGATCACTTTCATGCCCCAAAACCAAAATTTCCACACGTCGTGGTTCGGTCATGGATAAGAACGCGTTCTTTTTGCCGCAGGCAGAAACTAAAAGAACAAAGATCAAGGAAAGAAGGCCGATCGGTCTCCAAAACATGCTTTGGTTCATAATGGGTTTGAGGTTAATTGGGTGCAAAGAAACTATTGATAAGGAATGGGCTTAAGATGTTCTTTAAATTAAAACTTCTTATTGAAGATTTAAAAAGGTTTTTATGAATATAGACTTAGAAGGGATAAGCTTCCAAATCAATGTTCCAAAGGAAAGGAAGGATAAAGTAAACCATCAGGCTCAGAAGGATGATTGAAATAACGTTCAACCAAAGGCCTGCTTTCACCATGTCTTTTATTTTGAGGTACCCTGGACCGAATACAACCGCGTTAGGTGGCGTAGCCACCGGAAGCATAAAGGCGCAACTGGCAGCGAGCGTAGCTCCAACCATCAATCCAAAGGGGTGAACATCCAATTTAATCGCTACAGAAGCCAAAATAGGCAATAGCATGGAGGCTGTGGCTACATTTGAAGTAACTTCAGTAAGGAAGTTGACTGCAGCAACGATGATCAGCAATAAAACGAAGAAACTTACCCCTTCGATTAAGCTCAAATGTTCACCAATCCAATTCGCAAGGCCTGTTTCTTTAAAGCCCTCTGCCAAAGCAAGTCCACCTCCAAAAAGGATTAAAACGCCCCAAGGAATCTGTTCGGCAGTTTTCCAGTCCAATATTCTTCCTTTTGGTTCAGATTTTCCAGAAGAGGGGAGTAGCAGTAGGAGAAGTACACCGATCAAGGCGATGATCGTATCGTCTAAGGCGGGGAGAAGTGGTGCCAACAAGAAGCTGCGGGTAATCCAGGAAAAGCAAACGAGACCAAATACGATCAATACCGTCTTCTCTTCAAAAGTGATTTTTCCTAGTTTGGTGAGCTGCGCTTGAATTACCGATTTGGCTTCAGACAATTGAAACTTTTTTGGAAGCGGGTTCCCAAAATTGACCAGGTAAAACCAAGCAATTGCCATCAATACCACAGTGAAAGGAAATGCAAAAAGCATCCACTCGTTGAAATCAATGGTGTAATTGTATAATTTTTCTACCACAGCACGCAAAATATTGTTGGTGGGAGTGCCAATTAAGGTTGCCATACCACCAATGGAGGCTGCATAAGCGATGCCCAACAGGATATTTTTAGCCAAATGAGTAGAAAGAATTCCATTTTCATCTCCCAAATGGTTCTTGAATTGCCCGATTACGGCCAATCCGATGGGTAACATCATCAAGGCTGTAGCCGAATTGGATATCCACATGGATAAAAATCCAGTAGCAAGCATGAATCCAAGCACAATTCGGCGTAAATCAGTTCCTAATAAATTTATTATGTTAAGTGCAATCCGTCGATGCAATCCCCATTTCTCAATAGCAGTAGCCAAAAGGAAGCCACCCATGTAAAGCAATACCGTTGGATCCATGTAATTGGCAGATACCTGTTTGATGGAAACTATTCCTAGCAAGGGAAGTATGATCAATGGCAACAAAGCTGTTCCTGCAATGGGTACTGCTTCGGTAATCCACCAGATCGCCATCCATAGGGTGAGACCCAGCATCATTTTGCCTTCCTCAGGTAGTCCTGTGGTAGGCACCAAAAAATAAAGCAGCAGGAAGGCTAAGGGTCCAGCCATTCGACCAAAGGTGTGAAACCAGTTATTCATGAATAGTGTGTGTGTGAATAGATTCTAGAAGTGGAGCAGTCATTGGATTGGTTAATGTAGTTGTAGGAGAATAAAAAGGGAGAAGAGATAAGATAAGGTTGACTAATGCTCTGGGATTGAAGTAAGAATGTTCGTGTATACCCGGATGCTTTTGTTAAAGTTAAAAACTTTATTTAACATAATATAAATTATACAACATATAAACGATCAAATACGCTCAATTGAGCTATTCTCTTGATTTCAATACCCCCACATAATAATCAGGATCCACTAAGAACTCTTTTACAACAGCTCCGGCTAATTTCTGCCAAGTTGTCTTTGGCTCCAGTCTTTTTGTAGTTCCATCCAAGATCACATCCACTGGCATATCAAAATCTTTCACTGCGCTGATCCATCGGTAATGCAACCCCCCATCTTGCTGGTAATACTCCAAGATGGGAATACGCGCATCACGCAAGTACTGGTCAAACACCTTTTCCAAATTCAAGCCCATCTGTTTGGAGATGTAGGATTCCACCTGAGCTGTAGTTACGGTCTGATGGTAGAAGGTTTCATTCAAACCACGTAGGATCTGTCTCCATTTCTCATCGTCTTCCAAGATTTGACGAAGCATGTTCAAAAGATTGCCTCCCTTGTAGTACATGTCCCCAGATCCACGCTGGTTGACTCCATAATCTCCAATAATAGGTTTATCGTTTAGAATATTCATGCGTGTGCCTCGCACATAAGCCTGACCCGCTTCTTTGCCATAATGATAGTCGAGAAACAAGCTTTCGGAGTAATTCGTGAAGCTTTCGTGGATCCACATGTCGGCTTCATCTTTATAGGTGATGTTGTTGGCAAACCATTCGTGACCTGCCTCGTGGATGATGATAAAGTCAAACTTCATTCCCCACCCGGTTCCGCTAAGGTCTCTGCCACGGTATCCGTTTTGGTAACCGTTGCCGTAGGTCACCGAACTTTGGTGTTCCATGCCCAAATAAGGAGCTTCCACCAATTTAAACCCGTCTTCGTAAAATGGATACGGACCAAACCAATGTTCGAAGGCCTGCATCATGCGTCTGGCATCTTGAAAATGGACTTTTGCCTTCTCTAAATTCTCCCGCAAGACGAAGTAATCCATATCGAGCGTCCCTTTTTCGCCTGTGTATTTCTCACCAAACTGGACGTAATCGCCTACATTGATATTTACCCCATAGTCATTGATGGGATTGACCACCTTCCAATGATAGGTGTCGGTATCTTTTCCTAGTTCGATTTCCACCAAACGTCCATTTGAAATATCCATCAATCCTTTGGGCACCGTGACATGCATGTCCAAACTATCTACCTCATCGGCAGGATGGTCTTTCAAGGGCCACCAAATGCTGGATCCGATGCCTTGGTTGGAAGATGCGATAAAATCAAGCCCTTTTGAATCCTTCTGCCAGGTAATTCCTCCATCCCAAGGAGGTCGAACAGCCTCTTTGGGAATCCCCTCGTATTCCACAAACAACTCTTCTAAGGCTCCTGGAACCTGTTTCTTGGTTAAAGTAACCCAATAAACTGCCCCTTCTCTCTTGTAAGCGAGGGACTTCCCTCCTTGTGTAATGGAGGTAATGGCTAGGGGCTCTTGGAGATCTAATTGTAAAAGCTTCGCTTCATTTACTACCTGATAACTTATTTTATTTGAGCCTTTTATGGATTTTTTTGATGGATTAATCCCTACACTTAAATCATAGTGTTTGAGGTCCCACCAAGTTCGTTCTGGGCCGAGTCTACCCCGCAAACTATCAGCGCGACTGTATTGTGCGACTGCGGAACTTGAAAGAAGCAAGAAGAAACTTAGAGCTCCTGCTAGGATATATTGGGTAAATTTTGAGGTCATAAGAATTGAAAATTGGATTGAATTACCGTCCTCCGGGTGGACAGTAGGTTTTTAAGAAATTGGTGTACACCATTCGCAAGTGAGCTGTGGTCCCTTCTCCTTCACCTATGCCATGGGAGCGGTTGGGATAAGGCATAAATTGAAACATTTTCCCATGCTTGATCAATTCGTTGATCAGCATTTCGGCATTCGCATAATGTACGTTGTCATCCCCGGTGCCATGAATGTACAAGAGGTTGCCTTGCAGGTTTTTGGCATGGGTGATGGGTGATCCCGCCACAAAATCTTCCAAGTTCTCCTGAGGAAGACCCATGTATCGCTCCTGGTAGATATTGTCGTAGGTCAGTTGATTGGCTACTGCCGCTAAGGAAATACCCGTTTGGAAGAGTCCAGGGTATTGGAATAGGAGGTTTAAGGTAGCGGATCCTCCCCCACTGTGTCCCCATACCGCCATGCGGGTTGGGTCTACAAAATCCCATTGGCTGATCTGTTTTGCTGCCTCTGCCTGATCTGAAATATTCAAACGGCCAATTTTACGGTAAATGCTCTTGCGCCAAGCACGGCCTTTGGGAGCAGGCGTACCTCGATTGTCGATTGAGATGTAGATATACCCATCGGCAGCCATATCTCCTTGGTAGTTGCGATTACGCCCTACCCCATAGCTGTCTTTCACATTGGCTCCCCAAGGCTCTGTGTATACCATAAACAAGACAGGATACTTCTTGGAAGGATCAAAATCCTTGGGCTTGACCATCCATCCGTCCATCTCTGTCCCATCGGCAGTGTTGATTTTAAAGAATTCAACAGTTTTTTCGCCTTGGTTCTTGGTTAACTTGGATGCGATGCTCTGACTGGCGTCCAATGCCTGGTGCTTGGGAAGGCTGATCCATTCGCTCGCAGGTCGGGTATAGCTGTTGGAAAACTGGTGCATGCCATACTTCCCACTAGGCGAGATGACATAGGAATGTGTTCCTGGTAGATCCGCTGGAGTTACTCGTTCAGCAGTTCCCTTTCCATCCAGCTTGGCTTTGTAGAGGTATTTCTGGGTAGCATTGTCTGGAGAAGCATGAAAATAGAGTAGATTTTCTTTCTCATTGAAATGCAAGAGGTTGATCACATCGTAATTTCCATGGGTTACAGGTGTCACTTTACCCGTCAAATCAATCCGATACAGGTGTCTCCAACCATCCTTCTCGCTAAACCATAGGAATTCCTTTCCTCCATTGATCCACTTAAACTCATGTCTGTAGGTCAGCCCATAGGTATTTTCCCAGCTGGACAACACATCAATCCAAGTTTCGTCTTGCTCTTCAAAAATGAGCTTTGCCATGTTCTCCTTTACCTGAATGCTAAAGATTTTGCTGTGATTTTGCTTGCGGTTCAGCTGTTGCACCAAGAGTTGTTCCGCGGAATTCCATTCCATTCGAGGCAAATAATGCTGTTTTGGATCACCAGGGATGCTCAACCAAGTGAGTTTTTGGCTTTCTAGCTCAATTACTCCAATTCTCGCCGGCGAGGGAGACTCCCCTACTTTGGGGTACTCCACGGGAATGATTTGGGAATAGATGGAATCGGTGGTATTGATCATGTAATAATCTCGGATCTGATTCGCATCGATTTGCCAGAAAGCAATGCGCTTACTATCTGGGCTCCATTGGAAACCATCTCTGCAGGCAAACTCCTCTTCATAAGCCCAGTCAAAGGTGCCGTTGATTAATTTACGGTTACCGTCTTTGGTCAAAGGGGTAATCTGACCTGTAGTCAAGTTTTCCGTATACAAATTGAATTCGCTCACATAAGCTACTTGCGATCCATCTGGGGATAGTTTTGCAAAGCGAAGCGAACTTTCAGGCAAGGACTTCCCAACTTGCTTGAGTTGGCCAGTTTCCAATTCATACACCCAATAATCACCCTGCGTCTGCAATCGCCAAACACTTTTGGTATTTGTGTAGATTAGCAGTTTTTTTTCGTCCTGGGAAAAAGTGAAGTCCGTGATGGAAAGTGGTTTTTCTCCTGTAGGAGTTAATTGGGCCGCTGAAAGGACCCGCTGTCCTTCGCTACTCGGAAGTGTATATTTAAAAATTTCATTTTTTACTGCCGAAAAGTAGGTATTCCCCTCCTTTGCCCATTTGATTTCTTGTGCAATTGAATTACTAAGGATAAAGAAGAGTCCAAAAAATAGACTGAGTTCGAAAACATGTTTTTTCATGGGATATGGGTATTGAATTAGAGCTAAATACTTGAAAAAAAAGGACAATTCAAGACCTTTCATCCAAAATATCATCCAGTCGATACTGGTAATCGTATTGAAGATCTTCATGTAGCGAACCTATCCCCTGCTGAATTTTCTTCACCTGCATGTCAAACAGGTGCTTGATGATGGGATGTTGGAATTTTAAGTACCCGTATCGCTGCAATTGCTCGCAGAAATACAGCAGTAACTCCACCTGATCCTCTTTTTTCTTGGATAGCTTGAGGCTTTTATTCAGCTTTCTGCGAATTGTTTGTGCTGATTTTTTAGCAAAAAAATAGGTTTTGGTATTGGCCGTCTGAAACAACTCCTCCAATTCCTCTTTCAAAGTATCCACAAAAAGGGCAGGTTGATCCCGCTCGTGGAGCTTAAAATGTAAAAAAGCCTTATTGTCACGACTAAATTTGCTGAGGTCAATCAATAGACCTATTAACTCCTTTTCATCGAGGTAGTTGAGTTCTTTTTTGAGTTCGGCCAGTGCGGGAATTTTCATGTATAATCAGGGCAATCTTGCGGAAATTGAGAGGTATAAGACCAAATTTTGAGTAAAATTTCCAGACAAACTAAACAATTGTTGAATGGATACGAGTTTATCAATAAATTTAAGGCAATAAGTAATTAAGAGATGGAAGCGTACGGAAAGATATTATTGATTGCCATGCCCGCATTTTTTGTGTTGGTGTTATTAGAAAAAGTTTGGGGCTTGTTTAAAGGCAGAGATACCGTGCCGGTGTCGGACATGGTGGCCAGCTTGAGTTCTGGGATTACCAATGTCACCAAAGACGTTTTGGGACTCAGTGTAGCGGTGATCTCCTACCAGTGGCTTTATGCTCAGTTTGGGTTTTTCGAAATTCAAGCAACCTGGTTGGTGTATGTGCTCGCCTTTTTTGCCCTAGACTTCGCAGGTTACTGGACCCACAGAATCGCTCACGAGTACAATATCTTTTGGAACAACCACATTGTGCACCACTCCTCCGAAGAGTTTAATCTTGCTTGTGCACTCCGTCAAAGCATTTCCTCGATATTCAAAATCTTCACTGTCTTCTTGTTGCCTGCTGCACTCCTTGGCATCCCTCCCGAGGTAATTGGAATTGTAGCTCCACTCCACCTTTTTGCCCAGTTTTGGTACCACACGCAGCACATCCGCTCCATGGGTATTCTCGAAAAAATCATCGTTACGCCTGCCCACCACCGAGTACATCACGCGATCAATCCAGAATACCTGGACAAGAACTATGGTCAGATCTTTATTTTCTGGGACAAATGGTTTGGAACCTTTCAAGAGGAACGGAAAGATATTCCTGCGGTGTATGGGGTCACTCGTCCCGTGCAAACCTGGAATCCGATCAAAATTAACTTCATGCACCTCTGGCTGCTGATTACTGATGCTTGGAGAGCTAGAAACTGGATGGATAAGTTGAAAATTTGGTTTATGCCGCTCGGATGGCGTCCTAGCGATGTGGCAGAAAAGTATCCGGTAGCAAAAATCCAGGATGTATACCATTTTGAGAAATACAACCCTACCCTAACTTCTGGAATGCGAATCTGGAGCTTTGGGCAACTCATCGTACTCCTCCTGCTTTTAAGTTACCTGTTTGGAAATTTAGCGGCAATCGGTGCTCCTGGGATATTCTTCTATGGCGGATTCGTATTCTTAACTGTATTTGCCTACACCGAACTGATGGATAGAAATCCTAATGCTTGGCTTTGGGAGCTTTTAAAAACTTGTTATGCCCTGTATTTTATCGTGACTACAGGTGATTGGTTTGGAATACAAACGATCCTGCCTGGATCTATTTATGCAATGGTGGCCTATCTTGTGGTATCTACCCTATTTTCTTTCTTATTTTCCCTTCAAAAACTCTCCCCAAAATCTGAATCCAGCCCGGGCATGACCGCATGAAAGAGTTGATTCAACTGGTGGCAGGCTACGAACAGGCCAAGGCGGAGAGAAAAGCTATGGCATTGGCTACGGTAGTGCAGGTAGATGGTTCTGCCTATCGTCGTCCTGGGGCTCGCATGTTGGTTACTGAAGAAGGTCGCCTCACAGGTGCTATCAGCGGGGGATGTTTGGAGGGAGATGCGCTTCGAAAAGCCCAAACGGTGATTTTTCAGCAGAAGCCCATGCTCGTCACCTACGATACCACAGACGAGGACGATCAAAAGTTTGGAGTAGGCTTGGGTTGCAACGGGATCATTCACTTGCTGATTGAGCCCATCACTCTGGATCGGACGGATCATCCCATAGAATTGATCAAAGAAGCTTTAAGCCGAAGAGAAATGGCACTTTTGGTGACTATTTTCTCCTTGAAAGCAGCCAAATCCGAGCAAATTGGAACGGTTTACCTCCGGCAGGGAAATCAGAAATTCGGTTCCTTTCAAAAAATCCCTGCTCATTTCCGAGCTGCCATTGCCCAAGAAGTAGCAGGATTTGAGCAACATACCAATCGGATTCACTGTTACCTCGAATGGGATTCCCTTTCTGTCTTTTTTGAGTTGATCCCCCCTCCTGTTCGCGTCCTCTTGTTTGGTGCTGGCAACGATACCTTGCCCGTAGCGGAATTGGCAGAGATCTTGGGCTATGAGCTTCACCTCATTGATGGTAGAAAAGCTTTGGCTACTCCTACCCGATTCCCAAGTGCTTCCAAAATCATCCAAGGCCCTGCCGATGAGGTGGTAGAGCAGCTAGAAACCGACCTGCATACCGTAGCGCTGTTGATGACCCATAATTTTGACTACGAACTGCGAGTTCTCGAAGAATTGACTACACGAATGCTCCCCTACATCGGTATTTTGGGACCAAAGCGAAAGACAGACAAGTTGATCACCCGCTTGGAAGAAAAAGGGATTCCAGTGTTTCGTGATGCCCTTTATGCTCCAATTGGGCTTGATTTGGGTGCCGAAACCTCAGAAGAAATAGCGCTCTCCATTTTTGCGGAAATTGCTGCCGTCCTTCGTAAGAAAGCAGCAGGATCACTTCGGGACAAGCAAGGCCCTATTCACGAGGTAGGCGAATGAAAACGGGAATTATTCTTTTGGCTGCTGGTTCATCTTCTCGTTTGGGTAGAGCCAAGCAACTTATTGAATTTGAAGGTAAAACATTGATTCAAAAAGCCATTGATGAAGCCAACAAGAGCCAAGCAGATTGCTTGGTGGTGGTGCTTGGATCTAATACTGAACTGATACAAACTGGCTTTGAATCTTCGAGTGCTCCCTTAATTATCAATTCGGATTGGCAACAGGGCATGTCCTCCAGCATGCAGGCAGGTCTTCGCTTTTTGATGGAAAATGAAGTGATCGAGCAAGTGGTGTTGATGTTATGCGATCAACCTTTTGTGGATGCTTCCCTCCTAGACGAATTGATTACTGCAAAGGAAACCAGCGGCAAAGGAATCGTGGCAGCTGCTTATTCCAATACTTTGGGGGTGCCTGCACTTTTCGATAGGCGTTATTTTGAGGAGTTAGTACAATTAACCGGATCTGAAGGGGCTAAGAAGGTTATTTTTAATCATCAGGCAGAGGTACATGCGCTTGATTTCCCGCTTGGAGCAGTGGATTTGGACACAGAGGAGGACATAAACCAGTTCCTCATTCGATATCCGCAAAAAAATCTTCCAAATCCAAGCTAAAGCCTTCCAATACCTTGGAATGGAGCACATCGCCCGAGGTCATCAATTTGGAAGGGATGTAATGGCCATTTACCAGGATGTAAGGTGTGATATTCTGGTAATCTGGATGGATTACCCAATATTCAGCTACCCCATGCGATTCATAGAGCTGGTATTTAAACTTAAGTTCGGTTTTGGTATTTCCAGGCGAAAGAATTTCAACCACCAAATTTGGAGCTCCGAGGCACCCTCTTTCGTCTAATTTTTCGGGATTGCAGATCACACAAAGGTCTGGCTGGACCACATTGAAAATTTGACGGTCTTCCTTGGAATCTTTGGGGAACCGGACATCAAAAGGCGCAGCATATACCTCACAGCGTTTTCCTTCCAAAAATTGATAGAGTTTGGCTGCAAGTTTTACAGAAACTCGTTGATGTAATCGTTTGGGTGCTGCTGCGGCTTTTTTGAAAATCTTGCCGTTAATCAGCTCCACCACTTCTTCAAACTGCCAGGTCAAGTAATCCGCATAGGAATACTTGCCGTAGGAAGCATCTGGTTCTTCGACTAAATCTGGTTTTTTGGGATCCATGCTTCAAGTTACACCCGATGTTCCACAGTTCTTCCATTGGGTAAAGAAAAGATAAGGTGATTTTTATCAGGTTTGTCGTAACTGCTCGATCACCGATTTTACCCAAGAAACAGCATGAGCTACACTTTCAGTACTTGTATTTTTCCCCAAACTAAAACGAATAGAAGCTCTACCCAAGTCAGCAGAGAGCCCCATAGCTTGCAGCACATGGCTTGGCTTGGGCGAGATGGAGCTACAGGCTGAGCCCGAACTGACAGCTACTTTCAGATTGACCCGCTGCAAGAGTTCCTCTCCCTCTACCCCTTCGAAAGCGAGGTTACTCACATGGGAAAGGCGATTGTCCAAACTTCCATTTCTCGTAACACCCGGAAGAGACAAGAGTTGAGATTCAAGGCTATCTCGAAGGATTCCGAGTCGAATTGCTTCTTCTTGCATAGTTTGCATGCGTAGGATTGCCGCTTTGCCGAAACCTACGATCGCGGGTACATTTAAAGTTCCACTTCGAAACCCTTTTTCATGCCCTCCCCCATGGATTTGAGCCATTGGCTTGGGAAGTGAGTGATTGTGGCGGATATACAAGGCGCCCACGCCTTTGGGACCATACAATTTGTGGCCAGAAAAGGCCATGAGGTGAATTCCCTGGGTATGTACAGGAATTTTTCCTACCGCCTGCACGGCATCCGTCAAAAAGATAATTCCCTGTTTATCGGCAATCTGGGCGATTTCTTGAATGGGGTGAATGATTCCCGTTTCATTATTCGCCCACATCAAACAGATCATCTTGGTGTGGTCCCGCACCTGAAACTCCAATTCATTCAAGTCGATCTTTCCAATCGAATTTACCGGCAGGTAAGTCACTTCCGCTCCTTCTTGCTCTAGTTGCGCGAAGGTATCCAACACTGCTTTGTG
>CANGZP010000043.1 GCA_947458475.1 Cyclobacteriaceae bacterium | reverse complement strand
ATGTCGGCCAACCGGCAGCTGGATGGAAATGGAGAGCTGATCGGCGATGCCCTTCGGGACAAGCTGCTCAATCCGAGTTACGGGCTATGGGGAATGGCAGCCTGGATGCAGGGGGAAATGGTGCCTGAAGAGTCCAACCACCTTCGGTTAAGCAAAGATGAAAAAGACAAGTACGGCATCCCTAAACTGATCCTTTCGGTAGAATGGAAGGAGAATGACGACAAGATGACGCGTGATTTTCTGGAGCAGCAAACCGAAATGTACGAGCGGATGGGATTCAAAAATATCAAAGTAGAAGACACGGGGGCGCCTCCAGGATCCGATATCCACGAAATGGGTGGTGTACGCATGGGCAAGGATCCAAAGACTTCCTTACTTAATGGGTTTAACCAGTTGCATGCCTGCAAGAACGTGTTTGTTTCCGATGGTGCTTGCATGACCAGTGGCAGTACCCAAAATCCAACCTTAACCTTTATGACCCTGACAGCACGAGCGGCAAATCATGCCGTGGCCGAGTTGACCAAGGGCAACCTTTAACCATTTTCCAATGGGGCAAGTTGACTTTAATCCAAATCAGCAAACCTCTGAGGGAACAAAACCCAAAATACCATGAAAAATACACTTGCTTTTTTCATCCTTGCCTTGACTTGGATGCTTTCGCCAACAGCGACTATCGCTCAGAAGAAGGGAGAACCACTCTTTCAAGCCCAGCTAGGAATTGCTGCCTATACCTTTCGTGATCAATGGAAGAATGGGGTGCCAGAAACCCTAGATATCATCCAAAAAATGGGATTTAAAGAATATGAAGGAGGGGCACCGCAGGGTGTTGATCCTGTGGAATTCAAAAAAATGTTGAATGACAGAGGAATAACCATTCCTTCCACGGGTACAGGTTTTGAGCAGTTGGAAAGCGATCCGCAAGGGGTGGCTGACCGAGCCAAAGCATTAGGAGCCTCCTATGTGATGTGTGCTTGGATTCCTCATGCTCGAGGACAGTTTTCCAAAGCCGATGCGGACCGTGCGATTAAGGCTTTTAATGCAGGAGGAAAAGTATTGAAGGAAAATGGAATTACCTTCAAGTACCATGTGCATGGCTACGAATTCCAGCCATATGGCTCAGGTACACTCTTTGATTACTTAGTAGAAAATACCGATCCGAAGTATGTGTCCTTGCAAATGGACGTTATGTGGACACACTTTGGAGGAGGGGATCCTGCAGGATTGCTTAAGAAATACGGCAAGCGTTGGGTGTCTTTACACCTCAAGGACTTTAGAAAAGGAGCTCCAAGAGACATGACTGGCTTGACTGGACCTGAAAACGATGTTCCCTTGGGACAGGGGGAACTCGACTTCGTGGCGATTTTGAAGGAAGTCAATAAAATCGGAATCAAGCACCTGTTTATTGAAGATGAAAGTGAGAAAGAGTTGGAGACCTTGCCGATAAGTATTGCCTATTTGAAAAAGGTGACCTATTGAGAGGTTTTTTAAGGCATTCGTATTTGAATAAAAAAGGAAAGGGAGGGTCTGAAGCCTCCCTTTTCTAGTCAACTTAACTTAACTGAATCAACCTATCTTATGAAATGAATAACTGGAGAAACGGCAGCTTGTTTGGCAAGGTTGATTTTTTTGAATGAATTGATTTTATCTTACCTATAAATCAGCCTACTTCAGCCATTTGGCTATTTTTTCTGTGCAGTTTCTGAATTTTCAAGGTTTTTATTTTTCAGTATGCGGTTAGCGGCTGTGGCCTTTTCATAGTGATTTCCACTAGTTCTTAGCACCTAAAACCACGAGTTATCCTTTAATAGCTTAGTTCTAATTCACTCTTTTAATTTTAATTTTTATAATTAATTTAATAAAAAATTGTTTTTTAAAATTTAATTAATACATTCATTTATTCTTTAAATTAATTTTTATGAAAAAACTATTTTTAATTTACTTACCAGTCGATTGGGGCATTTTTTAACCTCCCCGGTCTTTTGTTTCTTTTTCAGTTTTCGGAATTCTCCTCCAATGGCTCCATCCATTAATTAGCAATTCTATCAAAGAGTTTGGGGACACCACCTTTCTTTTCTACTTGTCAACTTATTTTTAATTTTTAACCGCAATCAATTATGAAAACCACTTTTAGAAACTTTCTCTTTTTACTAGGCTTGACATTTCCTTTTCAAGCATGCCACCAAGATCCAGCTCCTGAAATCCCCACTATTCAAGCCGCTGAACTTGAATTTATTGGTGTGGAGCACAACGAAAAGTTGCAGGATACTTTTGAATTCCTTCTCGCAAACCAAAATTCTCTGGGACACAAATCCCCAATTGCCAATAAGCAGGTCCTAGAGGAATTTTTGATTGCCCAGATTGAAGGAAATACCAAGTATCCTGCCAACATGAATGCCATTGGGGTGGCCTTTACCAAGCAACTTTTTGCAAGCTCCAACAAGCAATTTGCCCGTCAGGAGGAGTATTTTGAAGAGCTTGTACTTGGTGAAAAAGTAAAATTCTATTTAGGTGAGTTAAATTCCATCCTTTCAGTAGAAACCTTTGGAGATACCCGTGTCGCTCAAGAAATCAGGGTTTTGGAAGAGAGCATTGCTCTTGAAAATGACCTAAGTGATCGGGAGTTAGTTCTTTTGTACTCCGCAACTTCTGTTGCCAGACATTCCTACACCTACTGGTCCGAAAATCATGAAAACTGGGCTCAGCTCGGGCCAGATTGGACTTCGCAGCATTCTTATAAAACCGGTCCTGCAGGAAACATAGTCAAGGCAGATGTAGCGGGTGCAGTGGCAGGTGCTGCGGGAGCATGGGTAGTCAATGCAGTGATAGGTCCTGGTCAAGTGGCCTATGGAGGGGCTATTTTGGGAGGGGCTGTGTCAGGCTCAGTATTTCAAGGGGTATATGAATTTCTAGATTGGGCATGGTAAACACTACAAAAATCAAAATTTTCTTCCTGAGCTTGGTAGCCTGTGAGGCCGTTGCGCTTGGAATTTGGCTTGCCTTTGGCGAAAACTATGCAGCGCATCTAGCCGTAGTTGCCGTGGTCATTACCTTGGTTGCAAAAGGGAAAAAAGAAGCCATGTAGTAGGCTAAAAAAAATCATTGGGAGGGGGTAAAACCTTCCCTAGATTTTTTGCTTTTAGGCTTTTTAGAAAAAAGTAAGTCAGTAGAGACGTCGAGTGGACCTCCTGATACTTGGTATCGTTATCCTACCAACTTAAACCCGTAGCCCCGAACATTTAGGATTTGCACTGCAGGATCTCCTTGCAGCTTTTTGCGCAGCTTGGTGATAAAGACATCCATACTGCGGGCGGCAAAAAAATCATCTGTCCCCCAGATTTGATTGAGGATCAAGCTTCGTTCCGTAATTTCATTTTTTCGGGACAGGAGCAGCTCCAATAGCAAAGATTCCCGAGAGGTAAGCGTAATTTCTTCCGCGTCCAACTTCAGTAGCTGCCGCTTGGGGTGGAAGGTATAGTTGCCCAAGGGCAACCAGTCGCTCGGCAGCGGCTGTCCTCCTTGCCTATCCAGGTGGGCCTTGATCCGTACGATCAGCTCCTCCATGCTAAAGGGTTTCCGAATGTAGTCCGTGGCGCCCATGGAGAAGCCTTTGACCACGTCTTCGGCCTGGCTTTTGGAGGTTAGAAATAGGATGGGGGTGAGGGCATCTGTTTTTCGGATTTCTGCGGCGAGGGTAAATCCATCTTTTTTCGGCATCATCACATCCAATACGAGTACATCGGGCTTGGCTTGGAGGTAGCATTCCCATGCAGCCTGCCCATCTCCGCAAAGGATGACCTCAAAGCCACGGCTCTCCAAACTCTCTTTGACGATGCTGCCTAGGGCGAGTTCGTCCTCTGCTAGTATCACGCGTATGTTGCTCATGGCCAATCGGTGGTGAATTGGGTGGAGTTTTTGCTTGTCTGAAGGGAAACGCTCCCTTCGTGTTTTTCCATTATTTTTTTGACGTAGTACAGGCCGATGCCAAAGCCTTTTACCTCGTGGAGGTTTCCTTTCGGCACTCGGTAAAACTGCTCAAAAATATGTTTTGCCTGCTCTGGACTCAAGCTGCCCCCATTGTCTTCGACCTGGATTTGCGTAGCTGTACTTTGCGCCAAGCGGAGTTGAATGCGATTCCCTCCATACTTGACGGCGTTGTCCAGCAGGTTGGAAATCACCTGCTCAAAATGGAAGGGGTCTACTTCGATCAGGCTGCAAGAAGGGGGGATTAGCAAGTTAAATTCCTTTTCTGGAGCGAGGGTTTGAAACTTTTGCACCAATTGGGTCAATACCGGTGCTGGATCGATTCCTTCTTTTTTCAAGACCAATTGATCGGAGTCCAACGCAGCCGTTTCCAAGAGTTTTTCCACCATCTGATCCAGTTTTTGCAGTTGAACTTTGGAAATGTCCAGGTAGCGATCGGTCTTCTCGGGATCCTTGCTGGGGTTAAACTGCTGTATTCCTTCAATGGCGGTCAGGGTAGTGGCGATGGGGGTTTTGAATTCGTGGGTGATGTTGGCAATCAAATCTTGCTTGATCTCGGCGATTTCCTTTTGGTTTTTGATGGTTTGGTAGAGGTAATAGAATACGAAGGAAAGAATCCCCAAAAATAAAACGGAGGAAAGTACCTCTATCAACCCGCGCCTCAGTAGCGTCCAGTAGCTGATGTTATAGTGCAAGTCAAGTATTTTTCCCGGAGGGAGGAAGGTAGATCGAGAGCCTACTTTAAAGGAGTAGTTTAGAGGAGCCGTCGTCGTGTCAGCAGTAGTCCCGCTTGGATTTTGATCTGCAAAGTGCATTCCATAATCCAGTGCTATCCCACTGCGTTGCAATTCTCGGTCAAGAAGTCCCTTGATTTTAGGGAGGTCAAGGGTGTCTCGGATGATGGAAAAGATAATTTTGCTCGTGAATTGTTCAATCTCGTTCAAGCTATCTACGGCAGTCCTCCCTCTGAAAATCTGAATTTTATTGATTTGGTCTACCTTGATGGAATCCAATTGTTTTTGATCGATGGGCTCTACAGTAGGAGAGATGTCGATGGTCTGGATACGAAGGGAATCCTTTGCATTGGTTTTCAAGGCCCTAATTTCAATGATTTTTGCACCAGCTCCAGGGTTGCTATCGGGACTGAAAATAGCTAATTCAGCGGGAGCATCCAGAGAATCGAAAGATCTGCTTGTCTCTAAAACCAGATTTTGCTTTCCAGGGGGAGTTTTTCGTTGCAGTTTTAGGGTTTCTTTAAACAATGGGCTAGCCACTGCTCTTCGCATAAAAGAAGTATCTGAAGTCGAACTATCCGCTGCGGAAAAGGTGGATTTTGCATCCGTCAAGGCAAATACATCCGACTTGGCCAAGTCCGCGAAGTAATTTTCCACGGCATGGTCTAAGTTTTGTTGAATATCCTGCTTGAGTTCATCCTGAAGGAGTTCCCATTGGGAAGCCATCCTCCAAACTTGAATGGAAAGGGTGATCAGCAAGGTGATCCCAATAAGTAATCCAATCCGTTTGAATTCTAACTTCTTCATGGCCTAAAAGTAGGAGGATAGATTTTATCCTGAAATTCATGTTAACACACGTTAACAGTACTTAACTCGTATATTGCCTTCTCTTCCCTTCTTTTGTAGGGTAAAACAACATGACTATGAAACGTACGATCGCATTTCTTTCATTACTTCTTTTCTTAGGAATAGGCCTACAGGCCGCTTTTGCTCAAGGATTTACCGGCAGAGCCTATTACAAGTCTTCCTCCAGCTTCTCCATTAAAATGGATTCTACCAGAGTTGCGCCGGAGCAAATGGCACAGATTCAGGCTTCGCTCAAGAAGCAAATGGAACAAAACTATGTGCTTTCATTTAACCAAACCGAGTCTACTTGGAAGAAAGAAGAAAGTTTGGGAGGTGGTCCGGCTACTGCTTCTGCAGGCGGAGCGGTTTTTATGGTGGCTACCAGTGGAGAAGGATCGACCCTATACAAAAACATTGCTGATCAAAGCTTTTTGGAAGAACAAGACATGATGGGGAAGGCCTATTTGGTCAAAGATATGCTAGAGCCAGTAGAATGGGTGCTTTCTGAGGAAACCAAAAAAGTAGGGAACTACACGGTTCAAAAGGCGAGCTACACACGTATAGTTGACAGCAAGCGATTTTCTACAGGAATGACTGAAATGGAAAACGTGAAAGATACCCTACAAGTGACCGTCTGGTTTACGCCTGAAATTCCCGTTGCGCATGGTCCCGAAAACTTTTTTGGGCTTCCGGGTTTGATTTTGGAAGTTCAGAATCAAGGGAGAACATTGATCTGTGAAAAAATTGAACTGAATCCTTCTGCAGATCCTGTGGTCATCGAGCGCCCTTCCAAAGGAAAAGAAATTACGCAGGCAGAATTCCAAACCGTGCAAGAAGAAGGAATGAAGCAAATGATGAACCGCTACCAAGGGAAGCCAGGAGATGGGAACAGAATGGAAATACGAATTGGAAACTAAGCTTTAGGTTTAGTTTTAAGTCTTCTCTAATCGAAATCCGGAAGTCCGGTTCGACTCACCTCTTTTCTCCTTCTTATTGATGCTATTGATCAAAAGAATAAGTTTGCTGGCTGGCTTCTGCTTGCTTGCAGGGTTTTCCATGGCCCAAACTAAGCCGCTTATTGGGCAGGTTTTGGATAGCCTCGATCGGCCCATCGCCTATGCCAATGTGGTCGCTATCAACCAGAGCACCCAAAAAATTGCAGGTTTCGGCATCTCCAATAATGAAGGGCGCTTCAAAGTGACCTTAGCGGAAGGAACTACCTATTTGTTAAGGGTTTCTTTCGTGGGTTACTTGAAATTTGAGAAAGTGGTTTCGGATTGGAATCCGGAAGTTCCGCAAGTGGTACGCCTCAAACAAAATGATACGGAACTGGGACTGGTCGAGGTAGTCTCCGAAATGCCCGTGTCCATGAAGGGAGACACGCTCACCTACAAGACCGATGCCTTTACCACCGGTACCGAGCGGAAGCTCGAGGATGTCTTGGAAAAGCTCCCTGGATTTCAGGTGGATGAAAACGGAGATGTCAAAGTGCAAGGCAAAAATGTAGACAAGGTCTTGGTGGATGGAAAGCCCTTTTTTGATGGCAATACCAAATTGGCCACCAAAAATCTTCCTGCAAATGCTGTAGATCGGGTGCAAGTGTTGAAAAACTTCAACGAAGTTGGTCCCATGCGAGGCATGGATACCAACGAAACCTTAGCGCTCAACATCGAACTCAAGGACGGAAAAAAGAACATGGTCTTTGGAGACCTCAGTGCTGGAGTTGGGCCTCAAGAGCGATATCTTGGCCATGCCAACACCTTCTATTATGCTCCCAAATTGAACCTGAACCTGATTGGAGGTTCCAACAATGTGGGCGAACAGCCCTTTACCTTGCAGGATTATTTCCGATTTAGCGGAGGCATGGGAGGCCTAGGTTCTCGTGCAGGATCTCGGGTGCAGATGAATGGGGATGACTTGGGCATTCCTATGGCGACGAGAGCCAATGCAGCAGACCTAAGTACTACTTTGGGTGCCATCAACCTTAATTATTCCCCTTCGTCTCGATGGAGACACACAGGCTTTGTGATTGGTTCCACCTCAGACAATGGTTTGGGGAGCAGTTCCATTCGTACTTACCTCAATGCTGGTCAGAATAACATCGAGGAACTTCTTTCTACGAGTAGAGTCCAAAATAAATCTGGGTTAGGGAAATATGCGGTAACCTACACTCCAAAAGAGGAAACCTACCTGAAGTATTCCTTTTTCGGCAAGCTTGCCGAGGTAGACAACAGCAACCTGCTCAACTCAAGTTTTGGTGCCTTCAATCAAGAGATTGCTACTGCTAGCACCCGTACCCCCTACACGCTTCAGCAAAAAGTAGAATGGTTTCATGCGCCCAATGAGGACCAGGTGTACAGTGTGGAGGCAAACTGGGAGAAGAAATTTACCAACCCTTTCCTAGACCTTACCTCCTCTGCAAAACCCTTGGTGGGCTTGTATCCCTTGCGCAATGCGGATAGCTATCGTCTCCTGCAGGCACAAGAATTGCTCACCGAGACACTGGAAGGAGTTGCCAACTACTACCATATCCTAAATGCAACCAACCACCTCAACTGGTCGATGGGCATGCAGCAACTTCGGCAGCAGTTTGACAGCAACTTGAGCCAAGTAGGTTCAAGCCAAACCTTTGATGCATTTTTGAATGATTCTGATTTTCGCTTTCAAGACTTGTACCTAGGGATGAGTTGGAAAACCAAGTGGAAAGATTGGATCCTAAGTCCTTCGGCAAACTTGCACCGTTACGCTTGGAGCGATCAGCAGCGAGGCCAAAGAAAGGAACAAGAGAGCCTCTTGTTATTGCCTGCGATGTATGCCAAGTGGAACCTGACCTCCAATCGCTCCTTAACCTACCGATTTGGTGCTGAAGCCAACTTTATGGATAGCCAGAAATTGGCCGAAGGGCTGTTGTTGCAGGATTATAACGCGCTCTTTCAAGGAAATCGGCAGCTCGACCAGGGAATCTTTTCTACGCATACCCTTTCGTATACCCACTTTGACATGTTTTCGGGTTTAACTGTCTTTGGAAACATGAATTACCAGCGCAAGCGCAACGACATTGTGACCACAACGGACTTTATTGGCATCAACCGCTTGTTTTCGGTGCTGAATGTGCAGCCCATCAACAAGACCCTCAACGGGGATCTCCGCATGGATAAGGCTTTCAATAAAATGAAAGTAGAGTTTGGAGGTCAGTGGAATTCGTATCAAACCAACTCCTTCTTAGATGAGGTGCTGATTCCGAACGAGCAATTTTCCCAGACTTACGACACCAAACTTACCAGTACCTTTTTCAAGGTGTTGGAAGCGAAGTTGGGCTATTCATTTACCGCCAATCAATACGTGTCGGGTAGGATTGACAATACTTTCACTACCCACAGTCCCAGTCTTGATATCGACTTGGATCTTTTCAAAGGGTTCAAGCTAGAGGCCGATTACACCTACACGGCTTACCTCAATAAAGCCCAAGGCACGCAGAGTGGATTTGACTTCTTGAATGCGTATTTAAGTTACCAGGGAAAAAAGAGTCCAATTGAAGTAAAGCTATCCGTTTGGAACCTGGCCGATACCCGCGCCATCCGTAGGGATAGCTTCAGCGAAAGTGTAGTGAGTACCTTTTCCTACCTGGTGCAGCCTCGGTATGCCTTGCTTACGTTGAAATACGATCTTTAAATTACTCCAAAAGCTCAAGGAAAGACCTAAGCTTTTTTATTTCTTAATTGTATTCCAAGCCTTTCGAGCTACCAATCCATTAAAAGCTAAATTATAAAAAGCTACAAAAGCTAAAAATAATAAAACATTATAAGCTAAAACTTGCATTACCATAAAAGCTAAATTACCTTCGGTAAATTTAAAAGGTAATGGCTAAGCTCTCCGAAAGACTTGCTAGCTCTCTGACAATCCTAAAGGATCTCCAGGAACTAGAAAAGATCGCAGTCAAATCATCTGATCTCAGCCGAACCCATCGGGAGCGGTTGGTGAGATCAGGTTTTTTGAAAGAGGTGATGCGGGGATGGTATATACCCACGCGACCAGATGAACCGGCAGGGGAGAGTACATCTTGGTACACCTCATTTTGGGATTTCTGTGTAGCTTACCTCAATTCCCGATTCGGGAAGGAGTGGAGCCTTTCCCCCGAGCAGTCGGTTATCCTCCATGCGGGCAATAGGACTGTACCCAGGCAGTTATTGGTGAGAGCGCCAATCGCTAGAAATCAGACCACCTCCTTACCTTTTGACACATCCATTTTTGAGACGCGTGCACGGATGGCAGAGGAGGGAGAACTTGTGATCGACACCCATGGTCTCCGACTGTTTTCAATAGAGTCAGCATTGATGTATTGTCCAGAACCATTTTTTCGGAATAATCCAGTGGATGCTAGAGCGGCATTGGGGACTTTTCAAGATGGTACAGTCTTGCTGAGAAGGCTATTGGACGGAGGGCATACTGTGGTGGCAGGTCGATTGGCGGGAGCTTTTCGGAATATAGGACGCGATGCCCTTGCAGATGATCTACTCGCGGGGATGCGTAGTGTTGGCTATTTGGTAAGCGAGCAAGATCCGTTTACTAGTCCAAGTAAATTGCTTATCCCGTCGAGGCAGGTTTTACCTCATGTCATTCGACTTCAATTAATGTGGGCTAGTATGCGCGAGACGGTATTGGAGGTTTTTCCTGCAGCGCCGGGTCTTCCCATCGATTCATCCAAGTATATTCAGCGGGTTAGCGAACTTTTTATTAAGGATGCTTACAATTCCCTTTCAATTGAGGGGTATCGGGTTTCGGCAGATCTAATCGAACAGATTAAAGTTGGAAGTTGGCAACCGGAGGTCCATGCCGCAGATCGGCAGCACCGAGATGCGATGGCGGCGAGAGGGTATTGGCAGGCATTTCAATCGGTCAAAAAAGGGTTGGAAGAAGTACTTTCTGGTGTGGAATCTGGCCAGGTAGCCGAAATGGCCCATCGCAATTGGTATCGAGAATTGTTTGCGCCAAGTGTGGAGGCGGGAATTATCCGAGCCTCAGATCTAGCAGGATATCGGAATCAGTCGGTATTTATAAGACATTCCAAGCATGTACCGGCTCCCCATGAGCAGCTGAGGGACTTGATGCCAGCCTACTTTGACTTGCTTTCTTCAGAGGAAAGCGCAGCAGTTAGGGCAGTCTTAGGCCATTTTGCCTTTGTCTATATTCACCCCTATGTGGATGGAAACGGTCGGATTGCCCGATTTCTTATGAATCTACTGATGGCTTCAGGCGGTTATCCATGGACAATTGTGCCTGTAACTCGGCGGGATGAGTACATGAGTGCACTGGAATCAGCCAGTGTGGATCAAGATATTCGTCCATTTGCTTTGTTTTTGGCGAGTGTATTGACCCAATAAAAAAGGCCTGGAGTAACTTCCAGGCCTTAAATTTTTCTAACAATACGAATAGGACTAAAAATCAGTTCTATTTTTAAGTGAAGCGATTAAATCGCGGCAATCAATTTCACATCTAGCTTTACCTCGTCGTAAATCATTTTGTCTGCAAGATCTTCGAAGTAGCTACCTGAACGGTATTTGATTTCGAATTTGGTGCGGTCAAACTTGATTTGTCCAGTTGCAGTTACTTTTTTGCCGGCTACGGCTACCTTAGCTGGAAAGGTGATTTTTTGGGTGATGCCTTTGATGGTCAAGTTACCCGTGATGGTGTAGTCTGTACCGTTGCTGGATTTGGCTTCTGTGATTTTGAAGGTAGAAGTATTGAATTTTTCTACAGAGAAAAAGTCATCCGACTTCAAGTGACCGGTGAGGTTTCCTTTTGATTTGGCATCTGTAAGGTCTTCTACGGTCAAGTTGACCATGTCCATGTCAAAAGATCCACCTTTGATTTTTCCACCGCTGTAATCTAGCGTAGCATTTTTCAAAGGCACATAGCCCCAGTGGGTGCCAGTTACCTTGGAGGCTTCCCAGCGAACTTGGCTTTCGGTTTTGTTAACAGTTGCAGGAGCGATAAGGTCTGCTGCAGCGAAGAAGGTGCTGAATCCTAGGACTAGCGTGGCAAGTAATTTCATAAGTGGTTTGTTAAATGAGTTGAGAATAGGTTTACCCCCCGTAGACAAAATTAGAAGGTAATGGTTTAACGAAGTTCACAAAAAAGTGTTTTAATTAAAAATTAGACCTGGGAACAATGTGGATTTTCCGATGGTAAAAAAGTTGATTCATTTTGGGCTTCATTTTTTACCTTACCCAAAAATAAGATCTCCTCATGAAAAAAGCGCTTTGGATTCTCCTCTTTTTGCCAATGCTCGTAAATGGGCAAAGCCATGAAACTCAACTAAAGAAAATTTACGATACCGAACTTTCCTCTGGACACACCTATGATAATTTGCGCTACCTCTGCAAGGAGATTGGGAATCGCTTATCGGGATCTCCTGGAGCCGCAGCCGCAGTGGAGTGGACCAAGCAGTTGATGGACAGTTATGGCTTTGACACCGTGTACTTACAACCGGTCATGGTGCCGCATTGGGAGCGGGGAGGAAAAGATGTGGTGCGTGTAGTGAATTCAAAAACACAGGGAACTGTAGAATTGACTTCTTTGGCGCTCGGAAATACCCAAGGTACTGGAACAAAGGGCTTGCTGGGTCAGGTGGTAGAGGTCAAGGGTCTTGCTGGATTGCAGGCGCTAGGCAGCCAGGTAAAAGGAAAGATTGTCTTTTTCAATGGGCCCATGGATCCGACCAAGGTGGATGCTTTTGAAGCCTATTCAGGCGCTGTAGGTCAGCGCAGTTCGGGAGCTGCTGAGGCAGCTAAGTTTGGAGCCATTGCGACAGTCGTACGTTCGATGAACAATCGAGTGGACGACTACGCCCATACGGGCAACCAGCGTTATGCGCCAAATGGCCCCACAATTCCTGCTTTGGCTATCAGTACACAAGATGCAGAATTGCTCAGTAGCCTACTTGCAGGTCAGTCCGATTTGCAATTGTATTTGGAATCTCATGGTGAGATGAAAACAGAAAAGCTTTCGTACAATGTCATTGGTGAACTTCGAGGATCCGAAAAGCCTGAGGAAATCATCGCTGTTGGGGGGCATTTGGATTCCTGGGATGTAGGAGAGGGGGCGCATGATGATGGAGCAGGCTGCATGCAGGGCATTGAGGTGCTTCGCTTGTACAAGCAGTTGGGCTGGAAGCCTAAGCGCACCTTGCGGGCGGTAATGTGGATGAATGAAGAAAATGGCCTTCGTGGCGGTCAGGAATATGCGCGAAAAGCGAAGGAGAGGGGAGAAAAGCACATTGCAGCTATTGAGTCTGATTCGGGTGGGTTTTTACCCATCGGATTTTCTTCAACGGGTACCCCTGAACAGCGTGCTAAAATCGCCTCCTGGGCCGAGCTACTTCGGCCTTACCAATTGTGGAACCTCCAAAAACAAGGGGGAGGAGCAGACATTGGTCCCCTTGGTGATCAAGGAACCCTCCTGATTGGATTGCTGCCCGATTCTCAGAAGTACTTTATTTACCACCATACCGAGGCAGACGTGTTTGAGGCGGTGGATAAGCGGGAACTCGAATTGGGAGCAGCGGGAATGGCTGCACTTGTGTATCTCCTTGAGCAAGAAGGTATTCAGTAGCTTGGGTGCTGCTTTTGAAAAAATCTCGAGTGATGATCATTTACTAGGAGGAAGAAGTCGATTCCGGCAAAAAAAAATCTTAAAATGGTAATAGACGTTGATAATCAATTGATTAATAAATCATCAAAATAGAAAAAGCAGGAAAAGAAAAATTTTCTTTGGTTTTGGACCCTTTTCAATTACTTCCATTCGTGTAAAAATTGCCTTCATTTTGGTTTAAATGCGGTGTTGGAAAAAAAAAGTTAAAAGCCCCTCTTGTTTTTTGAAATTAAAAAATGATAACTTTAAAACTCGATTTATTCTGGAAACCATTTAACCTTAATCCAAGTCAATTAAAAAAAAAACTATGAGAAAGTTCATCGCTTTGTTCATGCTTGCAGGTATCCTATTCGTTCCTGCGTTCGCTAACGCTCAAGATGCACCTGCAGATTCTGCAGCTGCCACAGAAGCAACACCTGCAGCAGAAGAGACTGCTGCGTCACCAACAGTAGTTGACGACGAGATCGTCGCTGAGGAGCAAAGCTTCCATCAGCTTATCAAAGAAAAATTTATTGAAGGAGATCCTTTGTACATGACTCCAGTATTGCTTTGCTTGATCCTTGGACTTGCAATTGCTTTGGAGCGCATCATTACGCTTAACCTTGCTACTACCAACACCAAGAAATTGTTATTGAAAGTAGAAGAGGCACTTGCTTCTGGTGGTGTTGAAGCAGCTAAGGAAATTACTAGAGATACTAAAGGTCCAGTAGCTTCTATCTTTACTCAAGGTTTGATGCGTTATGCAGAAGGCATTGACATGGTAGAAAAGTCTATCGTTTCTTACGGTTCTGTTGAAATGGGACGTTTGGAGAAAGGCCTTATCTGGGTTTCTTTGTTCATCGCTCTTGCTCCAATGTTGGGCTTCTTCGGTACTGTAGTTGGTATGATCTTCGCTTTCGATACGATCGAAGCAGCCGGTGATATCTCTCCATCTATCGTAGCAGGTGGTATCAAAATCGCCCTTTTAACTACAGTAGCAGGTTTGATCGCGGCAATGATCCTTCAATTGTTCTACAACTACTTGGTGTCTAAAATCGACTCCTTGGTGAACGACATGGAAGATGCTTCCATTTCATTCGTTGATATCTTAGTTAAGCACAAATTGACTGGTAAGTAATTACCAGTTCAATTTACTTGCTCAATTAATTAAGTTATAAACTACTGAAACTATGGATACTTACGATATAATGCTTTATGCCACCTACCTACTTGCAGTAGTTGGTACCATCTTGTCCATTGTGATGCCCTTACTTAAGTCTTTGGATGATCCGAAAGGATTGATGAAGTCAGCTCTTGGGGTATTTGGACTTGTAGCACTCTTCTTTATTTGTTACAGCCTTTCTGGCAATGAAGTATTGCCAAAATTTGAAGGTGCTCCTTTTAATTTGACTCCTGGTATGTCACAATTGATCGGTGGAATGTTGGTTACGACCTACATTTTGACCATAGTTACAATTGTGTCTATTGTGGTCACTGAACTTACTAAAGCTGTTAAATAAAATGGCAAAAAGTAAAAATAGAATGGGTAATGAGATCAACGCAGGATCGATGGCAGATATTGCCTTCCTTTTGTTGATCTTCTTCCTCGTGACTACTACTATTGCTTCGGATAAGGGTATCCTGAATGTCCTTCCTCCGAAGCAGGATCCTAACGTGCCCCCCCCTGATATCAAGAAAAACGAACGAAATATCTTCAACGTCTTGATCAATGCCAATAACGACTTGTTGGTTGAAGGGGAGTACAGAAGGACTGCTGCTGGTCTTGATAAAGATTTCAAAGAATTTATCATGAATTTTGGAGCTCCGGATGAGGATGCCGCGGCATTGTTTAACTCTTTCCCAGCTTCTTTGCAAAGCCAAGCGCTAAGAAAGCCTGATTCATCGGATCACCCAGGTGAGGCAGTAATCTCCATTAAGACAAACCGTGGAACCAGCTATGCTGTATTCCTTGAGGTTTTCGATTTAGCCAAAAAGGCCTATTTCGATGTGTATTCTGAAAGAGTAGGACTTACCTCTGATGAATACAGAGCTCTAACCGGTGATGACGAGGTTTCTAAAGCACTTCAAGACAAAGGTAAAGAGGGGATTCCAATGGCGATTTCCATTGCTGAACCTGATAAAGTAGGAGGAAACTGATATGGCAAAGTTTAGAAAGAAAAAATCAGGCGGTTCGCAGCAAATTGATACCTCCGCACTTCCGGATATCATTTTCATGTTGTTGTTCTTTTTCATGGTAACTACCGTGTTGAGAGAACAAGACATCCTAGTGGATCAAAAAATTCCTCAGTCTACTCAGCTTCAAAAGCTGCAGAATAAGACCTTGATTTCCTATATTTTCATAGGAAAGCCAAAAAACACAAGTCTTTACGGTACTGAGCCTAGGGTTCAAGCCAATGATGTGTTGATTAGCTCTCCAGAAATTGTACAATGGGTAAACCAAGAACGTGATAAGTTGCCTGAAGCAGATCGTACCTCAATCACCATATCTATGAAAGTAGATAAAGAGGTGAAGATGGGCCCTATCTCTGATGTGCAGACTGAATTGCGAAATGCTGATGCACGTAAAGTCTTGTATGCTTCAACAAAAAAAACTGAGATAGACTAATAATCTTTCTCGTATATTGAAAGCCATTCGCCTTGCGAATGGCTTTTTTTATTACTGCCTTTATGAACACCCACCCAACCTCCAACAAGAAAGTTCAACGTGCATGGGTCATGTACGATTGGGCAAATTCAGTGTATAGTCTGGTGATCACTTCCACGATATTTCCAGTGTATTACAACAGTGTAACGCAAGCTTCTGATGGCTCTGATACGGTCTCCTTCTTCGGATGGGAAGTTATTAACACGGTTTTGTATTCCTATTCGATTTCCTTTTCATTCCTAGTGATTGCCTTACTGGCACCGCTTCTTTCTGGAATAGCAGATGCTTCAGGCAATAAGCTGAACTTCATGAAGTTCTTTGTGTACCTGGGTTCTTTATCCTGCATTTCCTTATTCTTTTTTACAGGGGAAAATCTTGAATTTGGAATCATTTGTAGTGTGCTAGCAAGTATAGGGTTTTCCGGCAGTATCGTTTTTTACAATTCCTATTTGCCTGAAATAGCCAAGGAAGAGGAGTTTGACCTGCTGAGCGCCAAAGGATTTGCCTTGGGCTATATTGGCAGTGTAATTCTTTTGGTTTTCAATTTGGTAACTATTCAGTACCCCGAGTGGTTTGGGATGCCTACTGGTAGCTTTGCACCTCGGTTTTCTTTCCTGATTACTGGGATCTGGTGGGTTGGTTTTGCGCAAATCCCTTTTCGAGTTTTGCCAAATAATCCTTACAAAAAATCTGTTTCCACTGACTACCTTTTGAAAGGATATCGAGAAGTGCACAAAGTATTTAAGGAGCTACGTAAGCTACCTGTCGCGAATCGATTTTTGGCTTCCTTTTTCTTTTATTCCATGGGGGTACAAACGGTTATGTATTTGGCGGCCTCCTTTGGTGATAAAGAGTTGGGCATGCCTGGAGACCAACTGATTTTAACGGTGTTGATTATTCAATTAGTAGCCATAGCAGGAAGTTATTTTTTTGCTTTTGTCTCTCGGAAACTTGGAAATAAAGCAAGTTTAATCATCATGGTACTAATATGGATGGGGATTTGTGTGGCGGCCTATTTTGTTAATTCTGTAAATCAGTTTTATTCCTTGGCATTTGTAGTAGGCTTGGTGATGGGGGGTATTCAATCTCTTTCTCGGTCTACTTATGCCAAAATGATTCCTATCACCACCACGGACCATGCTTCTTTTTTCAGTTTCTTTGACTTGACAGAAAAAGTTGCTGTCGTTCTCGGAACAGCCACTTACGGAGCTATTGAACAGTTGACCGGTAGTATGCGAAATTCAGCCTTGTTTTTAGTTATTTTCTTTGTAATTGGTATGATCTTTTTAAGTAGATTGAAATTACCCCAAAGGAAATCGCTTTCGCCATCGGTCTAATTTATGATGAAAATTCTTTCAGCTTCGGAGATTGCCAATTTGGATCAACTCCACATGAAAAAGCTGGGTGTTTCCAATCATGCCTTTATGGAGCTAGTTGCTCAACGTTTTGTGAGTTGGTTTCAAACGCAAGGGTTTTCGTCATCTACTCCGATAGTAGTTTGTGCTGGCGCAGGCAACAATGGGGGTGATGGATTAGCAATTGCGCGTCTACTTTATTCCTTAGGTCATAAAGTAGAAGTGGCTACCTGCTTTTCTTCAGAATTAAATTTGTCGGCCGATTGCAAACAAAATCTTGCGCTACTTCATTCTGAAATCCACTGTTACTCGCTGGATACATCCACGTTGCCTACTACTGGAATCTTGATTGATGCCTATTTGGGCATAGGTTGCAGCGGCCTACTTCGGGAAGATGCGCTGGCACGAATTCAAAAAATCAATGCCTTTGCTGGTACAATCATCGCGCTAGACTTGCCAAGCGGGTTGCATGCAGATCAGGGTCCTACAGGTTTGGTGGTTCAAGCCAACACTACGGTCACCCTTGGCTTTCCCAAACTATCCTTACTCTACCCCGAGCATGCACAGTTTACAGGAGAATTGTTCGTGTTGGATATTGGCTTTGAGCCAGAAGAATTTGAAGACTTTCCATCCACTATCCATTATTTGCAGGAGAAAGATATTTTGGCTCGTCATCGGACCTTTCATCGTTTTGCCCACAAAGGGGATTTTGGAAAGGTGCTATTGATAGCGGGGAGCAAAGGAAAAATGGGTGCTGCGTTGTTGGCAGCCAAAAGTGCATTCCGGACCGGGTCAGGTATGGTTACCGCATGGATACCGGAGGAGGAGCGAGAAATCCTTCAGGGAGCTCTTCCAGAAGCCATGTGTGTGTTTGGGGATGGGGTGGAACTATCTGGCTATGATGCAGTAGGAATTGGACCAGGCTGGGGGCTAGACAAAGGAGAACTCTTTCATCAAGTCTTGAATGCTGCTACCAAGCCCATGGTATTGGATGCAGATGCCCTTACGCTCCTTTCTTTAGATCAACAACTCTGGCCTTTGATTCCAAAGGGAAGTATCCTCACGCCACACATGAAAGAGTTTGACCGCCTCTTCGGGCCCTCTTCCACCCATTTAGAGCGAATGGCCAAAGCCAAAGCCTTTTGCCTTAAATACGGGATTAATCTTGTGCTTAAAGGGGCAAATTCACTTTGCACACTTCAAGATGGAAGACAAATATT
>CANGZP010000042.1 GCA_947458475.1 Cyclobacteriaceae bacterium | reverse complement strand
TTGGATTTGAGCCACTCGCCCAAATTCAAAGTCTTGAGCGTCTAGAACAACTATTTTTTGCGGATAGAAATACGGCGTCAAACGAAGTTTGGCTTTGCCAATGACCTGCTGATTTTTCCAGTCAAACCGCACATCCAAGTCCATGTAAAGCAAATCCATACTTCGTGTAGCAGAAGTTTGGTAGGGCAATTCATCCGCTGACTCCCAAAAAATCTCTTCCTCCACAGCTAGTGTATCTAATTCTCCTAGCTCATCTGCTGAGAGCTTGGCAGTGGATTTACAGCCCCCCAAACTCAGCAATAGGGCAGTGAACACGAGTGCAAGACTGGAGCTGCTTAAATTTATTTTTGGACAAAGTGGTTTTTGAGTCATATTTGAAGAAATTCGCAGCAGCCAAGCTTTGGCTACTTCAGTTGGAAAAACAAAATAGCAAGAATGTTTTCAGTTATCCTTCAAGACAGCACCTATTCGGTCGAAAAAAGTGGATGCGAAACTCGCGTCAACGAGCAAACCATCACTTGGGACCTCAAATGGATAGGCGACCGCAAAATTCACCTGATCCAAGGTTCACGTTCCTTAGAAGCTGAGCTACTAGCAGTGGATTTGGAAGGTAAATCACTTCAAATTCGACTGGGACACAAAACAACCACCCTCTTATTAAAAGACCGATTTGACCTATTGCTGGCAGAAATGGGAATGAATGCCGCGGGATCTGGTAGTCTCAAAGAAATCAAAGCACCCATGCCAGGCCTGATTTTGGACTTGAAGGTAGCCCCTGGAGCTGTAGTTAAAAAAGGGGATGTAGTGCTTATTCTGGAGGCCATGAAAATGGAAAATAGCATTAAGTCTCCAGGAGACGGAGTAGTGAAAGAGGTGAAAGTATCACTCAAGCAATCCGTTGAAAAAAACCAGGTGCTTATCCAATTCTAATTGGGTTTCGGCTTTTAGTAAAAATACCATCGAGAATCTAGGCTCATTTTTACTGGAGGCTCAAATTTCTAAAAGGAAGAAAGTATATTTGCTGGGTTGAATCATAAATTCAGCCACCAGGACTTTCGGAAAATTGATTTTTTGATCAGTTTTCCACTTTAGCGAGAACAAATTAATCCAAGCCATACTTATCCATACATGAAATACAAACGCATCCTGCTCAAGCTCAGTGGAGAATCGCTAATGGGCGAAAAAAAATACGGCATCGATCCCGCAATCTTGCAGCAATACGCGGAAGAGATTAAAAAAGTAAAAGACATGGGCGTAGAAATCGCCATCGTCATCGGAGGAGGCAATATTTTTAGAGGCGTACAAGCAGAAAAGTCTGGCATCGATCGGGTGCAAGGCGACTACATGGGTATGCTCGCCACGCTCATCAATGCCATGGCGCTTCAAAGTGCTTTGGAACAGATTGGGCTTTATACCCGACTGATGTCTGGTATCAAAATTGAAAGCGTTTGTGAACCATTTATCCGTCGAAGAGCAATTCGCCACCTCGAAAAAGGCAGAATTGTGATTTTCGGTGCAGGGATCGGCAACCCTTATTTCACTACCGACTCTACTGCTGCACTGAGAGCCATTGAAATTGAATCCGATGTGGTACTGAAAGGTACGCGCGTGGACGGAGTTTACACCGCAGACCCAGAAAAGGATGCCACCGCCACCAAATACCAAAACATCACCTTCACCGAGGTATACGAGAAAAACCTCAACGTCATGGACATGACTGCGTTTACACTTTGCCAAGAAAACAACCTCCCTATCATCGTGTTTGACATGAATAAGTCTGAGAACCTAGCCAAACTCGCAAAGGGAGAACAAATAGGAACACTGATTACTGTATAAACTGAACCCTACTCATGGAAGAAATCGAATTGTATTTGGACGAAGCCAAGGAATTGATGCAAAAAGCAGTAGACCATACTGCTGCAGAATTAGTGAAAATACGGGCAGGTAAAGCCATGCCCAACCTGTTGGATGGAGTTTTTGTGATGTATTACGGCTCTCCCACTCCCCTTTCTCAAGTGTCCTCTGTCACCACCCCAGATGCACGGACGCTGGCCATCAAACCATTTGAGCGGAACCTGATCTCCGAAATTGAAAAGGCCATCATCAACTCTGACCTTGGACTTGCTCCACAAAACAACGGAGAAATCATTATTTTGACTATTCCTGCCCTCACTGAGGAACGCAGAATTAACCTGGTGAAAAATGCCAAGTCAGAGTGCGAAACTGGAAAAATCTCCATTCGTTCCGTACGGAAAGACACGAATGAATCCTTACGCAAACTGCAGAAAGAAGGAGCTTCTGAAGATGCAGTCAAAAGAGCGGAGGAACAAGTTCAAAAGTTTACCGACAGCTACTCAGCAAAAATCGACGAGCTACTCGCGAAAAAAGAAGTAGACATCATGAAGGTTTAACTACCAACAATGTCCCGAGCAATTCGGGACTTTTTTTTGCCTTAGGGCACCAACCAGGTTCCTTGCCAACCCGAAGCCAACTCAAATTGCATGCGCAAATGTCCTTCTCGCGCCAATTGAAGCACCTCTATCGATAGGGGGCTGAATTTTAAAACCGAAAAATGCGCGCTTTCGGACTGGGTCTCCCAGCCCAAGTCCGGAGTTTCAATCCGCGTTCCTGGCGCAAGTCCACTTTTATATTCCGATTGTCGTTTTTCAGACACGCGCTTCCACTGTTCCTGAGCAAGCGCGTCCTCCACATGTAGCGTAGCGATGGCTTTGACACGAACTTGCACCTGCTTTTTGGGATGGTAAAAAAGTAAACTCACCCTCGGAGTTTTTAATAAGTCCTGCACTTTCGCAGTTCGAGCATCCGTGTACACCAAAAATTCCATCATCGGACTGAGCTGCCGCAACACCACCGTCCGAACCTGCGGGAATTGGACTCCGGCAGTGGCCAAAGTCAAGAAGCGAAACGGGTGCTTGGGATCCAATGCCCCACGATGTAGCTCGTGCAGCACATTCTGCCAGATTTGGCTTGGTGCATCTGAAGAATTGAAGAGCATGGGCGTAGATTTTTAGTAGAAACAGAACTAAGGGAATAGAGTTCAAAAAAGATCTAACTGACGGAATTTAGCTAAATACCGTCAATCATGTGACGGTATTTAGCTAAATTCCGTCAGTTTAAATTGAAATTATGAAATTTAATACCCATTTTTGATTCAGCTTTACCTGTCTTCCATTAAGATATGACCCTCTATCCTCGAAGTATTCAATCTCTTTTTGAGAAAAATCTACGGCCAAATAAGGTTTTGATGCTAATTGGCCCTAGAAGGGTTGGGAAAACATCCTTTATTCGGAATTACTTGAAAGCTTTTAAACCTGAAGAAATTCTCATCCTAAATGGGGAAGACGTCCTGGATGCTGCGCTACTTCAAGAGCGGTCAGTAACGAATTATTCTCGATTGCTTGAAGGAAAGAAGCTATTGGTGATCGATGAAGCCCAACACATTCCAAGTATTGGAATGATCCTTAAGCTAATTGTAGATGCTATTGAAGGTATCCGTGTGATTGCATCTGGTTCTTCGGCATTTGATCTGCACCAGCAAGCAGGTGAACCCCTAGTCGGGAGAATGAACACTTTGCATCTATTCCCTTTAGGACAAATGGAATTTGCTAAAGTTGAGGATTTCAAAACTACACTTGCGAATAGAGAAGAACGTTTGATTTTTGGAGGATATCCGGAACTGAGCCAGTATCCTGACTGGAAAGATAAGGAAACCTACCTTTATCAACTCATGAATGATTACTTATTGAAAGACATCCTAAAGGTAGACGGGGTCAAAAACTCCCACAAGCTCTATTCGCTACTGCGGTTGATTGCCTTCCAAATTGGAAAGGAAGTATCACTCGAAGAATTGGGCCGACAACTGGGGATGTCAAAAAACACAGTAGAACGCTACCTAGACATGCTTTCCAAAGTCTTTGTGGTCTATCGGATTAGTGGATTCAACAAAAATCTCCGTAAAGAAATTGTCAAAAACAACAGATGGTATTTCTACGATAATGGAGTTAGAAATGCCTTAATTCAAAATTTTAACAAGTTGGAGCTTAGAGCAGATGTGGGTGACCTTTGGGAAAATTATTTAGCCGCGGAACGAATCAAATTTCAAAACTACACGCAGCTCCATTGCACCAATTATTTCTGGCGTACCTATGATCAACAGGAACTTGATTGGGTGGAGACGGAAGGAGAAACTATCCGTAGCTATGAATTCAAATACAACTTGAATAAGTCTCCAAAAGCCCCTAGAGGGTGGACAAATGCTTATCCTGAGGCTAGTTTTGAAGTGATCCATTCAGGGAATTACCTCGAATGGATAGGAGGATAAAAATGAGGTCCCGCACTTGTGGAACCTCATTTTTATCCATTTAGAATTTAAGACAAGGCCACTTCAGTACCTAGGTTTTTAAAATACACCTGTTTGTCTGCATCCAAATCGACGAGTACCGCAGCATCATTTTTGATATAGCCTGACAGGATTTGCTTGGAAAGCTCATTCAAAATCAACCGCTGCATGGTTCGCTTGAGTGGCCTTGCTCCAAAATTGGCATCAAAGCCTACCTCTCCCAAGTAATCGAGCACCTCAGTTGTGGCATCAATCTCAATATTCGATTCCGACAATCGCTTCTGAATCTCCCTCCACTGGATGTCTACAATCTTGCGAATCACCTGCTTGTTGAGCGGCTCGAATAGAATCGTTTCATCGATACGGTTGAGAAACTCAGGTCGAACAGTCTTCTTGAGCAAATCGAAAACTTCTGCTTTGGTCCGCTCCAGTATTTCCTCCTTGTTCCAGTCTTCCATCTCTGCAAAGCGTTCCTGAATCAAGTGTGAACCAATGTTGGTCGTCAAAATGATGATCGTATTCTTAAAGTTGGCCAACCGCCCCTTGTTATCGGTAAGGCGACCATCGTCGAGCACCTGAAGCAGAATGTTGAACACATCTGGATGCGCCTTTTCGATTTCATCGAGAAGGATTACGGAATAGGGTTTTCTACGAACGGCCTCAGTCAGTTGCCCACCTTCCTCGTAGCCCACATAACCTGGAGGTGCTCCTACCAGCCTACTTACAGCATGTCGTTCTTGGTACTCCGACATATCGATCCGAACCATGGCGTTCTCATCATTGAAAAGGTATTCGGCAAGGGCTTTGGCAAGCTCGGTCTTACCTACCCCGGTAGTTCCCATGAATATAAAGCTTCCAATAGGTCTCCGTGGATCTTGCAATCCTGCCCTACTTCTACGTACTGCATCCGATAGTGCTACAATCGCTTCCTGCTGACCAGCCACGCGTCGCCCCAACTCATCTTCCAGGTGAAGTAATTTCTCCCGTTCCGACTGAATCATTTTACTCAAAGGGATGCCCGTCCACTTGGCCACCACCGCTGCGATGTCTTCTTGGTCTACCTCCTCTTTGAGGAGCGGGGAGCCTGCCTGCATCTCGGCCAACTGAGTTTTGAAGCCTTCCAGCGATTTCTCTGCCTCCACAATCTTTCCGTAGCGGATCTCAGCTACCTTGCCAAAATCTCCTGCCCGTTCCGCTTGTTCTGCTTCGACTTTTAACTTTTCGATGGCCTCTTTCTCGTGCCGTATGCCTAGAATAACTGCTTTTTCACTATCCCATTTCGCTTTTACAGACTGTCGCTTCTCTCCAAGTTCAGCAATCTCTTTACTCAAGACCACTTCCTTATCCTTGTTGTTTTCGCGACGAATCGCCTCACGCTCAATCTCGAGCTGCATGATCCGACGGTTGAGCTCATCCAATTCCTGCGGAAGAGAGTCAATTTCCATGCGCAGCTTGGCCGCTGCCTCGTCCATCAAATCAATGGCCTTGTCCGGCAAGAAGCGATCACTGATGTAGCGCTGCGAAAGTTCCACCGCCGCAATGACCGCATCGTCTTTGATCCGCACCCCATGGTGGAGCTCGTACTTGTCCTTGATGCCTCTCAAGATGGAAATCGCATCTGCCGCATCGGGTTCATCCACCATCACCGCCTGGAAGCGACGCTCCAAGGCCTTGTCTTTTTCGATGTACTTCTGGTATTCTTTGAGCGTGGTGGCCCCGATGGCATGAAGCTCCCCACGAGCAAGCGCTGGCTTGAGCAGGTTGGCGGCATCCATAGCTCCCTCTCCGCCACCTCCCGCACCAATTAGCGTGTGGATCTCATCAATAAAGAGGATGATTTCTCCTTCGGCATCCGTCACCTCTTTGATGACAGACTTGAGTCGCTCTTCAAACTCCCCCTTGTATTTGGCGCCTGCTACAAGCAGACCCATATCTAGGGAAATTAAGGTTTTGGATTTTAGGTTTTCAGGTACATCTCCAGACACAATCCGCTGGGCCAAGCCCTCCACAATGGCGGTCTTCCCCACACCCGGTTCACCGAGTAGGATGGGATTGTTTTTGGTACGCCGAGCAAGAATCTGCAAGACGCGTCTAATTTCTTCATCTCGACCAATGACAGGGTCTATCTTCCCCTTCTTGGCCAATTCATTTAGGTTTTTGGAATATTTTTCCAAAGCCCTGTAGGTACTTTCTGCGTTTGGATCAGTCACCTTGTTTCCTTTTCTAAGTTCATGTATGGCTTCGATCAGCGGTTTTTCGCCGACCCCTTGATTCTTCAATAGCTGGGCAATGGAATCAGTCCCAGCCAACATGCCCAACAACAAATGCTCTAGGGCTACATAGCTATCCCCAAAAGTCTTGAGGTATTCCTTTGATTTACTGATTGCCTGATTGGCCGCTGAGGACAGGTAGGGCTGCTGATTGTCTCCACTCACCTTGGGAAGCTTTTGCAGCTCCTGCTCCAGCTTTTGACCGAGCAACTGGGCACTTACCCCCAAGCGCTGTAATAGAAATTGGGAAATATGCGCATCCTCCGAAAAAACACCCTTCAGCAGGTGGGCGGTCTCCACGGCAGGACTCCCTGAAGCCGCAGCAAGTTCGGCGGCTTTCTGTATCGCCTCCTGAGATTTGATGGTAAACTGCTTAAAGTCCATGGCTATTCTTTTGGTCTAGTAGGTTGAACTGCTTTTCTTTCTGGGAAGCATCAAATTGACCACCAAACTAGAATTTACGCCATTCTGTCTTAAAAAAGATAAAAATTGACTTAAATCATGAATTTTTGGCAGAAATTCTAGATTTCATCTGCCTGAAAATGCCAAGCGACCCATCCAAAAGACCGTCAAAATTGATCTTCCACTTAAAAAGTGGCCCTTCCTAAAAAATACAAACCACTCCTTCGTGTTAAAAAAGGAAGCGCATGGCCTAAAGCAGACCTACTTTTGCGCAGCGGCATAATCTTCCACGGCTTGCCACACGCGGAAAACATTTTTGTAACAAATTTTCTCCAAGTCTTCTTTTGTATATCCCCTGCGTAGGAGCTCAGCAAATAGGTTGGGAAACATGGAAACGTCTTTCAAGCCAGTTGGCAAGGAATCTCCCACCCCATCGTAATCTGATCCCAAGCCCACGTAATCAATACCGACCAATTGGACCACATGATCAAAATGATCCGCAACTCGTGCTACAGTCGGAAAGGGAGTAAACTTAGCCGTATATTCTTCAATGTATTGCTGGGCCCGAGGGTCCGATCGAGACAGCTTGTTTTCAGCCAACCAATTGACCAGATGCTCGCGCACTTGAGCAGTACCTGCCGTGTAGGCAGAATCTAGAAAAGCACCGCCAAAGTTGATCATCATCACGCCTCCATTCTTGGCGAGCCCTTGGATCAATTCATCGTTCATGTTGCGCTCAAATCCTGGCGTAAACTTTCTTACCGATGAATGTGAGGCAATCACTGGGACCTTGGTGATTGCAAGCACATCTCGAAAAGTATTGTCTGAAACATGGCTTAGATCCACCATTATTCCCACACGGTTCATCTCTTCCACCACCTTTTCTCCAAATGCACTCAGGCCACCATAGGTTGCCGTGGTGTCGTAACTCGCGTCACCAATCAGGTTGTCCTTGCCATGGGTGAGGGTAATGTAGCGAATCCCTCTTTGGTGAAAATAGGCCACATTGGCTAGGTCGTCCTCAATTCCTGCTCCATTTTCCATGCCCATGGGCAGCGAAACAAGCCCTTTTGAAAAATTCGTACGCACATCTGCGGGGCTGTAGGCCATGGCAAACTTATCCGGAAAGGTAGCTGCAACACGTTCGGTCATCGCAATCAAGGTATCAGCTAGTGCCTTGGAAGCTCCAGGAATCGCCTGATTGGCTGCGGGAATATAGATGGACATAAATGGCGCATCCAGCCCCCCTTCCTTAGCGCGAGGGTAATCGAAATTACCATCTGGAGTCCGTACCGAAACATCCAATACCTCCCGCTTTAGGGTAAATCCACCCACCTTCATCCGGTAAGGAAGGTCCACGTGACCATCCACTACAATCGTGGTTTGGGCTATTTCTTTTGCAGCCTGAAGCCGTTCGGCATCTGAAAGTTTCCGGTAGTCAATTGAGGCTTGCTGTGCCATACTGGCGCTTCCTAACAGCAGGGTAATTCCAAAAATAAAATAGCGTAGCATACAAAATGGGATTTGAGATTAGGGAAGATACGGTCTTTGAAAAAGGAATCAAAAATCAATTCTCCAAAAGTCCCGATTCGTAGCGGTACAACAAGTAACTGACAACTTACTGAACTTTTATAGCCAGTTGCTGCTTTATGTAAATGAGTTCTATTTCAAAAGCAGGCAGGCTTAAGGGCTTTCTACCTCCTAAAGTAGAATTTACGAAAGGAAATTGAGCCTTTAATTTACCGCTTGTGGAATCCTTTGCCCACAATCAGGTTTAAAAACCAATTTTAAATCTTTATTCAATTACCTTCACTGCATTGACGCTTTCAACCTAGAATAATACATCCACAAGATGAACGCTAAAGAAATCAATTACGAACTGGAAAAAAACATGGAAGTCATCACCCAATTGGATGACTTTGTAGGCCATGCGGTAGACACGGTTCTTGTAGACCCTGAAGATTGCTGGCAGCCTTCTGATTTTTTACCTGATTTTGCCAATCCAGAGGCGATGGAGGATGTCAAACTTTTGCAAGAACGTGCATCAGGTATTCCGGATACGGTATTGACTTCTTTGATCGGCAACCTGATCACAGAGGAAGCCTTGCCTTCTTACCAAACCTACTTCAACTTGCTGGAAGGAATCAATCCCGAGCGCAGCTTGCTCTCCCCATCCGGATGGGTACGCTGGTCCAAGGCTTGGACTGCCGAAGAAAACCGACATGGAGACCTACTCAATAAGTATTTGTATCTCACGGGCAGAGTTGACATGCGCGCCGTGGAACAAACCATTCACCGGTTGATTACCAATGGATTTGATCCTAAATCAGAGTCAGATCCTTATCAGGCCATGATTTACACCTCCTTCCAGGAGCGCGCAACAAAGATTTCGCACGTGAATACCGGCAAGCTTGCAGACAAGGCAGGGGATCATGTACTTTCAAAAATCTGTAAAACCATTGCTGGAGACGAGGCAAGACACGAAAAGGCTTACAAAAGCTTTATGTCCAAAATTTTCGACATTGATCCAAGTGGAGCAATCACTGCTTTTGAAAAAATGATGCGGAAACAAATCGTCATGCCTGCTGTCCTCATGGGTGAAGGAAGCAGCCGACCAAGCATCTACAAAGACTTTTCAGAAATCACCCAAAAAATAGGCATTTACACCGGATGGGATTATGCACGGATCATTGAACACCTGGTAGATTTTTGGAAAATAGAATCGTTAACTGGACTAGATGCTGCTGCTGCAAAAGCGCAAGACTACCTTGCCAATCTCGCAGATCGCTACATGCGACTCGCAGATCGAATCAAAGCCCCAGATGAAGTCAGTCTAGCCTGGCTAAAATAAAATACCAAGTCCTTCCCCGCGAAGGACTTTTTTTTGCATATTTCCATTCTTTCCTCCCCTATTCTGAATGAAATATTTTCTACTAATTCCCGCACTTGTGCTTGCATGCCTTGGTACTTCCTTGGCACAAACCCCTCAAGTGAATTCCGAGCGCTTGCAAAAATCACTCAGCACCCTTGCCACCTACGGCAAAAATGAGAAGGGTGGATCTGACCGGATCGCCTACTCCTCACACGACATTGCTGCCAGACCCTTTATCAAACAGTTGCTTGCAGATGCAGGCTTTGAGGTATCTGTCGACTATGCTGGGAATATCATTGGACGAAAAGCAGGAAAAAATTCCAACCTAAAGCCCATCAGCATGGGTTCGCACATCGATGAAGTTCCCAATGGAGGGGATTACGATGGCCCCGTCGGGGTAATGGGAGCCATAGAGGTGGTCCGAACACTACAGGAAGCAGGCATCCAAACGGAGCACCCCTTGGAGCTGATTATCTTCACCAATGAGGAAGGCGGAGTCATCGGCAGCCGTGCCCTCGTCGGAGGCTTAAGCGAAACGGCACTTCAAGCCAAGAGCACTGCAGGTATGACTCATGCAGAAGGCATTCGGCTCTTGGGTGGAGACCCAAGCAAAATTTCAAGTTTAGCTCGTGCTAAGGGAGATATCGCTGCATTTTTGGAGCTCCACATTGAGCAAGGAGGCAACCTAGATACCAAAAAACTGGACATTGGTGTAGTAGAAGGCATTGTCGCCATTGAATGGTGGGAATTTACCTTCAAAGGCAAGGCCAATCATGCGGGGACTACCCCTATGGATGCACGTAAAGATCCCCTGCTGCCGGCTGCCCGATTTATTTTGGCCGTGAATGAAGTCATCACCCGAGATGCAGGGCGGCAAGTAGGTACCGTAGGGAAAATTCAAGCCTTTCCAGGGGCAGGCAATGTGATTCCTGGTGAGGTTAAACTCAACTTGGAAATACGAGATCTATCCTCAGAAAAAATCTGGAAGCTCTATGGAGAATTGGAGGCGATAGCCAAGCAGCTTGCACTAGAAAGTGGAAGTAGTCTTGCCATCCAACACATTGAAGTGGCCAGCAAACCCGCCCTGGCAGACCCGGAAATTCGGAAAATCATCAAGCAGGAGGCAGAGAAACTAGGAATGACCACACTCAGTCTACCCAGTGGAGCAGGGCATGATGCACAAGAAATGGCTCGAATTGCCCCCATGGGAATGATTTTTATTCCAAGCAAGGATGGCATTAGCCATGCCCCAGAAGAATACTCCAGTCCAGAAGCCATCGCCAATGGGGCCAATGTGCTGTTGCATACCCTACTGGAACTCGATAAAAAACTCTCCAAGAAGTAATCAACTGTCGATGATATCCTGCGAAATCAGTCGGTAAATTTCAGCTAGCTGTTCGTTGTAAGCCAAAAAATGATGGTGTGCTTCTAATGTTTCATAATCCTCACGAATGGCAGGACCGGTTTGCGCTTTCTTAGCTCCCAGCTGTAGGCTTTTGGATATCGACTCAATGATTAATGGCTTGAGCAGCTCTGGATCTAGTCCCTGCCGATGAAGAATATCTTCGGCAATTCGCAGCATGTGGTTCGTAAAGTTACTCGCGAAAACAGCCGCTACATGTACCGCTTGCCGGTCCTTATGCCGCAGCGTGTAAACTAAAGGGGAGAGAGATTTGGCTAGTTTCCTGAGGAGTTGAAGCGTTTCCTCATCCTCCGATTCCAAAAGAAAAGGAACTTCCTCAAAATCAACTTTCTTGCCCTTGGTGAAGGACTGCAAGGGATAAAATACACCGGTGTAGCTGGCTGAACTCTGGGAAAGCACCTCCAAAGAAATTGCTCCAGAAGTATGCACTAGGATGCTTCCTTCAGGTAAGATCACCTGATCTGCTACTTCTGCGATCGCATCGTCCTTGAGGGCTAGAATGAATAGCTGTGCCCTACTTTCTGAAAAATCCAGATCATCCTTCGGAGTGGCACTGTAAATCCGCTCGGTGATTTCCTTGGCTTTACGCAATTCTCGCGCATAGACTTCAGTAACTTCATGTCCTGCATTTTCGAGTGCTGGAGCCAAGTTCCAAGCCAAATTACCTGCACCTAGGATCGCTATTTTCAACTTCATCAAGAAATTAAGTCAATTTTCAGGAAAAGAAAAAGCCATCCCCTAGTACGGAAATGGCTGTAATTTAAATTTTATGATTATCCGCATTTTCACAATTAACCAAAGAAAACAAGGTCTGAAGTTCAATTAAGTATGCAGTGGTCTGTGGTCTGTGGTCTGTGAACGATTATCCGCAGTGATTAGCAAGCCGGGCCACTAGCATAACTGCGGATAATCTATTGTTTTAAATGTGTAGCGCGCGGTTATCCGTAGCTGCCAAACAAGCTTCCTTGAAGACTTCGGTATAAGTCGGATGCGCATGGGACATTCGAGCGATGTCCTCAGCAGAAGCTCTAAACTCCATCGCTACGACTGCCTCTGCAATCATATCGGCTGTTCGTGGACCAATCATGTGTACGCCAAGGATCTCATCAGTACTTGCATCCGCCAATACCTTGACCATTCCATCTGTATCCATGGACGCACGGGCACGGCCGGAAGCCAAGAAAGGAAATTTACCCACCTTGTAGGCTCTTCCCTGCTCCTTCAGCTGCTCTTCGGTATAACCTACTGCTGCCACTTCTGGCCAGGTATATACCACTCCAGGAATCAAAAGGTAATTGATGTGTGGCTTTTGCCCAGCGATGGTCTCTGCCACAAATACGCCTTCCTCTTCCGCCTTGTGTGCAAGCATCGCGCCCTTCACCACATCACCGATGGCGTAGATGTGCGGAACGGCTGTTTGTAGGTGGTCATTTACTTCAATTTGTCCTCTATCCGTAACCTTAACCCCCGCAGCAGCGGCGTTTAGGCCATCTGTATACGCCTTTCGACCAATGGATACTAGGACATAATCTCCTTTGATTTCTACGGTCTCTCCCTTTGCATTCTCCGCTTTTACGACTACTTCTTTGCCGAGGTTCTCTACCCCAGTCACCTTGTGCTTGAGGAAGAATTCAAAGCCAATCTTTTTCAACGATTTTTGAAGTTCCTTACCCAAGCTTTTGTCCATGGTAGGAATGATGGAGTCCATGTATTCTACCACCGAAACCTTAGCACCCAAACGACCATAAACAGAACCTAGCTCCATGCCAATCACTCCACCACCAATGACGATGAGGTGCTTGGGAATTTCCTTCATCTTGAGTGCCTCCGTAGAGGTAATGATGCGCTTCTTATCGATGGAGATAAATGGAAGACTCGCTGGCTTGGAGCCGGTGGCAATGATGATGTTTTTTCCTTGAATGTCGGTCGCCGTGCCATCTGCCTTGGTTACTTTGACGGTGTGGGCATCCACAAAAGATCCAAGTCCATGGTGCACATCCACCTTGTTTTTCTTCATCAAAAACTGAATCCCATCTACGTTTTGGGTAACCACCTCGTCCTTGCGAGCAATCATTTGAGGAAGGTTGACCGCAAGGCCTTTCAGGGAAATGCCGTGCGTAGCAAAGGTATGCGCTGCATTGTGGTAGTGCTCTGAGGAGTCGAGCAAGGCCTTGGATGGGATGCAGCCCACATTGAGGCAGGTGCCGCCAAGGGTGGAATATTTCTCCACCAAAGCTGTTTTCATGCCTAGCTGCGCAGCGCGAATGGCTGCAACATAGCCCCCTGGGCCCGATCCGATAACGATTACGTCGTACATTTTTTTTGTCGTTGTACTATGTACCAAGTACTAAGTACTAGGTACACATTGGTTAGCTATTCAAACTTTTTTTGAGTTTCGCCACCATATTTTGGATATGTGACAACTCGAGTTCTAATTGTTCAACTACTTCTATGGGTACATACCCGAGTCGATTGGAAAGAACCAATTGGGTACTCAATTCGAAAGAAGACCCAAGAGAGATGGCCAAGATGTGATCAAAATCCTTGGATGTATTTCTCCCTGCTCCCTCAGCAATGGTTGACGGAATGGAGATTGCGCACCTGTTCATCTGTGAGATCAATCCATACCGCTCCTTCAAAGGGAATTTTTCGGTAACCTTATAAATTTCCACTACTAACTCCATGGCCTTTTGCCAAACGGTCAAATCCTTGTAACGGTGCATTTTTGTCTATTTAGTTTAAAAAATCTTCCTCTTTTGGAATTCAAATTAAATCCTTAGCACAACTTCCCTTGTACTTCGTACTTGGTACTTTGTACTTAGTACCTTAAACGCCAAACATCAACCTCGTTGGGTCTTCGAGCAATTGCTTGACACGAACCAAGAAGCTCACAGACTCACGGCCATCGATGATGCGGTGATCGTAAGACAAGGCCAAATACATCATTGGTCGGATGACCACCTGCCCGTTTTCAGCAATCGGACGCTCTACAATGTTGTGCATACCCAAAATCGCAGATTGTGGGGCATTGATGATCGGAGTAGACATCATGGATCCAAATACACCCCCGTTGGTGATCGTAAAGGTTCCTCCCGTCATCTCCTCGATGGAGAGCTTGTTGTCACGAGCCTTTCCAGCCAGACGCACAATCTCTTTTTCAATTTGTTCGAAAGAAAGGTTTTCCGCATTTCGGATTACTGGAACTACCAAGCCTTTAGGGGCAGATACTGCCACCGAAATATCACAGAAATCGTGGAAAACGAGTTCGTTGCCATCGATTTGCGCATTGACAGCAGGCCATTCCTGCAAGGCAACACAAACTGCCTTCGTGAAGAAAGACATAAAGCCTAGGCCTACCCCATGCTTTTCCTTGAACTGATCCTTAAACTTAGATCTTAGGTCCATGATGGGTTTCATGTTGACCTCGTTGAAAGTGGTCAACATGGCGGTTTCGTTCTTTACTGCCACCAAGCGTCGAGATACGGTCTTGCGAAGCGAAGACATTTTTTCTCTTCGAATCGCTCGAGCACCTGAAGCGGATACAGCAGGAGCAGCAGCAACTGCCGGTGCTGCCTTAGGCGCAGCCGCTGCAACTGGTGCAGAAGCCGCTAGGGCGTCCTCTTTAGTCACCCGACCATCCTTGCCTGTTCCAGCCAGGGTAGCAGCTTCTATTCCTTTTTCAGCCAAAATCTTAGACGCTGCCGGAGAGGCATGTCCTGTGGCATAGTTTTCTGTAGTAGACACCGCTGCGGCTACTGGAGCAGCAGGTGCAGCGGAAGGCGCTGGTGCGGACGCAGTAGCGCCTCCCACTTCGATTCGGCAGATTAACCCACCAATCTCCAAGACATCTCCTTCTTTGGCTACTTGTCGCAAAATGCCCGTAGCCTCCGCTGGAAGTTCAAACGTGGCTTTATCGGAATCTACCTCTGCAATGATCTCATCCAAAGTCACAAAATCACCGTCCTTTTTCAGCCAGTTGGCAAGGGTCACTTCGGTGATGGATTCGCCCACAGTAGGAACGATCATCTCCTTGATACTGCTTGCTGGAGCTGGACTAGCTGCTTGAGCTACTGGAGTAGCTGCCATTGCTGTTGGAGGAGGAGCTGCGGCAGAAGCAGAAGCTTCAATCACACAGATCAAACCGCCTATTTCTACCGTATCCCCTTCCTGGGCCTTGATGCGCAAGATTCCGCTTGCCTCAGCTGGAAACTCGAAAGTTGCCTTGTCTGACTCTAGTTCGCAGAGTACCTCATCCAATTGAACTTGGTCTCCGTCTTTCTTAAACCATTGTCCTACCGTTACTTCCGAGATGGATTCGCCAACAGTAGGTACTCTCATTTCTTTGCTCATGGTCTTTTATTTTTTGCCTTGGAATAGCTCCTTGGGTATTTTTTATCGCTTGATTAGGGTAATTCCCCGCAAGGTTTGCGGAGCTGAGGTTAAAGGTTTAGCGCCTGCGCCACCAGTGTTTTTTGTTCTTCCACGTGTACTTTGTTGTAGCCTGTTGCTGGAGAAGCACTTGGCTTCCTTGCAATCACACGCATCGGAAGCTCTTGATAGAGCAAGCGAAGCAGGTAATTCCAATAGCCCATGTTCTCAGGCTCTTCCTGTACCCAAACTACCTCTGCTCCTTTGTAGGATTTGAGTGTCTCCAAAAGCTGTTTTTTGGGTAGTGGATGAAGCTGCTCCAATCTCACTAAGGCCACATTTGAGATTTTTTCCTTTTCTCTAGCCTCTTCTAAGTCAAAATACACTTTTCCAGTACACAATACAACACGCTTTACCTTCTTCGGATCCAGGGTAGTATCTGGAAGTACTTCTCTAAATCGTCCTGAGGTAAACTCAGCCAAAGGAGAAACCACTTTCGGGTGTCTCAACAAGGATTTAGGAGACATGACCACACATGGCTTTCTAAACTCCCAGGCTTGTTGTCTTCGAAGCAAGTGGAAGAAGTTAGACGGCTCAGTAATGTTCGCCACCACCATGTTGTATTCTGCAGAGAGCTGCAAGAAACGCTCAGGTCTAGCATTGGAGTGCTCTGGGCCTTGACCTTCGTAGCCATGCGGCAGGAGCATCACTAGACCATTCATTTTTTGCCATTTAGACTCTCCAGAGGAGATAAACTGGTCGATCATGGTTTGAGCACCATTGGCAAAATCTCCAAACTGTCCTTCCCAAAGGGTTAGAGAATGTGGGTTGGCCATGGCATAGCCATATTCAAAGCCAAGCACCGCATACTCTGAGAGTAGGGAGTTGTAGATGTAAAAATGCCCCTTTCTGTCTTTCATTTCCAAAAGGGAGTTGAACGGCTGGTTGGTGTTCGCATCATGGATGACCGCATGTCGATGCGAGAAGGTGCCACGCTGCACATCTTGACCGGTAAGACGAACGGTTTTGCCTTCCAAAAGCAAGGATCCATAAGCAAGCAATTCGGCTGAGGCCCAGTTGAGTTCTTTGGTGTCAAAGAACATCTCTTTTCGCTGCTTCATTTGCGCTTCAATCTGTTTGATTGGTCTAAAGCCCTTTGGAATGAAGGTGATGGCCTCGGCTACTTTTTCAATTTGCTCTTGGGTAATTCCTGTTTCAGGAGATTGCTCAAAATCTTCAGGCTTGGAGCGACGTAGGTTTGCCCACTCGGTTTCAAATTTGGTAGCCTGGTAAGGAAGTGGCTTTTCCTTGACCATGTTGAGGCGGTCTTGGAGGAGCTGACGGAATTCTTCGTCCATCTGCGTAGCAATTTTCGCATCAAAGTCTCCTCGCTCGATCAAGCGTTTGGTATAAATCTCCCTTGGATTGGGATGCTTGGAGATGATATTGTAGAGCTCCGGCTGTGTAAACTTCGGCTCATCGGACTCGTTGTGTCCATGGCGACGGTAGCAGACCATGTCTACAAAGATATCTTTGTTGAATTTCTGACGGAACTCAGCAGCCAATCTTGCGGCAAACACTACCGCCTCGGCATTGTCACCATTCACGTGAATGACAGGAGCATCAATCACCTTAGCTACATCTGTACAGTAAATGGAGGTACGTGCATCGTCAAAGTCTGTGGTAAACCCAACTTGGTTGTTGATCACAAAGTGGATGGTACCTCCCGTGTTGTATCCTTTCAGGCCAGCCATTTGGGTCACTTCGTACACAATGCCTTGACCTGCTACTGCGGCATCCCCATGGATCAAGATAGGAAGCGCTTTTTTGGAATTACCCTTGTGTGCATGGTCAATTTTGGCACGCAAAAATCCTTCAACAACCGGATCTACAGCTTCCAAGTGAGAAGGATTGGGAGCCAGTTTTAAGTGAACTTTATTTTGCTCGGGTGTAAGAATATCTGAGGAGTAACCCATGTGGTACTTCACATCGCCATCACCCATGGTAAGGTCTGGCTTGGCGGTACCTTCAAATTCAGAAAAGATTTGTTCATACGTTTTGCCCATGATATTGGCAAGCACATTCAAACGGCCGCGGTGTGCCATGCCAATCATCACTTCCTCCACGCCATGCTGCGCAGCGGTATTGATGACGGCATCTAAGAAAGGAATGGTGCTCTCGCCTCCTTCTAGGGAAAAGCGCTTTTGGCCGAGGTATTTGGTATGCAGGAAGTTTTCAAAAACTACCGCTTGATTGAGCTTAAATAAAATACGCTTTTTTTCCTCATGGGAAGGAGCAAAAGCCAAGGCTTCTTTTTCCACTTTGGATTTGAACCAATCCAGCATTTCTGCATCACGAATGTACAGAAACTCAAAACCCATGGATCCTTCGTAGATAGTCTTGAGCGCATCTACGATTTGCGCCAAGGTGGCAGCACCTATTCCAATTTCTTTTCCTGCCTCAAACACAGTTTGCATGTCCTCCTGACCCAATCCAAAATTCTCTGGGTCAATCAAAGGCTTTCTATCTCGGCGTTCACGAACAGGATTTGTCTTAGAACGCAAATGGGCTCTAGATCTATACCCATGGATCAAGGCACGTACACGAATCTCCTTCGGGAGATTTTCTACATGCATAATAGTCCCAGAAAGTGCTGCGGTTTTGGCTTCTACACTTGGGCTGCTTGGGACAGACCCTTCCCCGTAGTGCGTGACTGCAAAATCAAAGCCATCAAAAAACTCTTTCCAAGTTGGATCGATACTGGAAGGATCATTTTTGTAAGCAGCATACATCTCGTCGAGATAGGCTACATGGGCATTAGCGATATAGGTGAATTTATCCATGGTGCGATCTGATAATAACCAAAGCTAAAAGGAAATACTAAAATAGAAAAACTGCTTATTTGCTTTGGCAAATATATTATTAAAAAATTCAAACAAATGCTTAGAATTTAAAGAAAATCAATTGGTATTAATTGACTTAAAGCCAGTTACTTTCAAGTACTTATCCAGCAGAATTCAGCATAACCTCCACTACAGTTAATCACAGAAACCTAGGCTACCACGCTCAAAAACTATTAGAAGCCATCCACCATTACTATTATAGGAAGGCTACAAAAAACAAGGTCCAAGAAAGAACTGAGCTTATTTTTTCAACGCAGCAAAAGTCTTGACTAATGGCAGCAGAAAAGTTCAAAAAACACAACATTCCAACACTTAAAACAAAAAAAGGTCCCGCTTTGGCGGGACCTTTTAAATTCTATACTAATGAAGTATTACTTCAACGTAGCAGGCCAAGGCTTGCCAGCATTGGACTTCACAGCAACAGTACCAAACTCACCGTACGTGTTTTTCCACTCGAAGGTAAGGAC
>CANGZP010000041.1 GCA_947458475.1 Cyclobacteriaceae bacterium | reverse complement strand
TGGATTCGGCAGGGCCAAGGTGCCAAAAAACCTTCGAAAGGAAGAGGAGAATTAGAGCTTCTCGCTTACCTACTACTAAAAAAAGGGGCCTTCCAACGAAGGCCCCTTTTTACTATAGGGTTAGTTGAGTAGACTTAGCCGTTCATGCTGATCAGGAACTCCGCATTGTCGCGGGTACCTTTCATGCGCTGAAGTAGGAACTCCATGGATTCCTGGGAAGTCATGTCGCTCATGAGCTTGCGAAGGATCCAAACACGCTGCATTTCTTCCTTATCCATCAAGAGATCTTCTCTACGTGTTCCGGAGCTAAGGACATCAATGGCAGGGTAAATTCTACGGTTGGCCAGCTTACGATCCAAAGCCAATTCCATGTTGCCCGTACCTTTGAATTCTTCAAAGATAACTTCGTCCATTTTTGAACCGGTTTCTACCAAGGCTGTTGCGATGATGGTCAAGGAACCGCCATTTTCTACATTTCTAGCTGCACCAAAGAAGCGCTTAGGCTTGTGTAGGGCGTTGGCATCCACACCACCTGAGAGAATTTTGCCTGAGCTAGGCACCACGGTGTTGTGTGCTCTCGCCAATCGGGTGATGGAATCCAAGAGGATGACCACATCGTGGCCCACCTCTACCATTCGTTTTGCTTTTTCAAGGACGATGTTCGCTACTTTGACATGGCGTTCGGCTTGCTCATCAAAGGTAGAAGAGATCACTTCTGCATTCACAGATCGAGCCATGTCAGTTACTTCCTCTGGACGTTCATCGATCAACAAGATCATCAGGTGTACCTCGGGATGGTTTTGAGTAATTGCATTGGCAATCTGCTGCAAGAGTACGGTCTTACCCGTCTTTGGCTGTGCCACAATCATTCCTCGCTGTCCCTTTCCAATAGGGGCAAACAAGTCTAGAATACGGGTGGAATAGCCATCTGCTTTTGTGGACAGGTTTAAGCGCTCCTCAGGGAAAAGAGGGGTGAGGTATTCAAAAGGTACCCGATCTCTGATTTCGTCAGTGGTTTTTCCATTGACCGTCGCAATCTTTAGGAGGGCAAAGTACTTTTCTCCTTCTTTAGGTGGGCGAATAGATCCTTTGATATGATCTCCAGTTTTCAATCCAAAGTGTTTGATTTGACTTGGAGAAACGTAAATATCGTCTGGGGAAGCAAGGTAGTTGTAGTCTAGGGAACGTAAGAATGCATAGCCATCTTGCACGATTTCCAATACCCCTTCATTTTCAATCACCCCATCAAATTCTCTAGGACTGATAAATGGTTTTTTGCGTGCATTGCCGGGCAGGGTTTCCGCCGTAGGAATGTGCGCATCTTCAGGAGATTTAAAATTTTTGCGTCTCGGTAATTCCGCCTCTACGCGGTAGTAATTTACCTCTCCATCGGTAGGCTGTTGTGTTGCTTCAGCCCCACCTTCTTGTGGTACTCCTTGGGATGGCTCCTCATCAAACACACGCTTGCGGGGCTTAAATGCTTTGGGTTCCTCCGAAGATTCACCTTGAGGTCCTCTTCGTTCAGGTCTAGGTGTAAATTCTTTTGCAGGCTTTACAAAAGGTTTTGGTGTTCGTTCCTCTCTAGGAGCGGCCTGAGTTTCTTCGGCCGGTGCTTCGGAATTTGCAGCTGGAACTTCAGTTACATTTTGTCTCCTGAATTTGGGTTTGAATTCTGCTGGTTCTTCTGTGGTAGTTGCAGAGGAAGGTGCAGGGGCCTCGGATTTTTCTTCTTCGATGGCTCCTGATTCTACTACAGAGGGCTTTTTCTTGGGAAGTGCTTGTTCTGGGATGATTGCTTGTTGGTCAAGAATCGCATACACCAGTTCATCTTTTTTCAAAGATTTGGAATTTTTCACTCCAAGTTCCTCAGCAATCTCCTTCAATTCAGATAAAAGTCTGATTCTGAGTTCTTCTATGTTGTACATAAAGAGGGGATGAAATAATTAGGATCGGTAAAATGTAGATTTGGGATGGTGAATAATTTTCTATGCTAAAAAGGTCTGCAGGAAAAGTTCAAGCCAAAGTGGGCCGAATGCTTTATTCACGTATTGAGTACAATATTACTTGTTGAACTTGGATTAAACAAATTTTTATTTTTTTGGCTTCCCGCGACAATCGGTAGCATTCAACCAATTAGCTGTCGGATGATAGGGAGTGATTTGAGTGGTTGCGGATGGGCAAGGTGCTGTGCATGAAATTCCACCAAGTGATCCAAGAGTTTTCTCCGAAGAGGGAGAGGCAATGTCGTGGTAGGGTGGAAGGTATGGTCAAGAAGATCTTTCAGGTAGGGAAGCACAAGTTGGACCTCCTCTAGGCTAAAGGGATGGTGGATGCTTTCTGCCAAAAACCCTTCGCCTAGCTCTGGGGCAAATCCGAGGTGTCGGGCATTTTCAAGTAGAAATACGAGCGGGAAATGCGATAAATTGGTTTCTGGGCTATCCAAGGTTGCGATGCTTTCCTCCAAAAAGTCAAAGAGTTCTTCATTTTGGTATCCTTCCAAAATGCTTCTACCGATAACTTCTGTACTAAACAAGGCCAAACTTGTTCGGGCCATATCAAAAGGGATAAGCCGCTGGGGATGCTTTATTTTTGCTTCAGAGATCCGCTGTAAGCCAGAATTCTCCTTGTCATAAACGACCAAATCCAGCAGGGTGAGGGGCTGGTATAGGGCGATTTTACTTCCTTTGCCCAAGCTTCGTACCCCATTGACGAGGTAGGCTTTTAGTCCAAGTTCTCGGGTGAAAATGCGCACAATGATGCTGCTATCCTTGTATTTGATATGGCTTAATACGATCCCTGCCGTTTTTTTAAGCATTTCTTTTCCCCTTAAGGCTGCTCTTCATAAAAGCACTTTCTGCATCGTGCTTCGTAACTGTCCTTTTCCCCAAGCATTACTTTTTCCTTGGCAGCAGAAAGACGGTAAGAGAATGCCGCCAAATCTCCGCATTGCATGCAGATGGCATGCACCTTAGTGACGTATTCCGCAATGGCCATGAGTTTGGGCATGGGATCAAAAGGTTTTCCTTCAAAGTCCATGTCTAAGCCGGCCAAAATCACCCGCTTCCCCTGGTTGGCAAGGAGCTGCACTACCCGAACGATCTCCTCATCAAAAAATTGGGCCTCATCAATCCCCACTACATCGCAGGTGCCGCTAAGTAATAGGATATCTCCAGCAAAGCTGACAGGTGTAGACCGGATGCTCGTTTCGTTATGCGAAACTACAAGGGTATCATGGTAGCGTGTATCTACAGAAGGCTTGAAGATCTCCACCTGCTGCTTGGCGAGGCGAGCTCGGGTCAGCCTACGGATCAATTCTTCCGTTTTTCCCGAAAACATGGATCCGCAGATCACTTCGATTTGACCTTTCTGCTCGGCATGTTTTCTACTGATGGGTGAGGGTTCAATGAACATACTTATTCGGTGTAGGTCAAATGGGAAAATTTACTTGTTTCAGGAACTCGAAGGATCACTTCTCCTTGGAGTACTTGCGCTTGACAGGCCAGTCGCTCGGTCGGAAGTAGTCTGTTTAGCGTTCTAAATTGGAGTTCTTCTGGTGTTTCTGGGCTTAAATTTTCTTGGCCCGCTAAAATACTCATTTTACAGGTGGTACATCTTCCTTTTTTACCACACCCATGCATCCAATCTATTCCATTTTCATGAATTAATTCGATAACTTTACGTTCCGTGGTTTCTGATTCAATAGATCGATTTCCGAGATTTTGAATACGTATTCGGACCATTATTTTGTTTGTTTTTGAAAACAATACCTTCCTATGACCGCTCAAATTAACGGCAATTATTTAGAAAAATATGCCACCACCTATGCAGAATTGGTTTGTGATCAATTTTTTAGCAGTAGACAATTCATTACGGGACAAGAAATCATTCAGCTGACTCCAAGTGCTCAGGTAAATTTTTTCATCATCAAACGCTTGTTTGAGTTGTGGCAAGAGGAATTGGGTAAGCTGAAGGCCAGCCCCTATTTTGACTACCGTGACATTGCAGTTCATGAGGCGCTGACGCAGTTTATGAACGTGCTCTCCCGAAGGATCAAAGTGGAGCGTCGTCACCTGCAAGGGATGTTGGTAGAGGCGGTCCAAGATGCGATCCAAGTAGCGGTCGACCCGCTTTCTTTTTACCAAAAAGAATTGGAAAAAGCCCCAACAGGAAAAATCAATGAATACCTAAAGGAGAATAAAAAGTACTTCAAATGGAATGAAAAGCTTGTCACAGGCCTAATTGATAAGGCGGGGATTGGCTTGGACTTGGCAAGCTATCAGCAGGCAATTTTAGCCAGCTTTCAGTCGCTTAAAGCAAGTTTGGATACTCCGAAAGAGCTTCTTGCTACTTTGGGAGGAACCTTGGCCTTTGATTTGGAGACCTATTTGGGTCAACCAGCAAGCCAAATCGAGGAAAGTGAAGGATTCGATGAGCCTGAGTTTGAAGAAGTGGAGGAATCACCTCGGTACGAGCTGGAAGAGGTTGAGGAAGATCTAATTGAAGAAACAGAGGAAAGCATACCGACACCACAACCCGAAAAAAGGGCCCCCATCGCCTCTGCTCCCGCTACCGGAAAGGGCCTTGATGCGGCACACTTGAAGACCTTGTTTGCCACTGAGACCTACAAGGGAATGAAGGGGATTTTGGGCGAACTGGCTGAAAGCCTTGCCCTCAATCAGCGCTTTATGTTTACCAAAGAATTATTTGATGGCAATGCAGACTTGCTTCGTCACGCGTTAAAATCAGTAGATGAGTTGAATACCTTTGAAGAAGCGGTGGACTTGATCAATGCACGATTTGTAGTTGAGCTAGGCTGGGACATTGAATCCGAAGAGGTCCGTGAATTTATGCAGCAAGTCTATCGCAAATTCGTTCGATAGGCAGCTAGATTAACATGAAACGGCGGAAAGGTTATCCCTTGCCGCCGTTTTTTTTACTAGTTTTTTTGGTTAACAGCTTTATAAATAGAGTTGCTAAAGACATTAAGGATTGAAGTTCATTTGGTTGAGCTGTGGATCGTTGACTGCCTGTGGGCCGTGGTCTGTGAACGATTATCCGCAGTGGCAAACAGCAGACGATTCACAGGTAGGATTTCGGATAATCATTTTTTAACTGATTCGACCCAACTGGGTAGCTCTTGAAGAATCGAGCTTGATGAAGATAAATAGCAAGACGGTGAATGACCAGAGTGAGGAGCCGCCATAGCTAAAGAAGGGAAGCGGGATACCCACCACTGGAAAGAGCCCGATGGTCATTGCAATATTGACCATGAAGTGAAAGAGCAGGATGGATACTACGCCGTAGCCATAAATTCTAGAAAATCGTGTTTTTTGCCGTTCCGCCATGATCACCAAGCGGTACAGTAGTCCTGAGAAAAGGCTGATGACCACAAAGCTACCCATCCACCCAAATTCTTCTCCAAGGGTACAAAAGATAAAGTCGGTGTCTTGTTCGGGAACGAAGTCAAACTTCGTTTGTGTGCCTTCGAGGTAGCCCTTTCCAAAAAATCCTCCAGAGCCAATGGCAATTTTGGATTGGGTTACATTCCAGCCTACCCCGAGTGGATCAATGTCTGGATTGAAGAGCACCATGATTCGATTTTGCTGGTGAGGAGGGAGCTTTGATACTACAAAATCGATGGAGTAGATGTACGTAATTAGCCCAATACCGATCAAGGAGAAGGCTAGTATGCGCTGCCAAGATTTTTTGCCCAAGTAAATCATTCCGCCCACCACCAAGACGATGATTGCCGCCAAGTACAAATTGTTGTCTACACCCAATGCAAGTAAGGTGATGGTGACAGATCCAATACCCAAGACGTAGTACCACTGGGGAAGCCCTTCTCTGTAAAACATGATGAGCAGCGAAAAGTACACCATGGCAGTACCTGTATCGGGTTGCAACAAGATCAAAGCGATTGGGACCAGAAGAACTCCAAAGGCGATGGCTTGGTAGTTGCGCTTGCTCAGGTCAAAAGTAGGGCGCTCCATCACCTTGGCTAAGGCCAAAGCAGTTGCAAATTTTGCAAATTCCCCGGGTTGAATGCGGAATTCTCCAACGCCAATGGATAGGATCTGTCCATTAACCTCCTTTCCGAAAATAGGGGTAACAATTAAGATTAGAAGAAAGATAAGGTAGATGATTAGCGAAAGGTTTTCAAAAAAGCGGTAATCGGCCACCATAATTAAGGTGATCAGACCGATAGCTGTACCAATCCATACGAGCTGCTTTCCTGAGCTGATGGATAGGTCAAAGATGCTTTTTTCTACCTGGCTATCGTAAACAACCGCATAGATATTGAACCAGCCTATGGCGACCAATGCAAAGTAGATGGATACTGCGATCCAATCGACTCGGTTGATTTGAACCTCTGATTCTTTCATTTAGTAAATAAAATTACCTGCGATTACATAGTCCTGAAGCTCAGGTCGCGAGATGGTTCTGCGGATGTACTTTTCGATCATCAAGGAAGCGGTACTTGCCGCTGCTCTTCCACCCCATCCTGCATTTTCCACATAGACCGCAATGGCGATTTTTGGATTATCCTTTGGAGCAAAGGCCACAAAGACGGAGTGATCCTCCCCATGTGGGTTTTGTGCAGTCCCTGTTTTCCCAGCAATGACTAGGTCGGTCATGACGGCTCGAGCAGCTGTACCGTAGATGGCCTCAGCCATCGCATCCTGAATTAGATCAAAGTGACGCGCATCCACTCCTACGGAATGCTTTTCTTGAAATTTTGCAGGAATTCTTTTTGGATTTCCATTTATGGCCTTCACCAAATGAGGGGTATAGTAATAGCCTTTGTTGGCAAAAATAGCTGCCAGGTTGGCCATCTGAAGTGGAGTCACTTGCATCTCACCTTGGCCTATTGATAGGGAATAGATGGTGGAATATTTCCAATGGCCTGCACCATAAATGCGATCGTAGAGTTTGCTTGAAGGAATATCTCCTCCTTTTTCCCCAGTCATGTCCATCCCTAATGGGCTACCCAATCCAAACTTCAGTACTTTTTCCCTCCAGGCATTTAGGCCAATCTCGGTGTCCTTGAACGTATTGGAGGACACCTCTCGGTTGATGATCTGACGAAATGCTTGATGGTAATAGGGATTGCAAGAATTCCGAATGGCTCCAAATAAATTCACGGGATTTGGATGATTGTGACAAGCCACCAAAGATCTATTGCAAGCAAAAGTTGAATTGGGTGTAAGGACTCCTTCTTGAAGACCAATCAAGCTCTGTACGATCTTAAAGATGGATCCAGGAGGATAGGTTGCCATGATCGGACGATTGAATAGCGGCTTGGAATTGTCTCGGTTTAGCTTCTTGTAAGTTTTGCCAAACTCCGCCCCAGTCAGTTGATTTGGGTCATAAAATGGCGCTGAAATCATGGCCAAAATCTCCCCAGTTTTGGGTTCAATCGCTACCACAGAGCCGGTTTTCCCATTCATGAGCATTTCCCCATACCGCTGCAGGTCCAAGTCAATCGTTGAAGTCAAGTTTTGGCCAGCAATGGATAGGGTATCGTATTCCCCTTCTTTGAAGGGCCCCTTGTCCACGCCTCGGACATTAACCATTTTGTACTTCACGCCTTTTTTTCCGCGCAGCTCTTTTTCATAGTATTTTTCTAGCCCACTCAGCCCTACATAATCTCCCTGAGAATAATACCCAATTGTATCCTTTTCCAGTTGCCCACCACTAATCTCACCAATGTAACCTAAGGCATGAGCGGTCGTGGCAGATGGGTAAGACCGCACGGATCGGGTAAGGATAAATAGTCCAGGGTAGTCTACCAAAAAGTCTTGGATCCGAGCAAAATCGGTGGTGGAGAGCTGCTTGATTAGTGGAGAGGGTTTTACTTTAGAGTAGGATTTGGCTGCGTTGTAGCTTTCGATCAACTCTTCTTTACTAATTCGAAACAGTTCACAGAATTTTGCGGTATCGCCCACATTAAATTCACGTGGGACCACCATCAGGTCGAAGATCGGGTTGTTGAATACCATCAATTTGCCAGTACGATCGTAAACTAATCCTCGGTAGGGGTGATCGACGATTCGCTGGATGGCATTACTTTCTGCCCGCTTTAGGAAGCTATCGTCCAGGACTTGGATGGCAAAAAGCTTGACAAGCAGGACTCCGCTTATCAAAAAGATGAATAATAGGATGATGGCTGGGCGTTGGTCTCTCATCAGATGCCTCGTTTACGACTAAAGAACAGCAACTGTACCACTAGGGTAAGCATTAGGGTGAATAGTGCGGAAAAGAAACTTTTGCTCAAGACCCCAAAAAATCCTCCAGTACCCCATTGGTCTGCAATAAAAAATGCAAGTGCATACACAAATAGGAGAGGAAAGGCATAGCTGATGTAGCGTCCAAACCCGATCTGCCCAAGGCTGGGTTCCTCAGCTTCATCAAAGCCTCCAGTGGGGCTAGCTGCTTTGAGCCAAATGGGCTTTAAAAACGCAAATAGGGTAGCTGCTGCGGTATGCATGCCAATCGTTTCAAAGAACACATCCAAGATAAATCCTAGGCAAAATGCAATTAGCATCAAGGGGATGGTCCGGATTGTGCTCGGCAAAATCAATAAACCAAGGAGGTATAAAAATCCAAAAGCATGGCCGAAGACGGCTAGATTTTTTAGAAATAAAATCTGTACCAATCCTAAAACTAGGATCAAGAAGCCATACGATATCAGGTTTCTAATATTCATTGATCAAATCGGATTGGCGGTACAGCGAATCTATTTCTTGGAACTGGGTGTTTTCCACCAAATACACATAGGTTAATTTACTAAAATCAGTGCTCAGTTTTACAGTAATGGCCAGGTAATTGGGGTCCTTTTTATTGACTTCCACCTTTGAAATTTGCCCAATGAGCAGGCCCTCTGGAAATACCGCATTGAATCCGGAGGTGATTACCGTATCTCCTTTTCTGGCTTTTACATGCCGAGGAACATACAATAGCTGCACTTCCGAGGCATTCCCTCCATCCCATTGCACCGAACCAAAGACTTCTGATGACTTGATTTTGGCAGAAATGAGCAGGCTAGTATTGAGGACCGAAAATGCAACTGAATAATTCTCAGAAACAGATTTGACCCTGCCGACGATGCCTTGAGAATTAAACACACCCATTCCAGGTTTAATTCCATCTTTAGCGCCTTTGTAAAGCGTCAAGTAGTTTTGTGAAAATCGTAAAGAATTGGCCACTACTCGTGCACCTTTGAATTCAAAGGTCGCTTTCAAAGTAGAATCAATAGCCAAGGGCATGCTGTCCGGCTTAACCTGTAATCTCAGCAGCTCCTGCTTCAGGCTCGCATTTTCTTCCACAAGTGCCGCATTGGCATCTGCGAGTGAGAAAAACTGAACCACATCCGCCTGTTTTTTAAGCGCATTGCCTACCAATTCATTTGAACTATTAAAGAATGCGGCTCCTTGAGGGGAATTGTTGGCGACGATCATCCAGATCGCCAAAAATTCAAGAAATGCGAATAGTAAAAATGCTCTTACACGGTAAAGGAACTGAAGGATGCGTAGCATTCAGGTATTAGGTCATCAGAACGGTTCGGAAGTTTTGAATGTTTTTAAGCGCAGTACCTGTACCACGGACTACTGCCCTTAAAGGATCGTCTGCAATGTGAATAGGAAGCTTGGTTTTTTGGTGCAGACGCTTGTCAAGACCTTTCAACAAGGCTCCTCCACCTGTGAGGTGAATGCCATTGTCGTAGATATCTGCAGACAATTCTGGCGGTGCGATTTCCAATGCTTTTAGTACCGCTTCCTCAATTTTGGATACCGATTTATCCAATGCAAAAGCAATTTCGGAGTAGGATACCTTGATCACTTTTGGAATGCCTGTCATCAAATCGCGACCTCGAATCTCGTAATCATCGGGAGCATCGTCCAATTCAGTAAGGGCAGAACCAATGGCAATTTTGACCTTTTCCGCAGAACGCTCACCAATCAATAGGTTGTGCTGTCTACGCATGTAATCCAAGATATCTTTCGTAAAGGTATCTCCAGCTACACGGATGGACTGGTCAGCAACTATACCAGACAAGGCAATCAACGCAATCTCGGTAGTTCCCCCTCCGATATCGACAATCATGGAACCCATTGGTTTTTCGATATCAATCCCAATACCGATGGCTGCTGCAATCGGTTCGTAAATCATGTATACCTCTTTGGCGCCCGCGTGCTCGGCAGAGTCACGAACTGCTCGTTTCTCTACTTCGGTGATGCCCGAAGGAATACAGATTACCATTTTGTGAGACTGTGGGAACATGCCTTTTTTCTGTCCAGGGATCATTTTAATCAATCCGCGGATCATTTGCTCGGCAGCGTAAAAGTCTGCAATCACCCCATCCTTTAGAGGACGGATTGTTTTAATGTTTTCATGGGTCTTCTCATGCATATTCATCGCCTCTCTTCCCACAGCCAAAACGCGATTGTTCGTTTTGTCAATGGCAATGATCGATGGTTCGTCCACCACAATCTTGTCTTTGTGGATGATCAAGGTATTTGCGGTACCCAAATCAATGGCGATATCACTTGAGAAAAAATCAAATAGTCCCATTCTTAATTTTTTTTGGCTTTGAACTCGGTAATGGACGGTTAGAATAGTCCTTGCGTACTATGTTTTGCCCAAGAATCGACAAAAATATTACCTTAAATTGATAAAACAGAGAGAAAGAAGATTTTTTGTTTTGGACGGGTAGAATTGAAAGCGAATTGGTGTACGCAGTCAATTTTCCAGGGCAATGGACTAAATCTAAGTAAAAATTCGGAGCATTTGATACGCTATTTTGTATTTCGTTAATCTTTATATTACTTTTGTGGGGTATTCTAAAGTTTCTAGAGGGGACAACAGTCCCCTCTTTCATTATCCTGCTGTATGAGTGACCTAAAGCATGTGATTCTAGACCTAGTCGAAAAGCATCTTCCTGATGAAGAACATTTTCTTGTGGAGGTGAAAATTGATCGTGTGGCGGACAAAACTAAAATCCTCATTTTGGTAGACGCCGACCAAGGAATGACCATCGCTGCCTGCGCATCTTTAAGTAGGGCTTTGTCTGGTGAACTAGAGACCAATGAACTTTTGGAAGAAGCGTACACCTTAGAGGTTTCATCACCTGGTTTGGATTATCCGCTTACCGAAAAAAGACAGTACCTAAAAAATATTGGGAGGACACTAAAGGTCTTCCTGCTCTCTGGGGAAGAGGTGACTGGCAAATTAAAAGAAGTAGAAGAGCAGGGGATCAAGTTGGTGGTCATCAAAAAAGAAAAAGGAAAAAAAAGTGTGGAAGAGGAGCATTCTTTCGCCTTCATTGAATTAAAAAAATCTATCGTACAAGTATCTTTTAACTAATACCAATGGATGCAAAAATCTTAATTGAATCCTTCGCAGAGTTTGCGAGATCTAAAAATGTGGATCGCCCAACCATGATCCGTATTCTGGAAGATGTATTTAGAGCGATGATTCGCAAGAAGTTTGAATCAGACGAGAATTTTGATGTGACCATCAATGCCGATAAAGGTGATTTGGAAATTTTCAGAATTCGAGAAATTGTAGATGACAACTCTGAGGATATCTGGGACTTTGATAAAATCAGCCTTTCAGATGCTCAAAAAATCGAGCCTGACTTTGAAGTAGGCGAAGAGGTATATGAGAAAATAGAGCTGGAAGAGTTTGGAAGACGAGCAGTTCAAATGGCGCGCCAGACGCTAATTCAGCGCATCAAGGACCTTGAAAAAGACATTCTATTTAGCAAATACGAGGAGCAAGTAGGAGAAATCATTTCAGCTGAAGTGTATCAGATTCTAGGACGTGAGATTCTTTTGATCGACAGTGAAGGCAATGAATTGATTCTTCCTAAGGGGGAACAAATTTCCAAAGATCGGTTTAGAAAAGGCGATTCTGTCAAATCAATCGTTCACCGTGTAGACATGATCAACGGAAATCCGAAAGTGATTTTGTCCCGTACCTCCCCAGTTTTCTTGGAAAGACTTTTTGAAAATGAGGTTCCAGAAGTATATGACGGCCTGATCACCATTGTGAAGGTGGTTCGTGAACCAGGTGAACGCGCTAAAGTAGCGGTAGAGTCCTACGATGACCGTATCGACCCAGTTGGTGCTTGCGTGGGCATGAAAGGATCTCGTATCCATGCAGTCGTACGTGAACTACAGAATGAAAACATTGACGTGATCAATTTCACGGAGAATTTGGAACTCTATGTTTCCCGTGCCTTGAGTCCAGCAAAAGTTTCTTCACTTTCCATCAACAAAGAATCCAAGCGAATTTCTGTGTTTTTGAAGCCAGATCAGGTTTCCCTTGCTATCGGAAAAGGTGGTTTCAACATCAAGTTGGCCAGCCGTTTGGTAGGCTATGAAATCGATGTATTCCGTGAGTTGAACGATCAGGAAGAGGAAGATGTGGACTTGAACGAGTTCTCAGATGAGATCGATCAGTGGATCATCGACGAACTTAAAAAGACGGGCTTGGACACCGCAAAGAGTGTGTTGGTGTTGAGCAAGGAAGATTTGATTCGTAGAACAGAGTTGGAGGAAGTGACCATTGATGAAATTTTCCGAATACTTAGAACAGAATTTGACCAATAAGGGGCTTAAACCCCGAAGATTACCCTAATTTTACTTAAGATTTCGAAAGAGGTTTTTGCTTATGTCAGAAGAAAAAATGATGCGATTAGGCCAGATAGCCAGAAAACTCAACGTGGGTACGGCAACCATTGTTGAGTCCTTGGCTAAAAAGGGCTATGAGGTAGAGAACAATCCCAATTCCAAGATCACGTTGGACCAAGTGTCCATGTTGGAAAAGGAATTCAAGTCCTCTGCTCTTGAAAAGGAAGAGGCTTCCCACCTATCTATTGGAAAGCGTCATGAGCCTACAGCATCGGAGCAGGATCTGCCGAAGCAGGAAAAAGCCGTAGAGCCAAGCCCTGCACCCGTTCAAGCGCCGCAAGTTACTCCTGTACCTGTAGCGAAAGCTCCAGAGCCAGTAATTGAAAAAATAGCTTCTGAAGCACCAAAATTAGAAGGAATTCGAGTTTTGGGGAAAGTAGACCTTTCCAAAAAGCCAGCACCTACCCCGCCTGCACCTCAGCCGAAACCAGCTCCAGCACCAAAGCAAGAGGAGAAAAAGCCTGAGCCAGTTGCTCCTGCAGCTCCAGCTCCTATACCTACCCCTAAGGTAGTTGAAGCTCCTAGTCCAAGCCAAGAACCAGAGGTGAATCCTGAAGAACTTATCTCTGCCAAAGCAGACTCGCTTAAGGGTCTTACTGTTCTCGGTAAAATTGAGCTTCCTGTAGATCGAAATAAGAAGAAAGGAGGCCCAGTAGCATCTTCTGATGAAAGAGGAAAGGATAAGAAAAGGCCTAGAAAACGCATTGACAGTAAGCCAGGTGCTCCAACCCCGGCGGGTCAAGGTCAAACACCAGGTGCACCAAATCGTCCGCAGGACCAAAGAGGTGGAAGACCAGGTCAGCCCAATCGTCCAGGTCAGCCCCGTCCAGCGGGAGGTAATCCCCAGCAGCGTATCCAAAAGGCGGAGCCAACTCCTAAGGAGATCCAGGACCAAATCAAGCAAACCCTCGCGAGACTTCAAGGAAGTAAGCCAGGTGGAAAAACCAAATCTAGACGTGACAAACGTGCCGAACGCGATCGCGATGTAGAAACTGAAGGCGATGAGGTGAAAATCTTAAAAGTAACCGAATTCATCTCTGCCAATGACTTGGCAGCACTTTTGGATGTATCGGTCAACCAAATTATATCTGCCTGCTTGTCACTAGGAATGTTTGTGTCCATCAACCAACGCCTAGATGCAGAAGCGATCACGATCATTGCTGATGAATTTGGCTTTGATGTGGAATTTACCAAGTCCATCGAAGATGAGATGGAGGAAGAGGTGGCAGATACTGAGGAGGAACTGGAAGAAAGAGCGCCGATTGTCACCATCATGGGACACGTCGATCATGGTAAAACCTCCTTGCTCGATTTTATCCGTATGTCTAAAGTTACCGCAGCGGAAGCTGGAGGGATTACGCAGCACATTGGTGCATACGACGTAATGACTAAGACAGGACATAAAATCGCTTTCTTGGATACTCCAGGTCACGAGGCCTTCACCGCGATGCGAGCTCGAGGTGCTAAAATCACCGACGTAGCAATTATTGTAATCGCTGCGGACGATAGCATCATGCCCCAAACGAAGGAAGCTATCAACCATGCGCAAGTCGCTGGTGTACCGATGATCTTTGCAATCAACAAGGTAGATAAGCCGAATGCTCGTCCTGAAAAAATCAAGGAAGAGTTGGCCAACATGAACTTATTGGTTGAAGATTGGGGTGGAAAATACCAATCCCAGGAGATTTCAGCGAAGACTGGTCAAGGCGTAGATGAACTTCTAGAAAAAGTCCTTCTTGAATCAGAAATCTTGGAATTGAAAGCCAATCCAGATAAAAACGCAGTAGGAACTGTAATTGAAGCCTCCTTGGACAAAGGAAGAGGTTATGTATCCACCATCATGGTACAAGCTGGAACCTTGAGAATTGGGGATGTATTACTTGCAGGTCAGCACTATGGCCGAGTAAAGGCAATGTTTGATCACAAAGGAAACAAGCTGAAAGAAGCAGGTCCTTCTACTCCTGTCCTAATGTTGGGATTGAGCGGTGCTCCACAAGCAGGAGATACCATCAAGGTGTACGATACAGAACGGGAAGCAAGAGAGATTGCCAATTCCAGAGAGCAGATTCAGCGCGAACAAAGTTTGCGTACCAAGAAACACATCACCTTGGATGAAATCGGCCGTCGACTCGCTATCGGAAGCTTCAAGGAACTCAACATCATCATCAAGGGTGACGTGGATGGATCAGTTGAAGCACTTTCGGATTCCTTACTCAAGCTTTCTAAGGATGAGGTAAAAGTGAGCATCATCCATAAGGGTGTGGGTCAGATTTCTGAATCGGACGTATTGCTTGCTTCAGCTTCGGATGCAATCATCATTGGTTTCCAGGTTCGTCCATCTTCCAATGCTAAAAAGCTTGCAGAACAAGAGGAAATCGAGATTCGCCACTACTCCATCATTTACGATGCGATCAATCAAATCAAAGATGCGATTGAAGGCATGCTAGAACCAGAATACGAAGAAGTGATTACAGGTAACATCACCGTTCGTGAAGTCTTCAAAATCACGAAAGTGGGTACCGTTGCAGGTTCTTACGTAACAGATGGCTTTATCACTAGAAAAAACAAAATCCGCATCATCCGTGCAGGTATTGTAATTCATGAAGGGGAGATCGACCAGTTGAAGCGCTTCAAAGACGACGTTTCTGAGGTCAAAGCTGGTTACGAGTGTGGTATCTCCATCAAGAACTACAACAATATCGAGATCGACGATACCATTGAAGGATACGAGATGAAAGAAATCAAGCGTAAGAAATAAGTTTCAAAAAAGTGTACTAAAAAAGGAATGGCGAATGCTGTTCCTTTTTTAGTTTTAGGCCATGCTTGAAGTAATTCATTTGCTCTCCCTCGGATTAGCGTTTGCCTCCGCCTTTCTGCTGCTCTTGGGTTTGATTCGACCGGTGCTCGTGCTCTGGTATATGGATCGATTCAATCGACTGAAGGTCATTCAGGTATATGGCATTGCCACCCTTGTTTTTTTTGTATTAGGTTATGTCTGCCAGGTAGTTGTTCAGTCCTCCTAGGGTGAAGATACTTAGGGCTAGTCTTGTTTTTGATCTCGATTCTTTCAATTTTTGGGAAAATATGCTCTGAATTGAAAAACGCAGTAGCCATAGCGCTCCTTTTTTGTTTTGTCCTCTTTCACTTTGGATACTATGCAGTGTACCTCACCGCGAATGTATCCTTAGAACGAAATTGGAAGGATCAAATCTATGGAGAGCAACAGGTACAGCTGGAGGAGCAAATTTTGGAAATTCCACTCAATGCTCCTTATTTGACTAATCAAGAGGATTTTCAAGCAACCAACACGCGCTTTGAATTGGAAGGCAACTATTACCGAGCCATCAAGCAGCGTTACCAAAACGACACCTTGCAGGTGGTCTATGTGCCAGATACGGCCAGAAAAGTGCTGGATGTGACTGTGAAAAAATGGATTTCTGCCCTTGCAGAAGATCAGCTTCCTCAGGATCAGGATACTGGAAATTTGGGAATGCAGTTTGCCAAAGATTACCTAGGTACTGGACTCCTTTCCTTTAAAGGAATGAGTGCACCAAAGTTTAAAACAGAAATAGGGTTTATTTTTTCAACGTATTTGAGTCCTAGTTTCAACCTAGATACCCCCCCTCCGCAACTCGGGTAATTTTTTAGGGCCCAGACAGCAAAGCTTGCTTACCTCTTGGGCCAAGCTAGTCAACACATGGATCAAGTCAGGATAGCAATCCTTGATTTGATTGATGGGTTTTCATTTTCATGTATTTCAAACTACTCTAGCGATGAAAAAGTATTTCAGATTCCTAGGCTTGCTTTGTGCAAGCTTGGGCATCTTTACCCTAGCGCATGCACAAACTCCCTTGGATGGCTTAATGATGCCAAAAGGAGAAATTTGCATCGCCCTACAATACGAACAGGGGACCTGGGACCGGTATTGGGAGGGGTCTACCATTCGAGTCAATCAAAATATCGGCACGTTTACCAAGCAAATGGGGATGCCCATGCTAGTGGGAGGAATTACCGACAAGATCAATGTGATCCTGAGTCTTCCCTATGTCAAAACCGCAGCTACTGGGGGGCAACTTACTGGAGTCCAAGGAATCCAAGATTTAGGGCTTTCGGTAAAGGCAGTGCTCCTTGAAAAATCCATTGGCAAAGGCAAATTGACGGGATTTTCCAACCTGAGCTTTAGTACGCCAGCTTCCAATTATTTAGCGGATTACATGCCCTTTAGTTTGGGTTTTGGAGCCAATGAATTGGGCATCCGAGCCATAGTAAAATACGAATTGGATATGGGTCCTTATTTTCGAGCTTCTTATGCGTATTTGAATAGAGGAACCGCCCAAGCAGAGCGTGATTATTATTATTCGAATGGCTCATTTTATACAGCTACAATGGATGTTCCCGATGCATTCCAGGGTCAGCTTACCTTAGGATCCTGGCTGTTTAACCATAAGCTGCGTGTAGAGGCAAGCTTGACGACTATTCGATCAGCTTCTGGTGATGATATTCGTACCTATTGCATGCCATTACCTACCAATAAAGTTGATTTTGACCGGGTAGAGGGATTTGCGCAATACTATTTTAAAACCAATGGGGGCTTTGGGCTTATTGCGACTTACCAGCAGGTGATTTCTGGAAGGAATATGGGTCAATTTTCTGGCTATGGCCTAGGAATCACCTACCAATTCAAGGCCCTATAAATGTAGACAAGATGAAAAAATATAACTATTCAATTCTTCTATTCGTAATCTTCGCCTTTTTGGGGAGTTCTTGTGTGGAAGATTTGCCGACCAAGTACGACTTTACTGGGTATCAATTTTCGAATTTAGACGCCAATGCAGGGCAATGGAAATTGGTGCTGCATACTTCGAATGAACAAATCCCCCTTTCTACTCCAGCTGCATCCGGCTCTGCAGAATTGCTCAAAGAATTGGCTGATGCCAAAGAAAAGCAGAGCAAAGCATCTTCAGCACAGCGCGAGGCAGTAAAGTATTGGACCAATAATCCACTGGTGAGGTGGAATGAAATTGCCTTAGAGTTGGCCACCAAATACAATTTGATCCCAGCTCCAAATCCGGATGGAAGCTATCCTGTGCCGGATCCCGCCAACCCGTCTAAGTACCCAAAGTTTCCTTATTCGCATCCCCCTTACACCAGTAGAATGCTTGCTCACCTGAGTGTGGCCCAGTATGACGGCTTGATTATGGCCTGGCATTACAAATATAAGTTTAAGCGGCAGGCCCCTTACCAACTCGATCCTCAGATCAAATCTGCCTATGAGACGAATGGCCTATTTTCCTATCCTTCCGACGGAGCAGTGATTGCTACAGCTTCTCGGGATGTGCTTACGGCGATGTTTCCTTTGGAGAAAGAGTTTTTGGCACGGAAAGCGCAGGAGCATTTGGAATCACTTATCGTGGCAGGCATAAACGTCAGCAGTGATGTAGAAGCTGGAAAATTAATTGGGGCCGAGGTGGCCAAAACGGTCTTGACACGAGCGTCCACAGATGGGATGAAAAATGCCCAAACGACTCGAGTTAAATCTGACTCCATTAAGAATGCTGCCAAAGAGCGTTTTGGATGGGTATGGGAAAATCAAGAGACCCCACAGCGGATGATTGGCTTGGTTCCTCTTTTTGGCAAGGTTCGACTTTGGAATGTCCCCAATGTGGAGGCGGTCCGTCCTGGACCACCGCCAGCACCTGGATCTCCTGAATTTGAGAAGTCGGCCAAGGAATTGAAGCAGTATGCCGCAAACCTCACCACCAACCAGCGCAAGATAGCCAACTTCTGGAACGATGGGTTAAACACCTACACCCCTCCAGGTCATTGGAATCGCTTTGCTAAGGAGGAAGTCGTAGGCAAGAAGCTGAGTCCAGTCCGGACGGCACGCGTATTTGCGTACCTCAACATGGCCATTGCCGATGCGGGGATTGCCTGCTGGGATGCAAAATACTATTACCATTACCCACGGCCGATTCAAACTATGCCTGGATTTAAGACCATTTTGGGGACGCCAAATTTTCCTGCCTACACTTCAGGGCACGCGGCGTTTTCGGGTGCTGCTGCGGAAGTAATGGCCCATTTTTTCCCATCCAATGCAAGTCAGTTTCGAACTTGGGCGGAAGAAGCGGCTATGTCTCGCATTTATGGCGGTATCCATTACCAGTTTGACGCAGACGCAGGATTGGATCAAGGTCGAAAATCCGCCGCGTACTCCGTGGCAAGGGCAAAGCAGGACGGGGTAGATTAAATCCCTTGCCAGCTAAGAGGTCAAGATGTAATTTAAGATGTCTTGACCTCTTTTTTTAGACTTTTTATGGCCAGTAGGATTAGGGCAATTGCCAGTACAAACAATAGACTAGCAATGGCCGCTAAAACATAGCCTCCCTCCTCGAAATTTTTAAAGGCGAAAAGTCCTAGCGAGGCTAAGGTGACCGTAAACATGAAGAACATGGGAATGGTCACAAAGGCAGCAGAGATGTTATTTTTGATTAGCCAGACCCCGATGGTCAGCAGGGCGAGTGCAGCCAAGAGCTGATTGGCGGATCCGAAAATAGGCCAAAGTGTTGAAAATTCGC
>CANGZP010000040.1 GCA_947458475.1 Cyclobacteriaceae bacterium | reverse complement strand
ATGCTCCAAGGACAGCCTTCCCAGGGTGTTTTTGCAATGACTGCACTTCCAGGAGCCGGAGGATTGGTGCTGGTGGGAGGAGATTACTTGCAGCCCGATTACCGAATAGCCAATGCCTTGTTGCTGTTAGGCGAGGTGAGCATAGCTAACAGTGAGGGGCCGGGTGGGTACCGTTCTGGGGTGGCGTACTTTCCCGAGAAAGGCTGGGTAGTGGCAGTAGGGCCTGGGGGTTCGGATTACTCTAGCAATGGGGCACACAGCTGGCAGTCCTTGTCTAGTACGGGTTACCATGCAGTCAAAGCTGCTCCTGGAGGCAATGTCCTCTGGGCCTCAGGAAGTCAAGGTCGCCTCGGAAAATTAGTGTATTGATGAAAATTGACATCAATTTTTAAAAGACTGCCATTTTTTGAGGCGGATTGTAAAAATAAATGCAATTTTTTCGAGCTTTTTGCTTTCAAAAAACAGAGAGGATTGTATCTTTAAATCAGTGAGTTCAATTTCCCATCCCTAATTTCTTTTATTCTACCATGTTTGAAATCATTCCTTCCATTTGGTTGATCAACGGCAAGTGTGTCCGATTGAAGCGGGGCGACTTTGCTACCGAGGAAGTGATCTCGCACAACCCGCTCGAGATCGCGCAGGCCTTTGAAGGGATAGGAGTTAAGCGGGTACATTTGGTGGATTTGGATGGAGCGCGTAGAGGGGAACCCAAAAACTACAATATTTTGGAGGCCATTGCAGGTTATACTGATTTAGAAGTGGATTTTACCGGGGGCATTACTACCGATGGAGACGTGATTAAGTGCTTTGAGTTTGGAGCCAAAACGGTGACCATTGCTTCTGCTGCAGCCAAACATCCGGAGCGTTTTGCACAGTTTATCTTGTCTTATGGACGAGAAAAAATCTACTTGGCTGCAGATACCAACCCGAACGATTATAAAATCAAGATCAAAGGCTGGTTGACCAAAACCGAATTAGACCTATTTGATCACATTGAGTTTTTCTATGAGCGTGGGCTCAAGCACGTGAAGTGCTCGGACGTGACTCGGGATGGGGTGATGGAAGGCCCCAATTTTGAGCTATACAAGGAAGTGTTGGATCGCTTTCCAAATCTATACCTCGCTGCTTCTGGTGGGGTTCGAGGCATCGATGATTTCAAACGACTACGGGACTTGGGTCTCCAAGCTGCTGTATTTGGTCGCGCCTACTACGAAGGAAAAATCAGCTTGAAAGATCTGGAAGATTTTATCAGCAAGGGGTAAAATTGGTCAACCGCTAACGGTTGACTGTCCACTGCCAGTTGTGGTTTTTAGCGGTAGACATTTTTCACGTTCCGACGTGGCGGACTTTTAAAAAAAGTAAGTCGCGTAAAGCCTGCCTACCGCAGTCAGGCCGCCAAGGCGCAAAGGAAGGATCTAAATACGCTGATTTTATTCGTAGCGAATAGCTCTTTTTTGGATGAACCAAAAGGAAATTGAAGTTGAAGTTCGATTCAATGGGCTGTCAACTGTGGACAGCCTGTAGGCCGCGGCCTATTGGCCGTTGACGATTATCCGCCGCGATGCAGATTCATTTTCAACTACTGAACCTGTTGCGGATAATCAATTAATTCTCCTGATCCTGTTTAAACTTATCTACGATGTATAAAAAAATATTGAAGGATAAGGTGGAGGGGGATTCGTTCTTTTTGGATTCTCTTTCCTGAAGATGCGTGGTTGTATGCACCTCTTTTCTAGGTAACGGAAGCGGTACGTTTTGCTTAACTACCGCTGGCTTTTGAGTGAAAACTGTAGCAGCAGCTCCAGACTCAGAACCTGTGTTATTTTCTTCTACAATTGGTTTTTCGAAGGGTTTCTTCGTGTTTTCCTCTTGGGCCATTGCTTCCGATGGGAGGAGCAAGTAGCCGAAAGCAGCCATGCTTAGCAGGGCAACTTTACTAGCAAAAATTCTTGAACAGTTCCACATAACTTATTGAAATACGGGTTAGCTTTCGAAAAACGTCCTTAAAAGTAGAAAATATATTGACAATGCAAACGATTGACCTAGAAGATTTCAAAAAAATTGACTTTCGGGTAGGAACTGTACTGCGGGTGGAGCTTTTTGAAAAAGCACGTAAGCCCGCCTATCAGGTGTGGGTAGATTTGGGTCCAGAGTTAGGGATTAAAAAATCCTCTGCCCAGCTGACAGTCCACTATAGCCCCGCAGATTTGCTAGGAAAGCAAGTACTTTGTGTATGCAATCTTGCTCCCCGTCAAGTGGCTGACTTCATGTCAGAGGTACTGATTACAGGGTTTAGCAGTGCCAAAGGAGGCATTTGGATTGCTACTTCTGATCAGCCTGTTCCCAATGGTGCTGCACTGCATTAAGGAAGGTAGATGGTCAGTCCCGAGTCGGACAGCTCGTTGCGGTATACGGGCAGCGAGGAGCAGTACCCGGATCGGACGTCTCCTGTCTTCAGATCAAATCGGTACTGGTGGAGCGGGCAGATGATCTCGCCAGTACCATTGATATTGGCTTGACCTAGATCAGCGCCTCGGTGGGGACATTGCGCATCGAAGACATGGAGGATTTCGCCAATCCGTAGTATCGCCAGTCGCTTCTCCCCGGCCGCCAATTTTTTGATTTTGCGTTCGGGGATGGCCAGGAGGACTTCTTCTTTGCTGTTGCCAAATTGGAAGGTGTGCATGGGCTCAAGGGGATTGGGTCTTTGCTAAAAAAAGAGCGCTTGGTTTTTCGTGGAATCTTTTTCAATTTCCATCTTCTATCGCCAATTCCCTAACCTCCATGAAAAAATTCCTTCTTATACCACTTTTGTTTTTTGCGCTTTCCCTCTCTGCCCAACACGTGGAAGGTGCCTGGAAACTCATTAGCCAAAATCAAGTCCCGGTATCCGGGCAAGAGTTTATCAAGATTTACCAGGACAATTACTTTGCCTTTGGAGTGAAGAACCTAGCGGACAACTCCTTTGTGGGTGCTGGAGGCGGGCCTTTTGCGGTGAGTGCAGGCAAGCTCCAGGAGACGCTTGAATTTTTTACGCTCAACCCCGAAATCATAGGGATGGTCACTTCCTTTGATGCACGTTTGGAAGGCAAGCGATTGACTCTGTCGGGCACTACTCCCAAAGGTCCACTGGTAGAGGTCTGGGAAAAGGTATCGGATGCCAAAGATGACTTGACCGGCAATTGGGTGATTACGGGCAGAAAGCGAGAGGATCAAATTCAGCGTTCCACGCCTGGCGCTAGACGAACGATCAAAATCCTCAGTGGAGGGAGATTTCAGTGGGTGGCTTTTAATTCCGAAACCCGTGAATTTTCGGGAACGGGCGGAGGAATGTACACGGCCAAGGACGGAAAATACGTAGAAACTATTTCCTTTTTCTCTAGAGATAACTCTCGTGTGGGTGCAAGCCTTGGGTTTGATTACCAGGTCATCGATGGAGAATGGCACCACAGTGGCTTGAGCTCGGCGGGGCAACCGATTTTCGAAATCTGGACACCCTATGCAAAGGGGTATAAACCGCCAAATAAATGAACCCGAAATAATATACCCCTTTAATTTTCATTTCACTCCGCCTGCGGCAGGTAAAGGGTTTGATTATTCTCGCAAAGCCGCATAAGCCTGCCTGCCGCAGGCAGGACGCAAAGGATTTGTTGAGGTTTGTCCACATTTCGCGTAAAATGTAAATAGTCGGAGCCGGATTTCTTTGCGGCCTGACACCTTTGCGAGACAAAAAAATTATTAAAGAGTTGCCGAAGGCAGGCGGTAAATAGACAATAATTCTAAATGACCTGTCCGCCGCGGCGGATTAAGGGTTATTCTCGCAAAGCCGCATAAGGCGCAAAGGATTTGTTGAGGTTTGTCCACATTTCGCGTAAAATAGAAATCGGGTTTCTTTGCGGCCTGGCACCTTTGCGAGACTAAAAAATTGTAAAGAGTTGCCGAAGATAGGTAGGCCCCTTTTAGGCAAAAAATTCAACAACAAATAAACGGAAATTGATTATCGACTAGTGGATGTAAAGCGCTTTAAGCTTGTCGAGAGTGTAATCAATCTCCTCCATCGTCGTAAATCGGCTGAAGGAAAACCGGACTACATCACGATCTGCAGGATGCTGCAAGGCCCGCATCACGTGGGAACCTACCGATGCGCCAGAGCTACAAGCAGAGCCTCCCGATGCCGAGATACCTTCCAAATCCAAGTGGAATAAGAGCATCCCCCGATTGGCTTCTGAAGGGGGAAGGCTGACGCTCAATACCGTGTACAAACTCTTTTGCAAGTCTGCCGAACAGCCGTTGAAGGTGATCCCCGGAATTTCTTGGCCTAATTTTTCGATGAAGTATCCCTTTAGCTTTTCAATGTGGCTACGGTGCGCGGCAAGCTCCTCAAGGGAAATTTCCAGGGCTTTGGCTAGGCCGATGATGCCGATGACATTTTCGGTTCCTCCACGCATGTTGCGCTCCTGAGCTCCACCATGGATGAAGGGATGGATTTTCTTGTCTTTGCGCACATAGAGGAAGCCCACGCCCTTAGGTCCGTGAAACTTGTGTGCGCCAGCGACGAGTGCATCCACAGGAAGGGTAGACAAATCATGGCTGTAATGCCCCATGGTCTGTACGGTGTCCGAATGAAAAAATGCCCCATGTGCTTGGCTCATTTGGCCGATCCGCTCCAGGTCGTTCAGGTTACCGATCTCGTTGTTGCCCTGCATGAGGGAAACTAGGCTTTTGGGATTCTTTTGGAGCAGTTCCTCCAGCTGGGCGAGGTCAATTTCTCCTTTTTCGTTGACTTCGAGCAGGCTAAGTTGAACCTGTCCTTTTTTGGCAAGCATCTCCAAAGTATGGAGTACGGCATGGTGCTCCAGGGGAGAGGTGATGGCATGCTGGATGCCGTGGGATTCGATGCCACAAACTAGGGCGGTATTGTCTGCCTCGGTACCTCCTGAAGTAAAGAAAATTTCCGAAGGGCTAGCCTGAAGGAGTTCTGCTACTTTTTTACGTGCCTTTTCAATTGCTGTACGTACCTCTCTTCCATGGCTGTGCACCGAGGAAGGGTTGCCAAAGTGACCACGCATAAAGGGCAACATGGCTTCGATCACGCGATCGTCCATTGGAGTTGTTGCGGCATTGTCGAGGTATACGTGTTTCATGGAATGCAGTTGGGCGAGGCAGAAACTTAGCTCAAGGTTTCATTTACGACTTCCTTGATGTCTTGCATGATTTTTTTGGCAAGGTGCTCCGCTTTTGCTTCTGAGTCAGACTCCGAGTAAATGCGGATGATAGGCTCCGTGTTGGACTTTCGAAGGTGCACCCATTCTTTTTCAAATTCAATTTTGACCCCATCAATGTCGATGATGGGATGATTTTTATACTTATCCTTGATCCGCAATAGGATGTGATCCACATCGAGGGTAGGAGTTAGCTCAATTTTATTTTTGGAGATCGAGTAGTTGGGATAGCTGGCGCGCAACTTGGAAATGGACTTGCCGTACTTGGCCAAATGGGTCAAGAACAAGCCAATGCCCACCAGAGCATCTCTGCCGTAATGCGAGGTAGGGTAGATGATGCCCCCATTGCCTTCTCCTCCGATGACGGCTTGTACGGCTTTCATCTGGTTGACCACATTCACTTCACCTACTGCTGAAGCGGTGTAGGCTCCACCCCTCTTTTCTGTGACATCACGAAGGGCTCGCGTAGAAGACAGGTTGGACACGGTATTGCCCGGTGTCTGAGAAAGCACGTAATCAGCCACTGCTACCAGGGTGTATTCTTCACCAAACATGGACCCGTCCTCGTTGACTAGTGCCAAGCGATCCACGTCTGGATCCACGACGATACCTAGGTCATAGCTGCCTTTTTCTAGTTTCTTGGCGATATCCCGGAGATTTTCGGGAAGTGGCTCTGGATTGTGCGGGAAGTTGCCGTCTGGGGTACAGAACATTTCCTCTACTTCGCTGACGCCTAGGGCGCGCAAAAGTTTAGGCACTACGATGCCTCCGGTCGAGTTGACCGCATCCACCACAATTTTAAAGTTTCGTGCCTTGATGGCTTCCACATCCACGAGTTCCAAGTCCAACACATGCTGGATGTGGCGGTCCATGTAGTCGTCAATGACGCTGTATTTGCCGAGCTTGCGTACTTCTGCAAAAGAAAAATCTTCGGCTTCCGCTTTGGCTAGGATGGCCTTTCCTTCTTCGTCTGAAATAAATTCGCCAACTGCATTCAAGAGTTTCAATGCATTCCATTGGGCAGGGTTGTGGCTGGCGGTGAGGATGATGCCTCCACCTGCATTTTCCCGAGGCACGGCAAACTCTACCGTTGGGGTGGTGCTGAGCTCCAGGTCAATCACGTCGATGCCTAGGCCTTGCAGGGTGGCAGCTACCAATCTAGAGACCATATCGCCAGACAGGCGGGCATCTCTTCCGATGACAACTTTGGCATTGCCAGTGGTTTCCAGCACCCAAGCGCCATAGGCAGCAGTAAATTTGACTACATCAATGGGGGTGAGGCCTTCGCCTGGCTTACCGCCAATGGTTCCTCGAATTCCAGAGATAGATTTGATTAAAGACACGAATTTTGATTTTTGTATGTTAAAAATAGTTGGCTACGCTTGAAAAGATTACTTGAATTTGGCCATCACTTTGTCTACCTCATTGTCCGGGTTGCTGCAGGAGCTCGATGCATCGACCGTTTTTCCACAAAGTCCACAAGTTGCTCCTTCCTTGTTGAGGAAAGGGCTTTGCGAAGCACAAGTTCCTTTGAATTCGCCATTTTTAAGAAAAATCAGTCTTACGGACATCAAAACGAAGAAAAGTGCAATAAAACCTAGAGTGATCAAGAAAGTTGCCATACCCGATTAATTTGCGCAAATTTAATGCTTTACTTTGAAAACGTTTACACTGAAAGTATAGTTTCTACACCATGTCTAACTTGAGTTCGCGAGCCGAGCAATTGGCAGCTTTTGATCGCCTTTTGACTATCATGGACGAGCTGCGTGCGCAATGTCCTTGGGACAAAAAGCAGACTACCGAAAGCCTTCGCCACCTCACGATTGAGGAGACCTTTGAGCTGTCAGATGCCATTTTGGAAGGCAACCCAGAGGAAGTCAAGAAAGAAGTGGGGGACCTTTTGCTCCATCTTGTTTTTTATGCTAAAATCGGTTCGGAACAAGGCCAGTATGACATCCGCACCGTGATAGACTCCCTCTGTGAGAAATTGATTCGCCGCCATCCGCACATCTATGGAGATACGGTGGCCGACGATGAAGAAGCGGTCAAGCAAAATTGGGAGAAAATCAAGCTCACCGAAAAGGGCAATACTTCAGTGCTTGGAGGAGTTCCGAAAAGTTTGCCGGCCCTCATCAAGGCCATGCGAATTCAGGAAAAGGCGCGTGGCGTAGGCTTTGATTGGGAGGAGCCTGAGCAGGTTTGGGAAAAGGTGGAGGAAGAAATGGGTGAATTTCATGCTGAATTCAATGCAGTGGAGGGGAAGGAAATCGACCGAGAGAAGGCTGCTGGGGAATTTGGAGACCTGCTATTTTCGCTGATCAACTATGCCCGATTTATCGACATCAATCCGGAGGAGGCCTTGGAGCGAACCAACATCAAATTCATCTCCCGGTTTCAGTACCTCGAACAGGCAGCCAAGGCAGCAGGCAAAAATCTGAGTGACATGACCTTGGCGGAGATGGATGTGTATTGGGAAGAAGCGAAGAAAGTAACAAGTATCAAGTAGTAAGTACCAAGTACGAAGTACGAGGTACGAAATACGAATTTAAACTAATGTCGAACTCCGAACGCTGATTGAAGAATTTCGAAGGAAAGTACTTTGAACTTAGTACTTCGTACAATTCTCTACTTTATACTACGAAATCTTGGTACTTTGTACAATTTCAAGCGTCTTGATACTTGATACTAGCTACTTCATACTTCTTAAAATAAAATACAATGACTAAACAAATAATTTTCACCCCAGAAGCTCCCGCCCCAATTGGGCCGTATTCGCAAGCGGTACTTGCAGGCGATACCCTCTATGTCTCGGGACAAATTGCCCTAGATCCCGAGTCGGGTGAGCTGGTCAACGAAAACATCACCGAGGAGACACATGCGGTCATGAAAAATATGGAGGCAGTCCTCCGAGCAGCAGGCTTTGGCTTCGCCCAGGTGGTCAAATGCACCATTTTCATTCGAGACATGGGTGAATTTGGCGCCATCAACGAGGCCTACGGGCAGTATTTTAAGTCCGATCCCCCAGCACGGGAAACAGTGGAAGTAAGCAAGCTCCCAAAAAATGTGCAGGTGGAAATTTCCTGTATCGCAGTTCGCTAAGCGATGAATTGGCTGCCTTTTGGTCGGGAAACCCTCGTCAGCGCCTTGTCCAAGGAGGAGGTCTTGGATCGCTTGGCTGCGGTCACTCGAGGCACTCGGGCCGAAGGGCTGCCAGAGATCCGGCCGCTATTCAATGGACTTGTGGAAGCGGATGGATTTCGCCTTTCGCGAGTCATTGAAAAAGGAGATAGCTTTCTTCCGCTACTTCTAGGAAAGGTGGAGGACACGCCCCGTGGGAGCATTATTTTTGCGCGTTACCAACTCTTTTCGACCACGCGCTTTTTCCTTTGGTTTTGGACGTTAGTACTGCTCTCCTTTTCCCTTTTTTTCTTTTTGGTAACGAATCAATTCCTTCAAGGGGGAGTTTGCCTTTTCCTCTCAGGGGTTAATTATGGGTTGGTGGTATTCTTCTTCCATCGGCAGCTGCTGCCTAGCAAGAAACTTTTCCTAGAAGTGATCAATTTTCCAGGTAGCAAAGTCGAATCCTCTCGTTAGCTGTAGGCAAAAAGGGACTTTGGATGTACCTTTGTGCTCGATTCTTCACCCTTTTATTTCGACTACCATGTCCATACGCATTGAAAAAGATACCATGGGGCCTGTGGAGGTTCCTTCTTCAGCTTACTGGGGAGCGCAGACGCAGCGTTCCATCAATAATTTTAAGATTGGCGGCTTACAAAACCGCATGCCAATAGAAATCATCCATGCCTTTGCCATCTTGAAGAAGGCGGCAGCTTTGACCAATACCGAGCTTGGTGTTCTAGAAGCCTCCAAAGCGGAGATTATTGCACAGGTATGTGACGAGGTGCTTACGGGGCAGCATGATAGCCAGTTTCCACTGGTCATCTGGCAGACCGGTTCGGGCACCCAGTCCAACATGAATGCGAATGAGGTGATTGCTTACCGCGCCCATGTACTGTTGGGAGGATCCTTGGAAGATGCCAAGAAGAAAATCCACCCCAACGACGATGTCAATAAGTCCCAGTCCTCCAACGATACCTACCCTACAGCGATGCACATTGCAGCCTACAAGATGGTTGCTGAAACGACCATTCCGGGGGTGAAGCAGCTTCGCGATACGCTGGCAGCAAAGGCAGAAGCTTTCAAGCAGGTGGTGAAAATTGGCCGTACTCACTTTATGGATGCCACCCCGCTGACTCTTGGACAGGAGTTTAGCGGCTATGTAGCCCAGTTGGACCATGGCTTGCGCGCACTGAACAACACACTATCTCACCTTTCGGAACTTGCCTTGGGCGGCACGGCAGTGGGCACTGGCTTGAATACGCCGCAGGGCTATTCGGAGTTGGTGGCGAAGAAAATCGCTGGCTTGACCGGCCTTCCTTTCGTGACGGCACCCAACAAGTTTGAGGCGCTTGCTGCCCACGATGCGATGGTGGAAACTCACGGAGCTTTGAAGCAACTAGCGGTATCCTTGATGAAAATTGCCAACGACATTCGCATGCTATCTTCTGGCCCGCGTTCGGGTATTGGGGAAATCTTGATTCCAGAAAATGAGCCAGGATCTTCCATCATGCCGGGCAAGGTCAATCCGACTCAGGTAGAGGCGATGACCATGGTGGCTGCTCAGGTGATGGGCAATGATGTGGCGATCAGCATTGGTGGATCAAATGGTCATTTTGAACTGAATGTATTCAAGCCATTGATTGCGGCCAACTTCCTACAGTCGGCTCGCTTGATCGGAGATGCTTGCGTTTCTTTTGATGTGAACTGTGCGGTGGGGATTGAGCCGAATACCCCGATGATCCAGCGACACTTGGAAAACTCCTTAATGCTCGTGACTGCATTGAATCCTTACATTGGCTATGAAAATGCAGCGGCTATCGCCAAAAAGGCACATAAGGAAGGAACGAGCTTGCGTGAGGCAGCCCTAGGTTTGGGACTGCTTACTTCAGAGCAGTTTGACGAGTGGGTCAAGCCCGAAGACATGATTGGAGGCTTGAAATAAGGATACCCAACTGGGTAGCGCCATTTTAATTTATCGAAAATCCCCGCTGTGGTTTTATACTGCAGCGGGGATTTTTATGGATTGACTGTACTTTTCTCCAGAGTTTTGAATTGTATTTTCTGGTTATCCGCTTTTCCACCATTAACCAGAGCAAAGAGGGTTTGAGGTTTAATTGGGTGAGCTGTCAACGATTATCTCTAGTTTTACTAGGCGAGCTGAGCTACTTGCATGATTGCGGGGAATCATATTGTATTTTTTCTAGTTTTAACTATATTTAATTCGTGTTTTATTCCAAATCTTCGGGCTTTTCCCATGGGAAGGAAAACTAGTATATCATGAAAGCAGTTCTATTTTTTGTTGTCTTATTTTTCTCCTTTCTTACTCTTCCAGCTCAATCGGATTGGGCTTCGGTTGACAAATTTGATTGGATAAGAATAAATCCAAAAGAGACGTATGCGGCATTTGCTTGGGAGAAGTTGCCTCAGGGCATCACCCAAGCCATGGTAGAGTCCTTAGTGGCTTCGCCCTATATTTCAAGTGCAGATCCAATCACCTTATTTAGTCTGAAGGATCAGCTCCTTGCGCTTTTGCCTTGTCGGTTTGAAGTTTTGAAGTGGACGGGAGACCGTTGGGAAAATTTATACAAGGGGACTTCTTCGGGGTTCAATTGCCATCCTCATTTTTTTATTCGGGAGGGCAATTTGTATTCCATTGGGCGTTACGGATTTTGGCAAGGCCATAGTGAGCTGCTGAAGTTTGATTTTGTCAAGGGGATTTGGGATCCTGTTTCTGTGGTTTCACAACCCCAATATTATACGGGAGTAGGAATTTTTGTGGATGGAGACCGGGTATTTTCCATTTTGGGGGAATACATTCACCAGCCGACACAACTGTTTGAATCCGAAAAAAACGGGTATCTTTTTGATTTTAAGAATCGGTCTTGGCGTTCTTTGCATTTGGATTTTCCTGAAAAATCAGAAAATACACAATGGATTCTTCCTTCGTTTGATTTGAAGGACTATGGAATTCAGTTGTATCAACTTAAGGCTGAGATTGGGCTCCTCTTAGTTCATAAAAAGGAGAACGGCTTGTATTTTGCTCAAGAAAATGACTTTGGAAAGTTCAGAACGTATTCGGTAGCGGTAGCTTCTGGAAATTCTGCGGTATTTTTTGATAAATACGGCGATCCTACTTTTCTAACTCCAGAAAAAGATTTTGAGGAAAGGTTCAAAAAGGTAGGGCAAATTCGCTTTACCAAATCAAGTCCCTCCTATGGCTTGGAGGAATGGTCTTTTACTATTCTTGCGGCTTTAGGCTTGTTATTTGCATTAGCTGGGATTATCTGGTGGAAGAAAAACCTTAAGTCCAAGGAGGAAGAGCCCGAATCTTTGGAGTTGCCCACAGCGATTGGAACGGTAGATGGGGACGAGGATATTGTTCGGATGGTGGCTCGGCTGCTTGGCCATCCGGTAGCACTTATAGATGTACACCAGTTGGACGAGCTGCTCGGCATCGCTGGGCTAGAGAGCTTGGACTACAGACGGGTGAGGCGCTCTCGATACATCAAGGCGGTCAATCAGCAGTACCAGGAACAGGCGGGGAAGGAGTTGATTGTCCGCACCAAGTCGGAGGTGGATAAGCGAATTATCTTGTATCGGATTTCACCGTAATTAAATTGTTGTCAACGGTTGACGGACCACAGTCCACCGCCGATTGTATTCATAGAGACAAAGCGTGCTATCATCACAACTGGCTGTGGACCGTTGACAGTTAACAGTGGACCCATATGAAACGATTCCTATACCTTTTCCTGCTTATTTGTTTGACACTTGGCGCTACGCCAAGTCTAGCGCAGCGCTTGATGGATGGCAGCCGCCGTACGGTGGGCTACATTGAAGGAGAGCGCGTGAGCAACGGTTCTCGATCGACGATAGGCTACCTCGATGGCAGTCGGGTGATGGATGGTTCGCGGCGGACGATCGGCTATGTCGAAGATGGACGCGTCATGAATAGTTCCCGGTCTACGCTGGGCTATATCGAAGATGGGCGAGTGATGGATCAGTCTCGCCGGACGATTGGCTACCTAGAAGATGGGCGGGTCATGGATGGCTCTCGCAGAAGTATTGGTTACTTTGAGGGGGTTCGGCTCACGAATGTGGCTTTATTTTTCTTCTTCTTTTACTATTGAGAACAGGTTTAAAGGGATCAAATACTGGTTAAATGAAACAAAAAGGACAGGCGATGGACACCCAGGTGAATAAGAAAAAGACAGCGAGCTGGAAGCGTTACGGCATGGAGTTTTTGATGGTGTTTGCAGCGATTACACTGGGTTTTTTTGCAGACAACCAGCGTGAAAAGTGGAGTGAAACTGCTCGCGGGGTGCAGTATGCCCAGCGCTTGGTAGAGGACTTGGACTTGGATAGTATCCGGATGGAAGAGGTAAAGGTCAATTATTCCATCAAGGCGCAGCAGATCAATACCCTGATTCCCTTGATGCAGTCAGGACTTGAAGAGAAGCCTTTTTTGGATAGTTTGTTTGCCTATTTCACCCTACCGGGGTCGAGTTCTTTGGTCACAGGAATCAGTTTTGTAGAAAACATGGCCACGCGAGATGAGCTGAAGTCGGGTAATATGCGCTTGATCCGTTCGGATAGCATCGTCCGGCACTTGTCGGTGTATACGCGAAAGGAACAGATTTTTATGGGTAACCAAACGCGCTACCGCGAAAAGCGACTGGAATTATTGGGTCTTATTGAGGAGGTGTATGACATGCCTCGACTTGGCTTGGATAAGTTGCAAGGAAAAAAGCCAGAACCCCATCTGCTCCCTCTGGATCCTAAACAGCTCAGGAGGGTGTCCAATGCCGTGGCCAATCTCCAAGGAATGCTTAACAATCTAGAATCCAATGTAGAGACCATTGCTGAGGAGCGAAGGTTATTGAGAAAGCTGTTGCTTGCCTACATTGAGGAGAAGGGGTAAGTGAATTTTTGGGTTAAAAACTGAATCCCAGGCTTTCTTGCAGGTTCTAGTTGGAGCAACTAGCGCGATTGATTTTTTAGGAAGTGCTGAACGATCTAGTTGAAGAAATTTACAATTTAGCAGGCTGGACGGAACTAGGTTCTTGGAAATAAGGATAGGGGTTTTAACTTGTTCCTTGATTTGTAAGTCGATTCTGAAGCGTTACCATACCTGATGCAAATGAAAAAATACCCCTTGCTTTTCCTTTTTTTAGTGGGAATGAGTTGTCCCATTTTTGGGCAAAACACGCAAGATTTCAATGTCTTGATTATTCATGTGGATGATTTAGGATGGGCTGACATTGGGGTTCTTGGGAGTGATTATTACGATACTCCTTCGATAGATCAGTTGGCTGCAGCCGGCATGTTATTTACCCATTCTTATGCTGCAGCGGCGATATGTTCCCCTTCAAGGGCTGCCTTGATGACCGGAAAATACCCTGCATGAATAGGAATCACGGATTGGATTTATGCGCGATTTCAAGGTACAGGAACCACTGGGCTAGCCGGGGAGTATGCTGAAAATCCTGGACAACCCTTACTGACCCCAAAAAACCAGGGATTTCTGCCCTTGGAAGAGCTTACCTTGGCGGAGCGAATGAAAGGACTGGGCTACACGACTTTTCATGTAGGGAAATGGCATCTTGGAGGAGAGGGGATGTATCCGGAAGACCAGGGTTTTGATTTCAATTTTGGAGGCAATGATTTAGGTCAGCCTCCTAGTTATTTTGACCCCTATGAACCCGCTACTCCTACGCCATTTTACGAATTGCATCGGGTGGAGCCCAGGGCTGCCGGTGAGTTTTTAACAGATCGAGAAGGGGATGAAATTGTGAATTTCCTTCAAACCCAAGACCAAAAATTTTTCATCCACTGGGCGCCTTATGCGGTGCATACGCCGATTATGGCTCCAGAATCTTTGGTAGAGAAATACAAAAAAAAGGAATCGGTGAATCAGAAAAACCCGGTTTATGCTGCTTTGGTAGAAAACTTGGATCAAAATATTGGAAAAGTAATTGCTGCCTTGGAGCGGATGAACTTGACTGAAAAGACCTTGGTCATTTTTACTTCAGACAATGGCGGGTTGATTGGCAATCCAGCTAATCCCATTACAAATAACTATCCACTACGATCTCAAAAAGGCTATCCTTACGAAGGAGGGATTCGCGTTCCTACCGTAGTGAAGTGGCCAGGAAAGGTGCAGGCAGGCGGGAAGTCCAATTTCCCGATTGTCACTACAGATTGGATCCCTACGATTTTGGATTATTTGGGATTAAACCCAAGGGAACAAAGTTTGGATGGCATGAGCTTGACGGAAGTTTTGGGAGGAGTAGCCGCTAAAAATTCCCGTGATTTATTTTGGCATTTCCCTCACTACCGGGGTACTGATGTAGTTCCCTATTCCATCATCCGATCTGGGGATTACAAATTGATCCACTATTTTGATGAGAAGCCGGATGAGCTTTTTTCATTGGCGGATGATCCAAGGGAGCTCCACAACCTAGCAGATCAGTTCCCAGGGCTTGTAAATCAGTTAAAAGCTTCACTCCAAGCCTGGTGGACAGAAACAGACGCCAGAATGCCAAAGAAAAAATAGTAACAGGCTGTGTGTTTCACAGTAAGGATGCCAGATCTTGTCAAGTACTTTCGCTTGGCTTGGCATTCTTTTTTTTACCCCAAAAAAAAGGACCGGGCTCACGAGGAGCCCGGTCCTTTTTTGTTACAAGCTAGACTAGAGCGATTACTTCAGTTTAAATAAGAAGATAAGTTCGCTTGGGTCAATATAAAGTGACTCTTTCATGAAAGTGTCCTTTTTCCTGGATAAGTAAACTCCGTTACCAGTGGTAGTTTGGCGGTAGTCGCTATCAAAGTCAGTAGCCATTACCACACGTTCATAGTACTCGGAAAAAGCTTCGATACTTCCTGCCTCTTGGAGTTCAGAGTTGATTCGGGATAATTGGGCATAGTTTAGGGCCAAGTACACTTCGTTTTGGATCGCAAAAAATCGCCAGGTCAGATTTTTTGGTTGGTCGTAGTCCTCATCTGAGTTTGCCTCCTCACTCACAAGGCTAAACTGAAATACTGAACGCTGGTTGTTGGCATCCTCATCATCCAAGACATTGGCCGTAAAGAGAAAGGATTCCTCCTTACCGTCTTTGTTGACGATGGTGAGCAGTTTGTTTTTGTAAATCTGAATTTTGGGAAGCCGGGCGTTGTAATAGGCTTCAGTCTGTGCCGCCAAAAAGTCGTTGAATTCGGTGCCATCCGTAATTTTGACTTTTGGCTTTACACCCCAGTAGGTCAATGCTTCCGCCGGTAGAATTTCTGGGAGCGACTGAATCTCATTTTGCTGGTTGTAGTACTCGTTGTTGCTGTTGTTGGAGGTACCAAAGATGACTTTACTTAGCACCAAGGAGAAGGAGTTGTTTTCCAGAGGGAAGGGCTTGAAAAAGTAAGAATTCAGAAAATCGGAGCCATCTGCTGCTGGAGAAGAGGTGTCAGTAAGCAAGGCGGTTTGCAGGGTAGCAATCGAGTCTTTGAGTAAGAGGACATCCTTGTTTAGGGTAGTGATGACCGCATCTTTTTCTGCAACTACACGCTCTAGTTCTTTCTGAGTTTTAACAGTGAGGGCAGTTAATTTTTGAATTTCGGCCAGGTTGGCCTTATTTTTTTCTTCAGACGTAGCAAGTGCTTGGTTGAGTTGGTTTTCCGATGCTTGTAGGGTAGTGATTTGGGCGTTGAGCGAGTCTATTTTTCCTAGGAGGAGGATGGCATAGTCTCGAAGTTCATTTTTATTCATCTTCTCCATGTCCTGTGCGGTAGCGGATAGCTGGATAAACAGCAATAGGGAAAAGACAAGTGCAGAGGCGGTTTTCATGGGTCTGTGACTGGTTTGTTTTACTAACTAGGCAAAAAGAGATTTGTTTGTAGGGGAAGTATTGGGGTTCAGAAATGGGCGATTTCAAGAGAAAAAAAACTTCCCCTAAAACTGATTTAGGGGAAGTTTTGCCTCGAGAACAAAGGACTAGATTCCTTGAAAGAAAGTCAGTTTAGTCACCAGATTCTTCTACCTGATCTGCTTTCAAGATCGTGACAATCACCTGGCTGCCACTACTTTGTAGGTATACATTTTGCGTCGAATTTTTATAGACAATGTAGCCTTCTTCTGCCGACTCGACTTCGTCCTTCTGCATGCCTGTGATGGTTTTTTCAATGGCGGCAACCACATTTTCTGCTTTGTCAGCACCTCTTCCAGATAGGTTGAAGGTGTAGACATAGCCCTGAACAGGAGCCGCTCCATTGAACACCGAAATGGTATACCATCCATCAGGAACTTCGTTGTGTGAAGAAGCCCATACAGAGAAGTCAAGAGATGCATCGTTGGTAATGACTACATCCTCAAGGACGGTGTGTTGGGTCGTATACTCGCTAAATACCTCTTCGGTAAGGTTCAGTTTGGTGACAACATCTCCTACGGTACTTGCAAGAGTCAAACCTTCAGGAGTGTTGAGATTGATGCGGGCCACGATAGGCGCGATATTGAAGAAGTCGGTGTCTACGCTTTCGTAGGAAGAGCTGCCGTCGATGATGTAGTTGAGCATGTCTTCGGAGATTCCATCGTACTGCGGGTTGATGATGTACTTGCCTTCTGCATCAACAAAGCCTACTTTTTCGCCGCTCAAGACTGCTGCTACCCCACTGATAAAGGGAAGGGCAACTTTAAATTGAGGGTTGATCACGATTTTCCCTTCCTTATCCACATATCCCCAGGTTTCGCCGACTTGTACTGGAGCGATTTTGCCCCCGTTGAATGTGAAGGCAGTTACAAACTGAGGATTGATTACGATTTGGCCTTCTCGGGTAGCCCAGCCGTACTTTTCATTTTGTTCGATCAGATAGAGCTCGCCATCTTCTGCGATTCCGTCAAACTGTGGGTTAATGACGTATTTACCAGCCTCGTCGATGGCGCCTGCTTTGCCATCGAATTTTACTGCTGCATGGCCATTTACAAACTTTTCAGCTTCATCAAATTGGTAAGTGATTGCAATTTTGCCTTCGCTATCAATGTATCCCCACTTTCCTTCTTCGTTTTGAACCGCACATTTTCCGCCAGCAAAATTATCTGTTGCAGCGAACTGGGGGCTGATGGCTACTCTGCCGTCCTTGTCTACGAAGCCCCACTTTACTTTGGAATCTTCGGTCACGCTAAATGCTGCCAAACCTTCCTGGAAGATCCGGACAGTTTCTGCGTCTTGGAGGGTGATTTTTATCTCTCCTTTGGTATTGATGGCCGTAGGTGCTCCGTTTTCAGATACGACCCAGGCAAGATCCTCAGAGAAGATGGTAGCTTCTTTGAAGCTAGGCTGAATGCTGTATTTCCCTTCCTCGTTGATGTAGCCCCACAAGGATTTGTTGCCTGTGGTGCGTACCAAGGCAATGCCGTTTCTAAAAACTGTAGCAGCAGAAAACTGAGGGTTAATCACAATTTTCCCTTCCTTGTCTATGTATTGGAATTCATCTCCATTTTCTACGGGGATGAGGGAGATCTCTCTACCTCCTCCCAATCCGCAGGAGACCAATAGCACGGTTAGTAGAGCTATGGTTACTATTCCGGATAATTTCTTCATGCGTACGGGTGTTTTAGGTGGTGTATGGGTACTAAACTAATTTTCCAAATGGAATGTTAATCCGAGTTTACTTGCAGGAATAGTTGTTCTAACCAATCCAAGAATCAGCATAAGTTTCTTTTATGCAAGGCATTAGCGTAAAGTTAAATCCAAAAAATTGGTTTAGCCTAGTATTTACTTTCTAATCTTCTGAAAATGGGATTGGGTTTTAGAGATTGTTTTTAACAAAGAGCCGAAGCAAATCGGCTACCAGAAGAATAGCTACGAAAAAAAGGCTCGCGAAGCAGCCAACCGTTGGGAAAAGGCTTGCCTGCAAGAGATGAAGCAGCTGGGGCTGCTCAAGTAAAGAAATACAATACTTCAATCTTTATTTTCAAACCCCCTTTGCGCCTGTCCGCCGCGGCGGACAGGTCTCTGCGTCTTTGCGTGATAAAACAGACCTAATAATTTTCAAAAAAGAGGGTATGCTCGCATCTTCCACGGCGGACTTAAAGGCGCCAAGCCTGCCTGCGGTAGGCAGGGCTCTGCGTCCTGCCCGCCGCGGAGGGCTTTGCGCGAGTTAAATATCGGCTGTAAAAAACGCTGTTTTGGGAAGCTTTAAAAGGGTGGTATTTCCAATGTTTTCTTGAATCATTCTTCGTAGTAATAAGAATAGTCAATGCCTTTCATAAACATTTCCCTGTCAGTAATTTTAGTAGTTAATGCGGTTTCTAACAACTGTTTTAAAACGCTGCTATCCACCGTACTAATAATCATTGCGTTCATGTAATTCTCTTTGCTGATTTTGCTCCAATCCACACATTTTTTCAGGTGTTTTTTGAGCATCATATCCAGCCATATCCGTGTACTTCTGCCATTACCTTCCATAAAAGGATGTGCCTTGTTCATTTCGGTATATTTCACTAGTATTTCCTCCAAAGTACTTTGTGGCAAAGCATCTATTTGTTGTAAGGCATTATTTAGATGCTGAGCATATACAAACTGGTAACCTCCTTTTGAAATACTTTTTTCTCGGATTTGCCCAGCAAAATCGTACAAGCCCCCAAACAAATACCCGTGTATTTGTTGCAAACCTCTCGTTGTGCCTATTTCAAAGTCGTTGATCAAATTGCTTTCAAAAAGAGTATAGGCTTTCTTTTTGCTTTGCCCATCTATGCTGGTCTCACTGTATAAAAACCAATCCAAAAACTTGATTGCCCGATTGTTGGGAAAATGTTTTGCCAGGGCGATTATACCCTCGCTATCTAAAGTGTCCGTCAGGTATTTTTTACCATCTGCCGCCATGAATTTCAGTTGGGTAGTGGCACTAACCAACTGATTATTCTCTTTTTTTAGTTTGGCTTTTAGGTATTTCCAATAGTTGCGGACTTTGGCATAGTCCGGTTCTTCGTTCAGCACACCCACAATATCCAACACGTTAAACCACCATTTGGAATGTTCATCATCCCAAATAGCCCGCACCTCTCGGTCATTGAAAAAACGGATGGATAGTTTTAGTTGCTCTTTCATTAGTTGTTTTCTCGTTGCTTTACAGCCCACTCCTAGTATTTCACTAGCACCAAAGGAGGAGCTTTTCGGCTGTACTAATAAGCTGTTTTTTTGAATTCTTACTTTTAAAGGTTGCGATTTTTTTTCATCCTTTCCAAAGCGCATTAAGTCTTTAGTATCCTGCCTACGGCAGGCAGGCCTGACGACTCTAGGAGCTAGTTTTCCCCATTCGACATTGTACAATCGGCGTTGGGCATTTGATATTAAGAAAAGTACTATGTACCAAGTACAAAGTACCAAGATCCTTCCGAAATAGAATTCTAGTCCTTACATAAATCCCCACTTCTTCATTCTTCAATCGGCGTTTGAAATTCGATATTAAAAATAGCACGAAGTACAAGGAAGCAAGATGCCAGCCTACGGCAGGCAGGCCTAACTGCGGAAGGCAGGCTCAGCGCCTTCGCGAGAAAAATAATTAATCGCGCAAAGGCGCCAAGCCGCAAAGCCTCCGGTATGCGGGCCTACCTGCGGAAGGCAGGCTCCGCGTCGTCGCAAAAATCCGCCGCGGCGGACAAGTCTCTGCGACTTTGCGCGAAAAAATAGAATTCTAATTTTCAAAAAAGAGGATATGCTCGCAAAGACGCTAAGCCTGCCTGCGGTAGGCAGGTCTGCAAGGGTCCTTGCCTTTGTGATAATAGGCTAAATGAAAAATTAAGGGATTGAGTGGTAGGGGGAGTTACAGTTGAAAAAGCCGACCCTTAGGAATTGATCTCCCAAATTTTCCCTGCTAAAAATCAGCTAACCAACTGATTTTTAGCAGGAAATAGGTCAAATGAACGAATTAGTTTTGACTGACAGCTAAATCAATCGTTCATTTTTAACCACAAAAAATCATGTCACGCGCAGCATCAAACACAAGAAATGGAAGAGATCTCCCCAGTTTGGTCAACGAATTTTTCCAGCCAGAGCGTTTTTTAGGATCTTCCTTTTTTGAACTGGAAGATCCTTTGCTTGGAGCAGAAGATTGGGGCTTTATTCCTGAAGCCAACATCATCGAAACTAGTAAAGCGT